>CAZTJC010000003.1:0-21234 GCA_964613945.1 uncultured Acetobacteraceae bacterium
TCCACCGCGAGCCAGATGCGGCCTTTGTCGATGTGACCGACGGCCGAGACCGGATGGATCGGCCCGATCGGCGCCGACTTGTCGAAGCCCTTGCCCCAATCCCAGGGGCGGCCGAGGTCCTTGGCGGCGTTTTGTAGGTCGCGCCGGGTCATGTCGAGGCCGATGCCGTAACCCCACACGTGGTCGAGCGCAGCCTCCGGCGCGATGTCCCGCCCCGCCTTGCCGATGGCGACGATCAGTTCCGCCTCGTAGTGCAGGTTCGACGTCTCCGGCGGGTAGGCGATGCTTGCGCCGTCATCGACCACGGCGTCGGCCGGTTTGAGGAAGAAGAACGGCGGCTCGCGGTCCGGGTCCTTGCCCATCTCGCGGGCATGGGCGGCATAGTTGCGGCCAACGCAAAAGATGCGACGCACCGGAAAGCGATCCGATGACCCGGCGACGGCGACGGATGGCGTGGGAGCCGGATCGATGACGAAATTCATAAGGAGCGAAGCCTCGGCTGGAAGTCAGATCTCCACTTTAACGACCGCGGTGGCTTTGTCGCCGGTATTGGGCGTGTCGGCGGGCTCGATCAGCATGAGATGCGTCTCCTCCTCCGCCACCGGGCGGTGCTCCACGCCGCGCGGCACCACGTAAAGCTCGCCGGGGCCAAGCCGCACCTCACCATCCCGCATCTGGATGGTGAGTGCGCCCTTCAGCACCAGGAACAAGTCATCCGTCTCCGGATGACTGTGCCACACGAACTCGCCCTGCACTTTGACCACCATGATGTCGTTGCCGTTGTAGTGGCCGACAATCTTGGGCGACCAATGCTCGGTAACGGCCGCCAGTTTGGTCTCGAGCGAGATCGCTGGCATGGCTTAGTACATGTGCTGCCCACCGTTGATCGACAGCGTCGACCCGGTGATGAAATCGCCCTCCTCGGCAGTCAGGAAGCAGACGCCGCGCGCGATGTCGGTGGCCTGACCCAAGCGGCCGCGCGGGATGCGGGCGATGATCTTCTGCAACACGTCGGCCGGCACGGCACGCACCATCTCCGTATCGACATAGCCGGGGGCGATCGCGTTGACGGTGATGCCGAAGCGCGCGCCCTCCTGGGCCAGCGCCTTGGTGAAACCGTGAATGCCGGACTTGGCGGCGGCGTAGTTGACCTGGCCATACTGCCCGGCCTGGCCGTTGATGCTGCCGATGTTGACGATGCGGCCGAACTTGGCGGCGCGCATGCCCTCAAAGGTCAGCTTGCACAGGTTGAAGCAGGAGCCGAGGTTGGTGTCGATCACCGCATCCCACATGTCGCGGCTCTGCTTGGCGATGGTCGCGTCGCGCGTAATGCCGGCATTGTTGACCAGGATCTCGATCGGTCCGTGCTCGGACTCGATCTGCTTGACCGCCGCCTCGCACGCCGCAAAATCGCTGGCGTCGAACTGGATCGTTGCAATTCCGGTCGCGCTGGTGAAGGCCTCCGCCGCCGCAGTGTTGCCGGCGTAGCTGGCGACTACGGTGCGCCCGGCCTCCTTGAGTGACGTGCTGATCGCTTCGCCGATGCCGCGTGTTCCGCCGGTGACTAGAGCCACTCGTGCCATATTTTTATCCTCCCGTTAACGATCTTACTGTTCAGTGTTTCACGTCGGAGCGCTACCCCTCCGGTGCAGCCGCATTCACGAGGTCCGGCGCCGTCGATGGCGGGAAATCGGTGCGCTGGTCGGGCATCGCCCGCTTGCCGCGCTGCGCCGGCGACAACTCCTGCGCGCGGCCAGTCGCCAACGCGCGCTCGATGGCGGCCAGGATGCGCACGTCGAACAACCCCTCCTCGCCATCCGGCTCCGGCTCCCGATTCTCGAGAATGCAGTCGGAGAAATAGGCGGTCTCGCCCGCGAACTGGTCGATCGCCCGGAAGTCGGTCTCGGTCGTGCTGCCATCGACCGTCAGCGCATGATGCAGCCCGCCCTGCAGCGTGTAGCCCGGCGACACCCGAAGCGTGCCCTCATCGCCGACGATCCGGTATTCATCGACGCTCTCCAGCCCGTAGGCCACCGTGAACTGCGCCAGCCGGTCCTCCGGGAAGCGCATGGTGACGCTGACCGTGTCATGGAAGCCGAAGCCGCGCGTTTCCGTGCCCCAGGCCATGATCTCGGTCGGCTCGGCATGGAACAGGTTGCGCACCGCGTTGATCGGGTACGTGCCCATGTCCGGCACCGGGCCGGACCAGTAGCCGTTCTGCGCCCGATGATTGCCGTCCTCGACCTGCTGCGTGAAGGTCGAGCTGAACGTCGACAAGCGGCCGAGGGCGCCGCTCTGGGCGATGCGGATCGCCTCCAGCGTTCCAGGCTCGAAATGCAGGCGATAGGCCAGCATCAGCTTGGCGCGGCCGCGGCGGGCGGCGTCGATGATGGCGCGGCAATCCTCCTCGGACGTCGCCATCGGCTTTTCCAGCAGGACGTGGATGCCACGCTCCAGCGCCGGAACCGCGAACTGGCGATGCTGGTCGTTCGGCAGCGCCAGGTAGATCGCGTCAAACCCGCCGCTGTCGAGCGCGGCCAGGTAGGCGTCGTAGTGATAGGCCCGTTCGATGCCGTACTGGCGACCGAGCGTCTCGGCCTTGGTGCTGTCGCCGGTGATGATGGCGGTCAGCACGGAATTCCCGGTCTGTTTCACGCCGGGCATGAAGGCAGCCTGGCTGATCCAGCCGGCACCGACGACGGCATAGCGGATTTTCTTGTCTGTTTTCATAGGGGCTCATCGCGGCGTGACGCCGCGGGTTGCCTCACGCCGCCAGATAACCGCCGTCGACGGCGAGGCTCTGGCCGGTGATGTAGGCGCTGGCGTCGCTGGCCAAAAAGATCGCCGCGCCGATGATGTCGGGGTCGCGGCCGAAGCGGCCCATCGGCGTCTGCCCGAGCAGCCGGGTCGACAGCGCCTCGTTGGCGATCATCCCGGCAGTGAGATCCGTCTCGAAATAACCGGGGGCGATGCAGTTCACCCGCACGCCCTTGGTCGCCCAATCCAGCGCCAGCGCCTTGGTCATCAGCTCGAGTCCGCCCTTGGTCGCGCAATACGGCACCGACCGTCGCAGCCCGACATGGCCGGCGACCGAGCTGATGTTGATGACCGAGCCGCGCCCGGCGCTCACCATGCTGCCGCCGATGTGCTTGGCGCACAGAAAGATGCCGGTGAGGTTGATGCCCACGATGTGCTGCCACTCGTCGAGCGTCGTGGTCTCGATCGGCTTGTAGATCGGGTTCACGCCGGCATTGTTGACCAGGATGTCGATTCGGCCGAACCGCGCCAGCGCCGCGTCGCGCAACGCGATCACGTCGCTTTCCACCGCGACGTCGCCGAGATGAGCCATCGCGTCGGGACCGAGTTCGGCGGCGGTGGCGTCCAGCGTCGCGGCGGTGCGTCCGGTGACCACCACGCTGGCACCCTGCTGAGCCAGTCCACGGGCGATGGCGCGGCCGAGGCCGCGGCCGCCCCCGGTCACGATGGCCACTTTTCCGGCTAGGTCGAAGCTCACGGCGCGTTTCCCCTGGTTTTGTTACCCAGAGCGTTAGCCCAGGTGACTAGACCGGGTCGATACGGATCGCCGTGAGCCCGGCGGCCAGGAGCGCCAGCAGATCCGGCAAGGCGAGCGCAACGCAGCCTTCCGTGGGAGCGTAGTCCGGGCGTGCGACGTGCAGAAAGATCGCGCTGCCCTGCCGGCGCAGGACCGGCGCGTCATTCCAGCCCAGCACGCCGATGACGTCGTAGACGGAGTCGCCGCGCCAGAGCTCTTCGTGCCGGCCATCATACGGCAAGCGGACCGGCTGGTTGTATGCCCGGTCGGCCGGGTCGTCGCACCAGCCGTCATGCGGGGCGAGCGGCATGAGCGGCACCGCGCATTTCGGGCGAGCGACGCGGTCGGCGCGGTAGAGTACGCGGCGCAGCGGCAGCGTGGCGATCGGGGTGCCGCCGTCGCCCTCCTGCTTGTGCGGCACCCGGCCGCCTTTGCCGATCGCCGCCCGGAAGATCGACGCCCCGAGCCGCAGAAAGCCGTCCGCGCCCAGAACCGCTTCGCTCACGCCAGGCCTTTTTCGGCCAACTGGCTGCGCTGCCACTCGAGGGCGGCACTCTGGTAAGCGGCGGCGCCGTTCTGCACGATAGCGGTATTGGGTGCATCCAGCCCCGGCGAGCGCAGGAACTCTGGCTCCGCCGTCGCGAGTGTCGTGTAGGCACCGTTTGTCGTGGTGCCAGGCGTCACCGGCTCGACCCCGGCTTCCGACCCGGTCTGCAACATGCCGGCTGGGACCGGCGGGCGCGACAGATCCGGTTTCATCTTGATAATGGCTTCGAACACGCTCATCAGCCCGGCGCCGATGACCCCGAGCGGTCCACCCAGCAACCCGGCCCCGGCCACCCGGATCGGCGCCGGCAGGGCTTCGCTCGTCGCTGCCCGGTAAATCATGCCTACCACCGGCATATGTTGCAGGGGGTTGAGCGCGTGCATCATGTCCGCGCGCGACACGTCCAGCGCCTCCGGCCAGCCGCCGCCGGGCCCAGCGGCTTCGCTGCCGGTGCTGGCTGCCACGCCGTTGTCTCTGGGTCCGGAGGTTGGAAGGATCATAGGCAATCAACGAGCAAGAGGCGTGCCAGTTTTGACTACAACAGATGCCCGAAGCGGCGGGCCTTGGTGGCGAGGTAGTGGTCGTTGACTCCGTTCGGCGGAATTACCAGCTCGGCCCGAGCCTCGACGTTGATCCCGCAGGCGGCCAGCGCGGCCAGCTTGTCCGGATTGTTGGTCAGCAGGCGGATGCGATGCAGGCCGAGCTGTTCGAGCATGGTCGCGGCCACCAGGAAGTTGCGTTCGTCGGCCTGCCAGCCGAGGGCGCGATTGGCGTCCACGGTGTCGAGCCCGCGATCCTGCAGCGTATAGGCCCGCAGCTTGCTGGCCAGGCCAATGCCGCGCCCCTCCTGCGCCAGGTATAGCAACACGCCCGCCCCTTCCGCGGCGATGCGCTCCAGCGCCGCGTGCAGTTGCGGACCGCAGTCGCAGCGCAGGCTGCCGAGCAAGTCGCCGGTGAAACATTCCGAATGTAACCGGACCAGCGGAGCCGGGTCTCCCGCCTGTGCGGTGGCCGGGTCGCCGATGACGATGGCGAGGTGCTCGATTCCCGCATCCGGCCCCCGGAACGCGACCACCCGGGTATCGGCGCTGACGGCCAGCGGAACACTGGCCTCCGCGACGATGCGCAGGGAGGACGCGACGGCATTGGGATAGGCGAGCACGTCGGCAGCGTCGACCGCCAGAAGACCCAACTCCGCCGCGCCTTCGACGGCACCGCGCGAGGCCGGGGCAGCGATCGAGGCGGGGAGCAACCGCGCCAGCTTGGCCAGCGCCAGCGCCGCGGCAGCCAGCGGTGGCGTCGCCGCGAGTTCCGGCGGCTCGGCCAGCAACTGGGCGGCCGTCGGGTCGGCGATGCCGCGCAGCACGGCCGGGTCCAGCAGTCCGGCGGTGCGGAACGCGACCGCGACCGTATCGGACGGATCCGGCGCGGCCACCGGCCGACGCAGCAACGCCGCCGCCCGGACGGGCGCGAGCAACAAGACCGGCGCGGCACCCGTCAACGCCGCCAGGTCGGCCAGCCCGGGCGCGCTGGCCGTTTCGGCCGCGAGCACGACAACCGGGTTGTCCCCGCGCAGCAGCACCGGCGTGCCGCGGCGAAGCTCGGCAATGGCACGGTGAACGCTCCGCACGCGCAGCATGTCGGAGTCAACGGCGCTGTGCGAAACGGTGGAAGAGATGGTCGATCCTAGCTCAGGCGGCATCGTGCCGGTTCTATGGGGCAGCGGGGTGTTTGGCAAAGCAGGGCTGAGCCGTTCACACGTCGCACTTGCTCGCGAAAATGTGAGTCAGCACAGTGTGGCTGAACTGAGTTGAGATCGTGACCAGAGCGTTCAACCCTTTGAGACCTGCCGTATGTCGCGCCATTAACGGTCGAGCATGGTAAGTGTAACGAAGCGGCGCTCGTAGCGCGTACAAGAGAGAGTACTTATGGCGGGTGAGCGGCCAGTATTAATCGTAGACGACGACGCTATCCTGCGCGAGACGCTGGTCGAGCAACTCGAGCTCGACGGCGAATTCTCAGCGGCGCAAGCGGCCTCCGTCAGTGAGGCGGAGGCGATGGTGACCGGACGGGATGCGCGGTTCGACGCCGTGATCCTGGATGTCGGCTTGCCTGACGGTGATGGACGGGATTTCTGCGCCAGCTTGCGAAAGCAAGGGCTTCGGATGCCGATCATCATGCTAACGGGCTCGGACGACGAGGCCGACGTGGTGCGCGGCCTCGATGCCGGAGCGAACGACTACATCGCCAAGCCGTTCCGACTGGCAGAGTTGCTGGCCCGGTTGCGGGCGCAGATGCGCATCTTCGAGAACAGCGAGGATGCCGTGTTCACCATCGGGCCATACACGTTCCGGCCCAGCGCCAAGCTGCTGCAGGAGCCGGTGAAGAATCGCCGCATTCGCCTCACCGAGAAGGAGGCGGCGATCCTCAAGTTCCTGTATCGCGCCGGAACACGACCGGTCGCCCGGCAGGTGCTGCTGAACGAGGTGTGGGGCTACAACGCCAACGTCACGACGCACACGCTCGAGACGCACATCTACCGGCTGCGGCAGAAGATTGAGCCCGACCCAGGTAACGCCCGGTTGCTGGTGACCGAGGGCGGAGGCTACCGGCTTGATCCGGTAGGCGTGGTGACCGCGGCCTAGCCCATGGAGCAGTGCGACGTTCTCGTCATCGGCGGCGGGACTGCCGGCTGCATCATGGCTGCCCGCCTGTCGGAGGACCCGACAACCCGTGTGATCCTGCTTGAAGCGGGGCCTCCGGACCGGGATCCCTGGATCCATATCCCGGCAGGATACGCCCGCCTGTTCGCATCGGGTCGCTACGACTGGAAATTCGCCACCGAGCCGGAAGCCGAGTTGGGCGGCCGCAGCGTCAACTGGCCGCGCGGCCGCGTGCTCGGCGGTTCCGGCAGCATCAACGGCTTGGTGTTCCTGCGCGGTTCGCCGCACGATTATGACCGCTGGGCCCAGGCCGGCGCACGTGGCTGGTCGTATCAGGACGTCTTGCCGACGTTCAAGCGGATCGAGAACTGGACCGGCCCGGCCAGCGAGCATCGCGGCACGGACGGACCGATCACGGTGAGCGAGCCCGCGAAACTTTCCCTCGGGGCTGCAGCGTTCATCGAGGCCGCCGTGGCCTGCGGCATCCCGCTGCATCGCGACATCAATGCCGATAGTATCGAGGGCGTGGCGCCGATCCAGATGAACGTGCGGGCCGGGTTCCGGCGGAGCACGGCCCAAGCCTATCTCAAGCCGGCGCGCGGACGGCCAAACCTGCGCGTGCTGACCGGCATCGATGTCACCAAGCTGTTGATCGAGGACGGCCGGGCGGTCGGCTGCACGGCCCGACGAGCCGATGGCAGCACGGCCGAATTCCGTGCCGCTCGCGAGGTGGTGCTGAGCGCCGGGTCGATCATGAGTCCGAAACTGCTGATGCTGTCAGGCATCGGCGATGGCGCGGCGTTGCAGGAGCTCGGCATCCCCGTGGTGCACTCGCTGCCCGGCGTGGGGCAGAACCTGCAGGATCACCTGATCACGCGCTTCGGCTTCCGCACCAAGCCGGCTGGCACGCTGAACGAGCTGACCGCCACGCGCATCAAGATGGCGGCGATGGCGCTCGGCTATGCCGTCACTCGTCGGGGACCCATGGCGGTGGGCGCGACGGAGGCGACGCTGTTCGCCAAGGTCACACCCGGCAGCGACGAGGCGGAGGTGCAGTTTCAGTTCATCAACTTCAGCCTCACCCCCGGCCGCGGCTACGAGTTGCCGAAGCACCCGGGCTTCATGTTCAATTTCGGCCAGTGCCGCCCGGACAGCCGCGGCTCCCTGACCCTGCGCAGCGCCGACCCGGGCGACAAGCCTGTCATTCGTGCCAACTACCTGTCGCACCCGAACGACCAGCACGTCATGCTCGAGGGCAGCCGCCTTGCGCGTCGCCTGGGACGGACGGCGCCGTTCTCCGACTTCGTGCTCGAAGAGATGCAGCCATCGCCGGACATCATCGGCGACGATGCGATGCTCGACTACATCCGTGAAACCGGGACCACGGTGTACCATCCCTGCGGTACCTGCCGGATGGGCACCGATCCCGCCGCCGTCGTCGACCCGGCGTTGCGCGTCCACGGTGTGACCGGATTGCGGATCGCCGACGCCTCGGTGATGCCGCTGGTGCCGAGTTCTAACATTCAGCCAGCGGTGATGATGATCGCCGAGCGGGCGGCCGCGATGATGAAAGCGTCGGCGTGAGCATCTTCGGTAGGAGAATTCTTCCTTCTTCTAGCCCAGACTTGTAGGCAAAGAGAAAAAACATCTTTTTAGCGGTTCTCTTGCCGCGAGCCTTACCATGCCGTCCGTCACCGACCTCGATATCGCCTTTCGCTCGCTCCAGCCGAGCGAGCGATTGCAGACCTTGCGGGCACAGGTCGACGGCACCCTGGTATTCACCACCAGCTTCGGCCTCGAGGACCAAGTGCTGCTGCACTTGATCGCCGCCTCCGGCATCGACGTTGCGGTCGCGACTCTGGATACCGGGCGTCTGTTCCCGGAGACGTATGAGCTATGGGCGCGGACCGAAGCCCGCTACGGCGTGAAGATCCGGTCCTTCAGCCCGGAGGCCACGCCGTTGCAGGCGCTGGTGTCGGCCCAGGGAATCAACGGCTTCTACGATAGCCCGGACAACCGTTCCGCCTGCTGCGGCGTGCGCAAGATACAGCCGCTCGGCCTCGCCTTGGCGGGCGCGGCGGGGTGGATCACCGGGTTGCGGGCGGATCAATCGGCCAACCGGCAGGCGATGCCATTCGTCGAATGGGATGCGGCGCGCGGGCTGATCAAGGCCAACCCGCTGCTCGACTGGAGCCGCGAACGCATCAGGCAGTTCGCCGAGACCGAGGGCGTGCCGATCAACCCGCTGCACGCGCAGGGCTTCGTTTCGATCGGCTGCGCCCCGTGCACGCGGGCGATTGCGCCGGGCGAGGACGAGCGCGCTGGCCGCTGGTGGTGGGAGCAGGACCGCACCAAGGAATGCGGGCTCCATGTAGGCGCGGACGGAAAATTGGTGCGGGCGGGAGCCGGCCGATGAAGATGCTGTCGCGCTTGGAGCGGCTCGAGGCCGAGAGCATCCACATCATGCGCGAGGTCGTCGCCACCTGCGAGAACCCGGTCATGCTGTATTCGATCGGCAAGGACTCCGGCGTCCTGCTGCATCTGGCGCGCAAGGCGTTCTACCCGGGGCCCCTGCCCTTCCCGCTCCTGCACGTCGATACCACATGGAAATTCCGCGAGATGATCGAGTTCCGCGACAAGGTCGGTCGCGAGCCCGGCACCAACCTCCTTGTGCACATCAACCAGGACGGCGTGCGCGACGGCGTCGGCCCGTTCGCCTCCGGTTCGCGCGTGCATACCGACGTGATGAAGACGCAGGGGCTGAAGCAGGCGCTCGATAAATACGGCTTCGACGCGGCCTTTGGCGGTGCGCGGCGCGACGAGGAGAAAAGCCGGGCCAAGGAGCGCGTATTCTCCCTGCGCGAGACCGGTCATCGCTGGGACCCGCGGCGCCAGCGCCCGGAGCCCTGGGCGCTGTTCAACACCCGCAAGGCCAAGGGCGAGAGCTTCCGCGTGTTCCCGCTCTCCAATTGGACCGAGGCGGATGTGTGGGACTACATCGCCCGCGAAGGCATCCCGATGGTGCCGCTGTATTTCGCCAAGGAGCGTCCCGTGGTGCGACGCGATGGCATGCTCATCATGCGCGACGACGATCGCATGGAGCTGCTGCCTGGCGAACAGGTCGAGATGCTGTCCGTCCGCTTCCGCAGCCTCGGCTGCTACCCGCTGACCGGCGCGGTGGAGAGCGAGGCGACGACGCTGCCCGAGGTGATCGCGGAGATGCGCGGCTCGACGGTGTCGGAGCGGAGCACGCGGGCGATCGACCATGACGGCACCGGGTCGATGGAACAGAAAAAGATGGAAGGGTATTTCTGATGGCCACGCTTGAGGCCGCCCGCGCCCACCTGACTGCGTCGACCCTTGCCCAGGACAGCGCGCAGCTGCGGGTGTTGACCTGCGGCTCCGTCGATGACGGCAAGAGCACGCTGCTGGGCCGGCTGCTGTTCGACACCCATTCCATCGCCGACGACCAGCTCTCGGCGTTGGATCGCGAGTCCCGCCGTTGGGGCACGCAAGGCGAAGCGATGGATTACGCGCTGTTGCTGGACGGGCTCTCGGCCGAGCGCGAGCAGGGCATCACCATCGACGTCGCCTACCGCTATTTCTCCACGGCGCGCCGCAGCTTCATCGTCGCCGACACGCCCGGCCACGAGCAATACACCCGCAACATGGCGACCGGCGCCTCGCAGGCCGACCTCGCCATCATTCTCGTCGATGCCCGCAAAGGCGTCCTCGCCCAGACCAGGCGGCACGCCTTCATCGTCGCCACCCTGGGCGTGCGTCACGCCGTGCTGGCGGTCAACAAGATGGACCTGGCCGATTTCTCTCAGGCGCGCTTCGACGAGATCGTCACCGAGTTCGGCCAGGCGGCGTCGATGCTGGGCTTCCAATCGATCGTGCCGATCCCGCTGGTCGCACGCGACGGCGACAACCTGGCGACCCGGTCGGCCCGGATGGAGTGGTATAACGGGCCCACCCTGCTCGACCACCTCGAGACCGTCGATGCGACGCCGCCGGCAGAGGCGGCCGGGTTCCTTCTGCCGATCCAGCTCGTGCTGCGGCCCGACTCCGACTTCCGCGGCTATGCCGGCACCGTCGCGCAAGGGTCCGTGCGGGTCGGCGACGCCGTGGTCGCGCTGCCGAGCGGACGAAAGAGCACGGTTGCGCGGGTGATCACCAGCGGACGGGATCAGGCCACGGCGGGTGCCGGCGAAGCGGTGACGATCGCGCTGTCGGGCGAGATCGACATCGCGCGCGGCGACGTGCTGGCATCGGCTGCCGACGCGCCCCGGCCGACGTCGCGGCTCGAGGCCACGCTGTTGTGGATGGACGACGACGCGATGTCGCCGACGCGCGACTACGCGCTGCTGCTCGGCCCGGCGAGCGCCGGGGCGCGGGTGTCGACCGTGCGGCACGCCGTCGACATCGAGACGTATCGCGAGCGCGAGGCCAGCACGTTGTGGCTGAACGAAATCGGCGCCGTGTCGATCGAGGTGGATCGGGCGGTGATCGCCGCATCCTATCGCGAGAACCGGGCGCTCGGCGCTTTTATCCTGGTCGACCGCGCGAGCAACCGGACGGTGGCGCTGGGCGTGGTCGATGGCATCGGGCCGGAAGCGGCCACGACGCCGACACGGCGACTGGACAGCCGGGCGGTGGCCCATGCCGTCCTGTCCACACTGACCCTCGGCTCGGTGACGCTGATGATGTCGGGCGATGCCGCGGTCGCCGTTGGTGTCGCAGGCGCGAACGTGGTGGTATCGGCCATACTCAACCGTATCGTGGCCCCTCGATGAGCTATCCGTTTCACGTCGATCTCCGCTTCGCCGTCTCCGGCTTGCTGGTGGGCCTGTTGGTCGGGCAGACCGGCGTGGGCGGTGGCTCGTTGATGACGCCGCTGTTGATGCTGGTGTTCGGCATCCATCCGTCCACCGCGGTCGGGACCGACCTGCTGTATGCGTCGGCGACCAAGAGCGTCGGCACGATCGTGCATGGGCTGAGCGGCACGGTGAACTGGCGCATCGTCCGGCGCCTGGCCAGCGGCAGCTTGCCGGGCACGGCGCTCGGTCTGGCGATCCTGTCCCGGCTCGACGCATCTTCGGTCGGGCAGATGCACGGGATCTCCGTCATGCTCGGCATCATGCTGATCATCACCGCGATGTCGCTGTTTTTTCGCACGCGGCTGGTGGCGGTGCTGGGGCCGAAGCTCGATCGAGTGTCGCCGCGTGGGCAGATGGTCATGACGGTGGCGACCGGGTTCGCGCTTGGACTGCTCGTGACCATGACCTCGGTGGGCGCCGGGGCGCTGGGAGTGACGGCACTATTGTTGCTGTATCCCCGTGAGCGGTTGCCGGTGATTGTGGGAACGGACATCGCCCATGCGGTGCCGCTCACGCTGCTGGCCGGCGTGGGGCATTGGTGGCTGGGGTCGGTGGATTTCGTGCTGCTGGTCGGCCTGCTGTGCGGGTCGATTCCGGGGATCATCATCGGCTCCTGGCTCGCGACGCGGATGCCGGAAACGGTGCTGCGACCGATCCTTGCCGCGACGCTGACGGTGGTCGGGGTCAAGATCGTCTTCTAGATGTGGCTCTGGTCGCTGGTCGCGGCGCCGTTCGTGGGCAGCCTGCTGGGCGTGCTGATCCGACGCCTGCCGACGGAGCGTCCGGTGGCGCTGGCGCGCTCGTGCTGTGAGGCCTGCGGGGTTGCGCTGGGGGCGCGGGACCTGGTGCCGCTGGCGAGCTACGCCATGCTGCGCGGTCGCTGCCGCCGGTGCGGAACACGGATCGCGCCTTTTCATTGGCACATCGAGCTTGCCGCCGTACTGGTGCCGGCATCGGCGCTGGCCTGCGGCATCGAAGGTGATGCGCTTTGGGCGGTGAGTAGTGCCGGATGGGTGCTGCTAGCGCTGGCGTGGATCGATGCCGAGTGGATGCTGCTGCCGGATGTGTTGACCCTGCCTTTGTTGCTGGCCGGGTTGGCGGCGACGTGGTGGTTCGATCCGGACGAGTTGTCGGAACATGCCGTGGCGGCCGGGCTGGGATGGGCCGCGTTGTGGCTGGTTGCGCTGGTGTATCGCCGGCTTCGCGGGCGGGACGGGCTGGGCGAAGGTGACGCGAAATTGTTGGGCGCGCTCGGGGCATGGGTCGGCGTGGCCGGGCTGGCCGATGTGTTGTTCGGTGCGGCGCTGGCTGGGCTGGGCTGGGCTGGGCTGCTGCGGCTGCGCGGGCGGGCGATGTCGGCAACGACGGCGCTGCCGTTCGGGCCATTTCTCGCGCTGGCGGGCTGGGCGGTGTTGTTGGCCGTGTGGCGCGGAAGCGATATGCTCGGCTGGTGATGCTGGCGCGGCTCCTGCTACCGATGATGATGTTGCCGGCGGTGGCCCTGGCAGCACGGCCGGTGCCTGAGGATTTCGCCTGGCAACCGCATCCCGGCGGCGCCGTGCCGTTGGATCTGCGGTTCACCGAGGCAGGTGGCGAGAACGTCTCGCTCCGTTCCTTGACCGGCGTGCCGGTGGTACTGGCGCTCGGCTACTTCCGCTGCCCGACCTTGTGCGGTCCGGTGCGCGACGACGTGATGGCGGCGTTGTCCGCCAGCGGGCTCGAGGGCGGGCGCGATTATCGCCTGGCCGTGCTGTCCATCGACCCGGCGGAAACCGCAAAGGACGCTGCAAACGCCCGCAACGCCGACCTGAAGCAGACTGGCGCGGACGGGCGTGGCTGGGATTATCTGGCCGGCGACGCCGCGCCGATCGCCGCCGCGGTCGGGTTCCCGTTCAAATGGGACCCGGTAATCCTGCAATACGCGCACCCCGCGGGAGTCGTGGTGCTGACGCCGACGGGGCGGATTTCGGCCTACCTCGAAGGCGTCGGATATTCGGGTGCGGCCTTGCGCCAGGCGATCGAGCAGGCCGGCACCGAGCAGGTCGCGGCCGAGCCGTCACCGATCCTGCTGCTGTGTTTCCATTACGATGCGGCGACCGGCAAATACACGCTGGAGATCTACAAGCTGCTCCGGGTCATGGCGGTGATGACCCTGGTCGGGATCGCCGGGCTGCTGGCGCTGTTGCACGGGAAACGGCGCACTCAGCGGGTGAGGTAATCCACCATCGTCATGCAGAGCAGGATCGATAGCCAGCAGAAGCCCAGGAACGAGTAGAACTTCGCCAGCGAACTCTCCTCGCGGACTTCCATGGAGAACAGCAGCACCGTCAGAATCATGCACAGCGTCAGCCCGGCCTCGATGAACGAGGCGGTGCGGCCCGGCATGAGCCAGCCGAGGCCCACGAGGCCGGCCAGGAACATCAGCAGCGCGACGAAGGAGAACACCGGGACGCGCATCGCCTCCCAGAGCTTGCGCCTGTCCTCGGGCGTGACGGACTGGCTCATCGGCCGACCACGTAGAGCACGGCGAAGGCCATGATCCAGATGAGGTCGATGAAGTGCCAGTAAAGGCCGTAGATCTCGATGCGGTTCTGATGCTTGACCAGGAAGTCCGGCTGCTTGGCCATCCAGGTCAGCCCGAGCAGGATCGCGACGCCGGTGGTCAAATGCAGGCCGTGCAGCGCCGTGGTGACGAAGTACAGGTTCACGAACAGGCGCGATTGCGCGTCGCCCTCCAGCGCGTAGGGACCCGGCAGGAACGGCGTCATGTGCTCCTGCCAGTCGGCGAACCACTCGTAGCCCTTGAGCACGAGGAACAGGCTACCGAGCGCGGCGGTGGCGAGCATGCAGCGCACCATCCAGCGCTGGCCGCCGAGGCGGGACAGCATGATGGCGCCGGACATGGTCAGCGACGAGCAGATCAGGATGGCGGTGTTGGCCGCTCCGATCCAGAACTTCAGGTGCAGCGCGGCAGCGTGGACGCTGTCGGGATACTGGTAGCGCAGCACCAGCGCGATGAGGAACAAGCCGCCGAACAGCAGCAACTCGGTGAGCAGCCACGCCCACATGCCGAGTTCGGCGGCATGCTTCTGTTGCGCCGGGTTGCTGAACTGCTCGTGAGTCTCGATGCCGACGGGGGCACCGATGATGCTTGCCGCCTCAGCGCGCATCGCCGGGCGTCTCCATCGGGTAGTCGTACGGCTCGAAATCGACCACTGGCGGCGTGATGAAGTTGTGAGTGGGCGGCGGCGAACTGGTGGTCCATTCCAGACCCTTGGCGTCCCACGGATTGGCGGGCGCCCGTTTACCGAACCACAGCGACCAGACGAGGTAGACCATCGGGAAGATGTAGCCCGCGGCCAGCACCAAGGCACCGACCGACGACATGACGTTCAGAATTTGGAATTCCGGCGGGTAGTCGTGATAGCGCCGCGGCATGCCGAGATAACCCAGCAGGAATTGCGGAAAGAAGGTCGCATTGAAGCCGATGAAGATGAACACGGCCGAGACCAAGCCCCAGCCTTCCGGATACATGCGGCCGGTGAATTTTGGCCACCAGAAATGTAGGCCGCCGAGAAAGGCCAGCACGGTGCCGCCGACCATGATGTAGTGGAAATGCGCGACCACGAAATAGGTGCCATGGACGTGTTCGTTGATCGACAGCGTCGCCAGGAACAGCCCGGTCAGCCCGCCGATCACGAACAGGCCGATATAGCCCATGGCGTAGATCATCGGCGTCTTGAGGCGGATGGAGCCTTTGTAGATCGTCGCGGTCCAATTGTAGACCTTGACCGCCGACGGCACCGCCACGGCAAAGGACAGCACGGAGAACACCAGCGCGGCAGTGTCGCTCTCGCCGTTGACGAACATGTGGTGGCCCCAGACGAAGAACGTCAGCGAAGCCAGCGCGATCGAGGCATAGGCGATGAAGCGGTAGCCGAAGATTTTCTTCTGGGCAAAGGCCGGCACGATCTCGCTGATCACGCCCATGCCCGGCAGCACCATGATGTAGACGGCGGGGTGCGAGTAAAACCAGAACAGGTGCTCGAACAGCACGGGGTCGCCACCCAGCGTGGGGTCGAAGATGCCGATGTTGAACGACCGCTCGAGCACCAGGAGGATCAGCGCCATGGTGATGACCGGGGTGGCGAGCAGGAAGATCAGGCTGACGGCGTAATGCGTCCAGACGAAGATCGGCATGCGGAACCAGGTCATGCCCGGCGCCCGCATGGTGTGGATGGTGACCACGAAGTTCAGCCCGGTCAGGATCGACGAGAAGCCGGCGATGATGACGCCGATCAGTGCCGGCACCACCCAGGTGTTGGAGAACGTTGTCGAGAACGGCGCATAGAACGTCCATCCGGTGTCGACGCCACCGATGATGATGTCGAACACCGCGAACAGCGATCCGGCGCAGAAGATATACCAGCTCAGCAGGTTGAGCCGCGGAAAGGCGAGATCCTTGGCGCCGATCATCAGCGGCAGCAGGAAGTTGCCGAACGTCGCCGGGATCGACGGAATCAGGAAGAACCACACCATCACCACGCCGTGGATGGTGAACAGCTTGTTGTAGGTATCGGACGTGAAGATCTCGCCGTTCGGCACCACCAGCGACAGGCGGACCAGTCCGGCGGCAATGGCGCCGATGACGAAGAATACCGTGATCGCGAACAGGTACATGACCGCGATGCGCTTGTGGTCGGTGGTGAAGAACCACGACCGCAACGTGTGGGATTCGTGCAGGTAGTCCTTTGGCCGCTCGAGCGTCGCGCTCGGGTTGGGCGGGTCCATCAGCGAGGTGTCGAGCGGGCTCATCGTGACGCCTCCTTGGATGGTGTCGGCCCGGCCTGGGGCGTCGCCGCGTTGACCGTCGCGCCACCGCGGATGAAGGCGACGAGTTGGTTCATCTCGTCTTCCTTGATGATGCCCTTGTAGGTCGGCATGACCTGCTTGTAGCCGGCGAGCTTGTTGGCATCCGGGTTGAGGATCTTCTCGCGGATGAACGCGTCATCGGCGACGACCGTGCCGCCCTTTTCCAGCGGCACCGGCGCCCCCGCCAGCCCGGCCAGCGTCGGCGCCCGCGCTGTGTCCTTGCTTTCATGGCACCCGCTACAGCCGAGTTGCGCGAAAAGACGCTGGCCCGAGGCCTCCAAGCTGATCGAGCTACCCGCCTTGGTGAGCCATTCGGCGTAGTCGACCGGCGTCATGATGGTCAGCAGCCCGCCCATCACCGAATGATCGGTGCCGCAGAACTCGCTGCACAGGATGCGGTACGTGCCCGGGCGGTCCGCGTTGAACCAGAACTGCGTGTAGCGGCCCGGCAGCGTCTCCATCTGGATGCGCAGCGCGGGGATGTAGAGCGAGTGGATCACGTCCTGGCTGATCATGTTGATCAGGATCGGCTCGCCGGTCGGGACGTGCAGGTCGTTGATCTCCGCCTGGCCGCCGGGATGCTGGAACTTCCACATCCACTGTCGCCCGATCGCCTCGATGCGCATGGCATTAGGCGGCGGGTTCTTGTGGACGATGAACATCTTCGCGCCCCAGGCGAAGAAGATCAGCGTCAGCACGAACGGGATCAGCATCCAGCCGATCTCGAGCGTGCGGTCGCGGTCCTCGCGATACTTGCGGTTGACCTGCTTGCCGTCGCGGTAGCGGAAGGCGAACACGGTAATACCGACGAAGATCGGCACCACCAGCACCAGCGTCAGTATGGTGAAAAGCCAGATTAGATGATCCGTCTCCGCCGCTGATGCGGAGGCCGATGCCGGCCAGATCGACAGGGCGAGCGATGAAGGCTTCATGCCGAAAAACTCATGGTGGGGGCGCCAGTGGCTGCCCGACCGTCAAGGCCATGGCGCGCTCGATCGGAATGCGCGCCCGGGTACGGCCGTCATCGACATAGGCGTAACCGTCCAGCATGGCATCCGCGCGGGCCCGCAAGCCGGCGAGTTCGGCAACGGGGTCACGCTGCAGATTGGGCTTGGGCGGCGTGATCGCCGTGGTCTGCACCTCCGTCAGCGCCGGCAGGTTGTCGCGCTGGACCTGGCTGATCCAGTAGCGCAGCCCGATCATGGCGAAGACCATGCAGAATGCCACGGAACCGAGCAGCAGGAACAGCTTGGCCATGAGGCCACCGCGCATGTCGCGGGTCTCGTGGCCGGCCTCGCGCGCGGTTGGGCTGGCAGGAACGCCGGGTCGCCCGCGGGCACTGGCCTCGTCGTAGCGGGCGCCGACCAAGGCGCGTATCTGGGCGAAATGGCTGCGGCGGAACCACAGCGTCGCTGCGCCTAACGCCGCCGCCGCACTGGCGACCCAGACAGCCCGGCCTCCACTTGCAGCGCGGCGCTCACGCGACTTCATGACGATCTCCCTCCGGCAACAGCAGGAGCAGCGCACCGGTCACCAAGCCACCGACACCGACGAGGGCAGCCACGTCGGCCAGGGTCAGTGTCAGGCCACCGCGGTAGGCGGGGATGACGAATAGCAAGGTTACCACCAGCGCGGCGAGCACGATCATGGCAGCCAACGTCGCCATCACGACCGGAATGCGGCCGAACATGGATGGTAGCAGCGCCATCGCGGCCAACGCGGCAATGGCGGCGAACGCGATGCCGGCGGTGCCGATCCCGTTGAGGCGATCGAGATACCATCCCGCTTCCGCCGGAAGATTCGCGGACCACACGACCAGGAACTGGATGAACTGCAGAAAGAACCAGCCGCTCACGAGCAATCCCAGTAACAGGCCCACACCCCCGGGCAGCCGCTCGGACGGCCTGCTGCCGACCGCAACCACCAGGCCCGCCAACGACCCGGCCAGCGCCATCTGCCCGGCGATCAGCAATAGCCCCGCCAACGAGGACCCGAGCGCCGGTTGCGGCGCCAGCACCACATCGACCGCCAGCAGCGTCACCAACACCAGCGTCGCCAGCAATCCGGCCACGGCGATCGCCCGGCGCGGACGGCCCGGACGGGTCCAGAACAGGATCGCCATGAGCGACAGGATGATCAGAGCGGCACCATCGCGCAGCGCCAGCGTGCCGGGCGCAGTCCACCAGGCCGGCAGCGCACCGGGCAGGTTCGGCCGGGCGAACAGGCCGGACAATTCGCCGAGCATCGGCAGCGCCAGCACGGTCCCCAATGGCAGCAGCGGCAGCATCGCGCGCAAGACCGGCAGCAACGGCGACGCCGTCGCGGCGCTCGCCTCCATCGCCATCACGATCGGCAGCGCCCCCATCGGCACCCCGATCCAGAACAGCCAGGCGGCGAAATAGGCCGGCATGGCACCCAGCACCAGCCAGCACAACAGCGCGCCGACTAGGCCGACGGCGAGGAGTCCTTGAGCCGGCCGGGTCATTGCGCCGCGTCCACTTGGGCCTGAAGCTCCGCCGGCAGGCTGGCCACGGCGGTGTTCTGGCTCCGCTGCAGCGCGCGGATGTAAGCGATGATGGCCCAGCGGTCGGCAGGTTCGACGCGGGTGTCGAAGCTGTACATCGCGCCGTAGCCCTTGGTGATCGCGTCGTAGAACACTTTGTTATCGGCCGTGCGCAGCGCCCCTTCCACGAATGACGGTGGATGCGGGAAGCCGCGCTGGACGATCATGCCCTCACCATTGCCGACCCGGCCATGGCACGGCGTGCAGAAGATCTCGAACCGCTCATGCCCCCGCTCCAGCAACGCGGCGGTGATCACCTTTGGTGCCGGAACCTCGGCCTGATACGGCACGCGCGCCACCGTGCCCTCCGGCGGATGACGCATCGCGGTGCCATTGGCGAAGAAGCGGTTGCTGTTCCAGTTGCGGTAGTACTTCTGGACATACATGTCCGCTTTCTCGCAGCCGGGCAGCAGCGCCAGCAGGCCGAGCAGGAGTAGGGCCGGCCTCATCGCGGCACCCGATGGATCAGTTGCGGCTGTGTGGCGAGGGCACCAAAGGCAGCCTCGATCCCAGCCAGGTCAAAGCTCTCGTCACGCGCCTCGATAGCGACAAAGAAGCGGTCGGCGGTGACGCGGCTGAAATTGTGGATGTTGAAGGCGGGGTGGTTGAGCCGCGGCAGCCGGCTCATGATCAGCATGAGGCTGTAGACCACCACCGCCGCGAGCAGGCCGCCAAAGGAGAGGCTCGGCACGATAAAGGCCGGCCACGAGAACAAGGGCCGACCACCGATCTCGAACCGGTAACCCCAGATGGTCGCGTAGGTGCACATGCCGAACATCGCCAGTGCCCCGATCACCGCGGCGATCAGGGCGAATGGATAGACCGGGCGCATGGGCAGGCCGAGCGCCTCGGAAGCACCCTCGACCGGCACAGGCGAGAAGGCTTCGAGGCGGCCGAACTTGCATGGATACAGCGACTGGATCGCCGACAGCATCGCCTCCGGCGTGTCGAACTCGGCCGACACGCCCCAGAGCGGCGCGCCGGATGCATGTTTCTCAACCATTGCGGCGCACCGGCAATGTCGGCGTCAGCCAGCGCAGATTCACCACCGAGATCGCCGGGATGTATCGCAGCATCAATAGGAACAAGAACAGGAACAGCCCCGCCGTGCCGACAAAGGTCGCCATGCCGACGGCCGAGATCGCGTAGGGATGCGAAGCCGACGGCAGGAAGTCGTGCTGCAGGGTGATGACGATCAGCATGAAGTGGTCGCACCAGCCGCCGAACGCGACCAGGATCCCGACCAGGCCGACGATCCAGCTCGTGCGGCGGAACAGCGGTATCCAGAACAACTGCGTCGGCGCGATGGAGAGCAGGATGCTGCCCCAGGTGGCCCAGGCGTGATCGCCATGGAAGCGCCGGGTCAGGACGCCTTGGTCGAAGTCGGGGCCGAACAGCGCGGTCCCGCCGAAGGAACAGACGTCGCAGTAGAAGAACATCAGCGACAGCGCGAGCATGAGCCAGGCCAGCAGGTCGAAGTGCCGCGGCATGATCAGCGGCTTGTAGGGCAGCACGAAGCGCACCACGGCCAGCAGCGTGGCCGTCACGGCGACGCCGGACAGCAGCGCGCCCACGATGTAGGCGATCGGCAGCATCGGATCGTGCCAGCCGGGCTCAACGGTGCCGGCGAACATCACGGCAGCGCCGGTCTGGAGGGACAGCACGATGATGAGGCCGATTACGGCGAGCGCGCGATAGGTATGCTCCCACCGGCGCCAATGGCTGACTGAGCCGCGCCAGCCCAGCGCGGGGATGGCGTAGAGCTGCGCCCTGAGGCGGCGGATGAAATGGCCGGTCTTGCCCTCGCCCGCGATCATCGCCTCGATCGCCCGGTCGCGCATCGACGCCAGGTCGGGGATCAGGCTGGTGAACCAGAACAGGAAGGCGACGCCGAGGAACGATACGATGTCGATCGCATCCCAGAATAGCGGGCTGCGCACCTGCGGCCAGAGCAGGAAAGTGTTGGGATAAGGCAGGTTCCAGTAGAAGAACCACGGCCGGCCCAGATGGATGATCGGATACAGCCCGGCGGCAACCACGCCCAGCAACGCGATCGTCTCGGCGATGCGGTTCACCGCACCCCGCCATTCCGCGCCGAACAGCAACAGCATGGCGGACACGGCCAGGCTGCCGGTGGCGACGCCGATCCACCAATC
>CAZTJC010000003.1:21334-265492 GCA_964613945.1 uncultured Acetobacteraceae bacterium
GCAACAGCATGGCGGACACGGCCAGGCTGCCGGTGGCGACGCCGATCCACCAATCATAACCAACGATGTCGAGCGCCCAGGTAACGGGCACGTTGTTGCCCCAAGCGCCGACACCTTCGTACAGCAGCCAACCGACACTGACGACGAGCACGCCGACCAACCCTAACGCCACCCCGAACGCGATCCACCAGCGCCAGCGCGCCCGATGCTCGAGCGTGGTGTTGGCGATCAGGCGGCCGGCGCTGACCCAGCTCTGGTCAGCGGCGATGAGACGGTCGGAAGACCGGACAACCTCGCTCATCCGGCGTCTCCCACCGTGCCAGCAGTGGCCGGCTTGGCGGCGCGAACGGCGAGGTAGCTTGTGCGCGGCTTGGCGTTGAGTTCGCCGAGCAGGGCATAGTTACGGTCATCAGCGCGCGCGGCGGACACGGCGGTGGTCTTGTCGGCGATGTCGCCGAAGCTGATCGCCCGGGTCGGACACGCGCCCTGACAGGCGGTCTGCACGCGTCCATCAGGGATCGGGGTGTTGGATTTATGCGAGTCGATGCGGGCGTTCTCGATCCGCTGCACGCAGTAGGTACACTTCTCCATGACGCCGCGCGCCCGAACCGTGACCTCCGGGTTGCGCAGCAGTTCGATGGTGGGCGCCGCACCGGCGGAATAGTCGAGGTAGTTGAAGTGCCGCACCTTGTAGGGGCAGTAGCCCGAGCAGGCGCGGGTGCCGACGCAGCGGTTGTAGACCATCAGGTTGAGGCCCTCGCTGTCATGCAGCGTGGCCTCCACCGGACAGCCGACTTCGCAGGGCGCGTTCTCGCAATGCATGCAAGGCACCGGCTGGAACCGGGTTTGCGGCGCCTCGACCGGCCCTTCGTAATAGCGATCGACGCGCAGCCAATGCATCTCGCGACCGAGCGCCACCTGTTCCTTGCCAACCACAGCGATGTTGTTCTCGCTCTGGCAGGCGACAACGCAGGCGCTGCAACCGATGCAGGCATCGAGGTCGATGACCATGCCCCATTGCGGCCCTTCCGGCGGACGCGCCGGCGTGTAGAGCGAGGGCTGGCTCCAACTCGTGGTCTCGCCCACCGGGGCGGCGCCCTCGTGCTGCACGCGGACGAAGTCGTGCCCTTCCATGGTGTCATGATCTTGCGTGGTCGCGAGCGTGGTGGTCTGCCCGGTCTTGCTCAGCTTGGCCCCGCCGAGCACCCAGGCGTCGCTACCGCCGCGCAGGGTAGAGGCGTTATAGCCGATCCCGTCGCACAGCAGGCCCGGGGTGCGGCGACCGTAGCCGAGCGTGGCGCCGACCGTCCCGTCCGCCTGACCCGGCAGCACCCAGACCGGCCCCTCGACGCGACGGCCGCCGATCTCGAGCGCGGCGACGTCTCCGGTTTTCAGGTCCTCGCGCGCGGCCAGCGCCGGCGACAGCGTCAGCACGTTGTCCCACACCAGCTTGGTCAGCGGCTTCGGCAGTTCCTGCAGCCAGGCATTATTGGCGCTGTGCCCGCCCCAGATCGTCGAGTCCGGCCGGATGACGACCAGCAATCCCTCGGGCGCCACCGCCGCCTTTGCCGCGGTCAGCGTCGGCGTCAACGGAGGCAGCGCGCTATTCGGCACCACCCCATCGCGCAACATCGCCTCCCAAACCGGCGCAAAAGCGGCATCTTCGGTACTGCCTTGGTAATGGCTGTGCAGCAGATCGCGGGCGTCGCGCGGCGAATCGTCGGCGAACAGCGACACGATCTCACTCGGCGTGCGGCCCTCGTAGAGTGGCGTGATCGTGGGTTGGCCCAGCGTAACCGTTCCATCGGCCGCACGGGCGTCGCTCCACGCTTCCAGCGGGTGCTGCAGCGGCAAGTGCCAGTCGCAGCGCAACGCGGTCTCGTCGACGAACAGCCCGGCGTGAATCCGCAACTTCACCTGCGCGAGCGCGTCGGTGAAACCGAGATCGCCGGGTGCGTCATAGACCGGGTTCACGTCGAGCATCAGCAGCGTGTCGACGCTGCCGCCCCGCATGGCCTCGACCAGGTCGCCGATCGGTCTGCCGTTGCCGACCACCGGCGCGGTATGGAACACGGTGGTGCCGGTATTGCCGAGCGCGGCGTTCAGGCGATGCACCGCTTCGACCAAGGCCGGCGCGGCGTAAGCACCGGTCACCACCAGACTGGCGCCGCGATTCTGCCGCAATGCGGCGGCGGCGGCGGCACGCCACAGCCCAAGCGGGCTTGCATCGGCCGGCGCATCGTCGAGCAGCGACGTCGCCAGCGCCAGCAACTCGGCTGGCGTGGCGACCAGCGGATGATCGGCCTTGGCGGCGGTGAGCGACGGGATCGAGGCGGCAGCGTGCAGCGCCAGCAACGGGCCGGTGGCGGCGCTGGCGCGGCGGGCGGCAACCCAGTCATGGGCGAGGCCGGCCTGGTCGGGCCCGCCATCGAGGAAGTCGCCGTCCAGCGAGACGATCACGCGCGCGGCGTCGAAGCGATACCGGGTCTCGACGGGTTGCCCGAAGGCGGCGACCGCGCCGGCATAGCGATGCAGGCCGCCGGTGGCCGAGTGGGTGTACCAGACCGCGTCCGGCATCATGCTGCGCATGGCCGCGAATTGAGCCAGGAAACTGGGCGAGGTCAGCGGCCCCGTCACGATGTGCAGCCCGGCACCGCCGCGATGGCGCAGGTCGGCCAACTTGCCCGCGAACTGGCTACGGAAGGCCTGCCAGGAGGACGGCTTGCTCAGATACCGGACCGCTTGCGACCGCAACGGGTCGTAGAGATCGAGTACGCTGCCCTGTGCCCAGATGTCGGTGCCGCCACGGCTCCAGGGGTGATCGGGGTTCCCTTCGACCTTCAGCGGGCGGCCGTTGCGGGTAGTGACGACGATGCCGTTGGCCAGACCGTCCTGAACCGAGAGGGTGGCGTAATCGACGCGGGCGCCGGGCTGGATGCGCAGCGGATTGCGGACGTAAGGCACTTCCTGCGCGCGCGCATCCGGCCCGTCGTCACAGCCGGCGAGCCCGGCCATGGAGAGCGAGGCCGCCATGAGGCGCAGGAACTGCCGGCGGTCCGGCCCGGTGCACAAATCGGTGACGGCTGGGAACTCACGCTCGACGAAGCGGCGGAACTCCGGCGTGTCGGCCTGATGCTCGGCGCTCAGCCATTGTTTCGGGCGCCGGAAATTCGAAACGTCCATCAACGGTGGCAGATCGAGCAGTCGGTGAGCTGCTGCGGCCCAAGGATGTGGTTCTGCTTGACCAGCGCCGGGCCAAGCGTCGCCTGGTCGGCGGGGGGTTGCCACTGCATGTTCCAGACTTCCTTTTCCGGGCGGACGAACTTCTCCGGGGCGCGATGGCAGGTCAGGCAGAATTCCATGCGAAAGGACTGCGCGGCGTAAGTGAGTTGCATCTCGTTGACCGCGCCGTGGCAGGACGAACAGCCGACACCCTTGGTGATGTGGATCGAGTGATTGAAGTAAACGTAATCCGGGAGCCGGTTCACGCGGGTCCAGTGCAGCGGATCGTCGTTGGCCAGGCTGTCGCGCACCGGGGCAAGCATTGAGGCGCCGGTCCAGATCTCGGAATGACACGTCATGCACGTATGCGTCGGCGGCAGCCCGGCGGTAGCCTGCTGCTCCACCTGCTCGTGGCAGTTGCGGCAGTCCAGGCCGAGTTCGCCCGAATGGTGCTTGTGACTGAACGGCACGGGCTGGGCCGGCGCGACGCCAACGGAGCCGACCAGGCCGCCAAACGACCAGGTCAGCACAAGGACCCCGCCGCCGACGATCAGCAGAACGATGGACCAGAGAACGAGACGCATGACCGCGTCCGCACCCGGTGCGAAAAGCTGGCGTCCCCTACCGCTCACGGCATTCGGCGTCGTGTCGCTCGGCATCAGACCAGGCCCCACGGCATGCGCGGGTAAGGATCAATCATGTGCATTATCTCAGGACAAGATGACTGACAGAGAAGGCCACGGCAACAACACAGTGTCGTGGAGCACCGATACTCAATCAATTGTAATAAGATTGGGTAAGTACCGAAAATAATAGAAGCGGGTCACTCTTTGGAGTGAAATCAAAATCCGCTAGTGGCAATCGCATAGACATTAACGCGATGTGCTGTCCCTGACACACCATCGTCGTCGCCTTTGGGCTCCGGACGACGCCGGAGCCCATGGTCGGGTGTTCTATCGCGTATACTTGCCCTCGAACACGATCTCGGCCAGCGGCTTGCGGCCGTTCGGGCTTTCGCGCGACTGCAGCGACTCCGGCAGGGTGGATTTGTCGCCGAGGCGACCTAGCGCCATCGCCGCCTCGATCCGGTAGCCTTCCCCGAAGCCGAGCTCGGCAAAGGCGCGCTCGCGGTCAAAGCCGATCATGGCATGGGCATACCAGCCGAGCTTGGTCGCCTGCAGGGCCAGGTTGGCCGAGGCGGCGCCGGTATCGAAGGAGTGGCTGTGCGACGGAACGCGGGTATCCTTGCCCGGCGGCAGCATCAGCGAGTCGGAAGCGATGACGACCAGTGCGCCGGCCTGCTTGCACCAGACACGGTTGCCTTCCACGAACAGGCTCAGCATGGCTTCCCATGACGGCGTGTCGCGGCGGGCATAGACGAAGCGCCAGGGTTGCGAGTTGTAGGCCGAGGCGGCCCAGCGGGCAGCCTCGAAGATCTGCATGAGGACGGGTTCGGGGATGGCCTCCCCGGAAAAGGCGCGGGGGGACCAGCGCTCCAGGAAGATCGGCTCGATGTCGTGGTCGGACGTACGTGGGCCTGCGGTCGTCATGCGGCATCATCCAGCGGTGGTGCGCCGGTTCTAGCGCCGCCGGGTCGCCAGGGCGAGGACGATGAGGCCGGCCACCGCCGAAACGAGGGAGCCGACGAACACCGCGAGCTTGACCTCGTCGCCGCGCGGCGTGGCGCGAAAGGCGAGGTCGCCGATGAACAGGCTCATGGTGAAGCCGATGCCGCACAGGATACAGCCGCCGTAAAGCTGCGTGCGCGTCACGCCGGCCGGCAACACCGCGAGCTTCAGGCGCGCAGCCAGCGTCACGGCACCGAACACGCCGATCTGCTTGCCAAATACCAGCCCGGCCGCCGTTCCGAGCGCCAGCGTGTCGCGCCATGCATGGGCGGGCAGCGTTCCGAAATTGAGCCCGGCATTGGCCAGGCCGAACAACGGCAGGATGAGAAAGCCGACCCAGGGATGCAGCGCGTGCTCGACGCGCTGTGCCGGGCTGCTTTTGTTGGTTTCCGATGCCGGCAACAGGAAGGCGAGCGCCACGCCGGCCAGGGTGGCGTGCAGGCCGGAGCGGTATACCAACACCCAGAGGATCGCTCCGCCGAGGAGAAACGGGATCAGCGAGCGGATGCCTGCCTGGCCGAGGCCCCACAGCACGGCGATCACCACCACCGCGCCGCCCAACATGGTGAGGTCGAGCGAGGTGGAATAGAACAGCGCGATGACCACGATGGCGCCGAGGTCGTCGATGATGGCCAGCGCGGTGAGAAACACCTTCAACGCGATCGGGATCCGGCTGCCGAGGACGCTCAGCACGGCCAGCGCAAAGGCGATGTCGGTGGCGACGGGCACCGCCCACCCCCGCATCAGCGTGAGGTCGTGATAGTTGAAGGCCGAGAAGATGACGGCCGGGACGAGCATGCCGCCGATCGCGGCGATGGCCGGGGCTGCCAGGCGGCTGGCCGAGGCGAGTTCGCCGACCGTCATCTCGCGGCGCAGCTCGAGCCCGACGAGCAGAAAGAACACGGCCATGAGCCCGTCGTTGATCCACAGGTGGACCGGCATCGGGCCGAGCGGGGCGCTCAGCGCCTGGACATACAAGCCGCCTGCCGAGGAGTTGGCCCAGATCAATGCGATCATGCCGGAGGCGATGAGCATGGCGCCGCCCGCGCTCTCGGTGCGCAGGAAGCGGATCAGCTCGACCCATTTCGAGGTCGTGACGGCAGCCGATTTCACTGCAGTTTCACCATGGACATGGACTTTCTTGCCTGAGCAGCGTCTCACCGGCGACCGCGGAGGAACCCTATGCAACAAGCTGAGCTGCCTCAACCGATGATGAGAGCTGACCGTAACGACGAGTGGGAACAGGTAGGGACGGCGTGGTTTGCTGCCATGCGGAACGGGGATTTCGCCGCGGCGTGGCAGGCGAGCGACCGCGTCCTGGCCCTGCGCGACCCGGCCGAGCAGGATGATCCGACCCAGCCCTACCATCTGCGCTGGCTATGGGACGGCACGCCGGTCGACGGCAGGGATATCCTGGTCCGTTGCTATCACGGGTTGGGCGATACCTTGCAGTTCTGCCGCTACCTGCCGGCGCTCAGAGCGCGCGCGGCGCGGGTGACGCTCGAGGTGCAGGCCGAGTTGCTGCCCCTGATGACGATGATGAATGCTGCCGACGACATCCTGACGTTCGACCCGGCGGCCCCCTGCCCGCTCCCGCCCGGCGGGGTGGCGCTGGAGATCATGGAGCTGTCGCACGCGTTGCGACTCGCCCCGCATTCGGCGCCGTACTTGCCGATCGAACGGTCGCGCAGCCCGGGCCCGGTGCGGGCGGGCGTGTGTTGGCAGGTGCGGCCGGGCTGGCGACCGGAGCGCTCGATGCCGAGAACGGCGGTCGCGATGCTGGCGATGGACGATCTCGCGCTGTGTAGCTTACAGAAAGGCGAGGCCCTGCCGGACATGGCGCCCTGCCCGGCAGCGGTGCTGGACACGGCGCGGGTGATTGCCGGGCTCGACGTGGTGGTCACGGTCGACACCATGGTGGCGCATCTGGCCGGAGCGATCGGCGTGCCGGTCTGGCTATTGCTGGATACGGCGCCGGACTGGCGCTGGCTGGCCGGCGCCGACGGGGATGACCGCGCGAGTCCTTGGTACGGTAGCATACGGAAGTATCGGCAGTGTGAAGCCGGCGACTGGCATCAGCCGGTGTCGAGAGTGGTTGCCGACTTGACCCGGTTGATACGGGCGGGAACTGTAGTCATCCCGAAAGGTTCTTAGGTTGTATGGATAGAGGCCTCCGCATCGTCATCCTTGGGCTGACGATTACATCGTCGTGGGGCAACGGGCACGCGACGACCTATCGCGGCTTGGTGCGCGGGCTGTGTCGCCGCGGGCACCAGGTCCTGTTCCTGGAGCGCGACAAGCCCTGGTATGCCGAGAATCGCGACCTCGCCGAGCCGCCCTATGGCGAAACGGCGCTGTACGACACGCTTGATGCGCTGACGGGCAAATGGGCGCCGGCCATCGCCTCCGCCGATCTGGTGATCGTCGGCTCTTACGTGCCGGAAGGCATCGCGGTTGGGCGAATCGTGCAGTCGTTGGCGCGTGGCGCGACCGGGTTCTACGACATCGACACGCCCGTGACGCTGGCGGCGCTGGAGGCCGGATCGTGCGAGTATCTGGCCGCCGACATGCTGCGGCGATACGACCTATACCTTTCGTTCACGGGCGGACCGACGTTGCAGGAGCTGGAGCGGCGCTGGGGCGCCCGCGCCGCCCGGCCGCTTTATTGCTCCGCGGACCCCGACCTCTATCAACCGGCGCCGGAGGTGGCGACGGGCTGGGACCTGGGCTACCTCGGCACCTACAGCGACGACCGCCAGCCGGTGCTGGAAAAGCTGCTATGCGCGCCGGCGCGGGGCTGGAGCGATGGCCGCTTCGTCGTCGCCGGACCGCTTTACCCGGCCGAAGTGATGTGGCCGGGCAACGTGGAACGCATCGAGCACTTGCCGCCGGCCGAGCATCGCGGCTTCTACGCCG
This sequence comes from uncultured Acetobacteraceae bacterium, assembly GCA_964613945.1. Taxonomy (GTDB): domain Bacteria; phylum Pseudomonadota; class Alphaproteobacteria; order Acetobacterales; family Acetobacteraceae; genus JAVVHH01. Next base: position 29,101 of record CAZTJC010000003.1, read on the forward strand.
GGCAGCGCTTCACGCTGAACGTGACCCGGGCGGACATGGTGCGGCGCGGACACAGCCCCAGCGTGCGGTTGTTCGAGGCAGCCTGTTGCGGAACGCCAATCATCAGCGATTGGTGGGAAGGGCTTGACGAGTTGTTCAAGCCCGATGAGGAAATCCTGATCGCACACGGGACCGACGAGGTGCTGGCGATCATCCGCACGATGCCGGAGGAGCGGCGACTAGCGATCGGTGCCGCCGGGCGCGCCAGGGTAATGGCGGCGCATACCGGCGACCACCGGGCCGCCGAATTGGAAGCCTATGCGCGCCAGGCGTTGGAAGCACAGGAGAAGCGGCGGGTGACGGCGTGAAGATCGTCATCTTCGGGCTGGCGGTCAGCTCGTCCTGGGGCAACGGACATGCGGCGCTGTGGCGCGGGCTGATCCAGGCGCTGCTGGAAGCCGGGCACCGGGTCGTGTTCTTCGAGAAGGATGTGCCGTATTACGCCGCCAACCGTGACCTGCACGCGCTGCCGCCGGGCGGAACACTGGTGCTGTACGAGGATTGGGCCGGCGCGCTGCCACAGGCGCGGGCGGCGCTGGCCGACGCCGATGTCGGCATGGTCACGTCGTATTGCCCGGATGGGCTCGCCGCGACCGAGTTGGTGCTCGGCACGGACCTGGCCGTGCGCTGCTTCTACGACCTCGACACGCCGGTGACGCTGGCGCGGATCGAGGCCGGCGAGGATGTCGGTTATATCGGGCCAGACGGGCTGGCGCCGTTCGATCTCGTGCTGAGCTACACCGGCGGCGGCGCGCTGGACGCGTTGCGCACCCAACTCGGCGCCCGCCGAACCGCCCCCATCTATGGCTCGGTCGACCCGGCGCTTCATCGACCCGCGGACAAGCGCCCGGATTACGCTGCGTTGCTCTCCTACCTCGGCACCTATGCGGCCGACCGACAGTCGGCGCTGGAGCGACTTTTCGTCGAGCCGGCCCGGCGCCTACCGAACGAGCGCTTCGTGATCGGCGGCGCGCAATATCCGGACAGCTTTCCGTGGACGGCCAACACCTTCTTCGTGCGCCACCTGCCACCGCCGGCACACCCGGCGTTTTATTCGTCGTCGCGCCTGACGCTGAACATCACCCGTGAGGCGATGGCGCGGATGGGATGGTGCCCGTCCGGACGGTTGTTCGAGGCTGCCGCCTGCGGCGTGCCGATCCTCACCGACTGGTTCGCCGGGTTGGACGCGTTCTTCGTGCCGGGCGAGGAGATCCTCGTCGCCCACACGACGGAGGACGCGATGGCCGCGCTGCAGCGGAGTGACGACGAGCTGGCCCGGATCGCGGCCCGGGCGCGGGCGCGGGCGATCGAGGAACATAGCGCGGCGCGGCGCGCGGCCGAGATGGTCGCGGCGTTCGAGACGGCCAAGACGCCGGTCTCCGCTTGATGTGGGGCATCATCCCCGCCGCCGGTAACGGCACGCGTATTCAACCGCTGGCGTTCAGCAAGGAGTTGCTGCCCGTGGGTTCGCGACTCGATGCCAGCGGCGTCGAGCGGCCGCGGGCGGTGAGCGAGTACCTCATCGAGCGCATGGTGCGGGCCGGCGCGGAGAAGATCTGCTTCGTGATCTCGCCCTTCAAGAGCGATATTCTACAGTATTACGGTGCGGCGGTCGGCGACGTGGACATTGCCTACGTCTGCCAGGCCGGGGCGGCCGGGCTGTGCGACGCGATCTTCCGCGCGCTGTCGGTCGTGCCGCCGGACGAGCCGGTGCTGATCGGCTTGCCGGACACGATCTGGTTTCCGTCCGACGCGCTGGCCGGGCTGCCGGACGACCGTTTGACGTTTCTGCTGTTCCCGGTCGAGCGGCCGGAATTGTTCGACGCGGTGGTGCTGGGGGAAGACGGCCGGGTCGTGCAGATCGACGTCAAGTCTCCCACCGCTCGGTCCAACTGGATCTGGGGCGCGTTCAAGATGCCGGGCCGGACGCTGTTCGAGCTGCATCGCCTTTGGCTGGAGCGCGAGCGGCAGGACGAGTTCATGGGCACCCTGATCAACGCCTGGCTACAGGCCGGCGGGCAGGCTTGGGGTGTCTGCGCCGGCCAGAGCTATGTGGACGTCGGCACGGTGCATGGGTATCGCGAGGCGATACGGCTGTTGGGGGGCCAAGCTACACCGCCCCCTACGCCGGTCCCCGCGGCAAGATTGGAGCAGAGCAAAGCGTGACAGACTGGACCGAAGAGCGGATCAGGACCAAGGCGGAATCGCTGGGACCATGGTTTCACAATCTGGACCTGCAGGGCGTCAGAACGGCGCCCGACCACTTCCTGGGCGACTTCCCGCAGGTGAAGTGGGAGCGGTTCAAGAGCTGCCTGCCGGATGATTTGAGCGGGCGCACCGTGTTGGACATCGGCTGCAACGCCGGCTTCTACTCGATGGAGATGAAGCGGCGCGGCGCCGACCGAGTGCTGGGCATCGACTTCGACCCGGACTACCTGGCGCAAGCCAAGTTCGCCGCCGAGGTGCAGGGGATCGACGTCGAGTTCAAGCAGATGAGCGTCTACGACGTCGGCTCGCTGCGCGAGAAGTTCGACCTCGTGTTTTTCATCGGGGTGCTCTACCACCTGCGCCATCCGTTGCTGGCGCTCGACCTAATCCACGAGCACGTCGCCGGCGATCTGTTGGTGTTCCAGTCCATGCAGCGCGGCTCCGACGACATCATGGACGTCAAAGAGGACTACGAATTCTTCGACAAATCGGCGTTCGACGAGCCCGGCTACCCGAAGATGCACTTCATCGAGCATAGCTACTCGCACGACAACACCAACTGGTGGGCGCCAAATCGTGCATGCTCGGCGGCCATGCTGCGCTCGGCGGGCTTCACCATCGAAGCCAACCCGGAGGAGGAGATCTTCATCTGCCGCCGCGGCGAGCGCCACGACCGGCGCTACGGCGCAGTCTATCCCGCCCAGGGAGGCACCGCGCGATGATCGAAGCGGCGATGATCTGGAACGAGCCCAACAACAAGTCGCACTGGGATTTCGAAAACGACCCAGGCTGGGCCGTTTTCTCGCAGATGACGACGCTCGCCGGCCAGGCGATCGCGGCCGAGGCGCCGGGGCTTACACGGGTGCTGGGTGGCATCAGCCCGATCGATCCGGACTTCATCAGGGCACTGCAATCCCATGGCGGGCTGGATCAGCTAGACGCGGTCGCCGTGCACGGCTTCCCGCTCGACTGGAATCACTGGGGCGGCATCAACGAATGGCCCGCCAAGCTGGACAGCATCCGCGCCGTGACCGACCTGCCGCTCTGGGTCTCCGAAGTCGGCATCTCCACTTTCGGGGCGGAAGAGGTGCAGGCCTGGGGCCTGCAACGCACGGCCGAACTGCTGCGGGGACAGGCACCGCGGATTCACTGGTATAGCCTTTACGACCTGCCGGCCGCCTGGCCCGCCACGACCCGGCATCGCGAGGCTGAGGGCAGTTCCTACTACCGGCACTTCCACATGGGCCTCCTGGATGAGAACGGGCGCCCGAAGCTCGCGGCTAAGCGCTTTCACGAGTTCACCCCCGAAATCGGCATCTGTCAGTGGTTCCACTACGAGGACCACCGGTTGGACGACGCGGTGAAGGTTCTGGAAGACCTCGGCGTGACCTACCTCCGCACCGGCCTGTCCTGGGCAGACTGGTTCCGGCCGGATTGCGAGCGTTGGTTCGACCGGCAGATGAAGGCCCTGGAGAAGTTCAAGGTCACGGCGACGTTCTGCTTCACGCCGGAGCACGAGGGGCAGTGGGCGCACTACACGGCGGTGCCGAAGCATCCGGAGCGTTTCGCCGAGTTCTGCGGCCAGATGATTCGCCGCTATGCGCCGGGCCAAGCCGAGCCAATCTCGCCCCAACTCGCCCAAGTCAGCTAAGGCGATGCTGGCCGCGCTGCGCGAGCGGCGGCCGATCGAGGAACCGGTGGCGCTCGTCGTCGCGCATCCCGACGACGAGACGCTGGCTCTCGGCGGCAGCCTGCATCTGTTCCGCCGCCTGCTGCTGATCCACGTCACGGACGGCGCGCCGCTCTCCCTGGGCGACGCCTCCCGCGAGGGTTTCACCAGCCCGGCAGCCTACGCCGCTGCGCGGGCGGTGGAACTCGACGCCGCGCTGGCGCTGGTGGCTGGGGACGGGATCACACGGGTGACGCTCGGCATCTCCGATCAGTTGGCAACCGCGGCGATTCCCGACATCACTGACCGGCTGCGCCAGGCCTTTGCGGCGCACCACGTCCGGAGCGTGCTGACCCATTGCTACGAAGGCGGTCATCCAGACCACGATGCGGTGGCTTCGGCGGTGCAGCGCACTGGCACAGAAGTCTTCGAGTTCGCCGGCTATCATGCCGATCGGAACGGTGCGCTACAAACAGGTGAGTTCCTGACGCATCCTAGCCACATTGCTGGTTATGATCCGCCGCTGACGACCAGCCCGGAGGCCACGGTGATCCATCTGCACGGCGACGATCTCGTGCGCAAACAGTCGATGCTGGCGTGCTTTCGGACCCAGCAAGACATCCTCGGCCACTTCGACCCGAGGGTCGAGCGGTTCCGGCGCGCCCCTCGCTACGATTTCGCGCAGCCGCCGCATCCGGGCCAGTTGCTGTACGAAGCCTGGGGCTGGATGAATGGGCAAGAATGGCGGGAACAGGCTCAATGCGGCGCCTGACCGTCGCCAGCGTCGCCTACAAGCTGGCGCCGGTGGGACCGGACGCGGTTGGCGGCTCGGAACAGGTGTTAACGGCGATCGACGCGGCGCTGGTGGCGGCCGGGCATCGTTCGATCGTGGTGGCGATGGAAGGATCGCGTAGCGCAGGCGAGCTAGTGACGTTCGAGGCGCCGCCGCCGGGTTGCGCGATCGAGGCGGCAACGACGGAGTTGCAGCGTCACCGCGTGCAAGCCGCGATCGAGCGGGTGCTGGCGGAGAACGACGTCGACCTGGTGCACATGCACGGGCTAGATTTTCACGAATACGCGGTGCCACCCGGCCCGGCGATGCTGGCAACGCTGCATCTGCCGCCGGATTGGTACCCGCCCAGCGCGTTGGATGTAACGCGCCCCGATACCTGGCTGAACTGCGTCTCCGCAACCGAAGCGTCGTGCGTCCGACCCGGGCCGAACCTGCTGCCGCCGATCCCGAACGGCGTTCCGGTCGATCGGCTCGCCGCCGCGCGGGTGAGCAAGCGCGAATATGCGTTGATGCTGGCGCGCGTGTGCCCGGAAAAAGGGGTGCACCTGGCGCTGCAGGCGGCGCGGGCGTCGGGGATGACGCTGCTGATCGGCGGCGAGGTGTTCCCGTATCAAGCGCACCAGGACTATTTCGAGACCGAGGTGAAGCCACTATTGGGCGATCAGTGGCGGTATCTGGGGCCGTTGGCGTTCGAGCGGAAGCGGCGATTGCTGGCCGGTGCGTCGTGCCTGCTGGTGCCGAGCCTGGTGGCGGAGACGAGTTCGTTGGTGGCGATGGAGGCAGCCAGTTGTGGCACGCCGGTGATCGCGTTCCGCAGCGGCGCGCTGCCCGAGGTGGTCGAGGACGGGCGGACCGGCTTCGTGGTGGACGGGGTGGACGGCATGGTCGAGGCATTGGGGCGGATCGGCACGATCGCGCCGGAGACGTGCCGCCGGGTCGCGCGGGAACGGTTCTCGCTGGAGCGGATGACCGGGGCGTATCTGGCGCGCTACGCGGAGTTGGTCGGTCGGACGGCGATGCAGGCGGCTTGATCGAGGTCGTCGACACCGATGGCGGGCTGATTGCGTTGGCGGCGGAATGGCAGGCGACATGGGCGCGATGCCCGGAGGCGACGCCGTTCCAGTCGCCGCACTGGTTGTTGCCATGGTGGCGCGTGTTCGGGACCGGGATGCCGCGCGTGGCGCTGGAGCGTCAGGATGGCGCGGTGATGGGAATCCTGCCACTCTACGTGCTGCCCGGCGAGCGCAAGGCGCTGCCGATCGGGGCGGGAACGACCGACTACCTCGATGGTCTCGGCGATCCCACTCCCCTGCTGCCGGCCGTAGTGGAGCGACTGGCCAGCGACGCTGTCGATCAGATCGAGCTGATCGAGGCGCCACCCTGGTCGCGCCTGCTCGAACTGACCGCCGTGGCATGGTCGCCGAGCAGCCCGTGCCCGGTGCTGACGCTGCCGGACATCCCGTCCGGCATACGGCGCAAGCTGCGGATGAACCGTAACCGAGCGGATCGTGCCGGTGGCTGGGCGGTGGATGCAGCGACGGCCGACACGCTGGACCAGTCGCTCAACACGTTGATCCAGCTGCACCAGAACCGCTGGACCGCCCAAGGCGAGCCCGGCGTGCTGGCCGACCCGGCGGTGCTGGCGTTCTGGCGCGATGCCGCACCCGGCTTATTGGCGACCGGGCTGATGCGGCTGCAGGTGCTGCGGGTCGGCGGCGTCGTCGCGGCCGCGATCATGGCGCTGCTGTCGCCGGGTCGGATCTACTTCTACCTGAGCGGCTACGACACCGCCCAAAGCTTCGTCAGCCCCGGCACCCTGCTGCTCGGCGCGATGCTGGAGCAGGCAGTGGCCGAGGGCCGGGCCGAAGCGCATTTCCTGCGCGGACAGGAGGGGTACAAATACGCCTGGGGCGCGGTAGACCGGCGGAACTACTCCGGCCGGGTGATGCCCTTCTCCAGCGTGGATTCCACGTAGACCATCTTGACGAAGATCATGGCCGCCGCGGTGAACGGCGTGGCCAGGATGAGGCCGAGCACGCCGAACAGCGCGCCGAGTACGGTCTGCGACAGGATGGTCAAGGCCGGCGGCAGGTCGACGGTGCGCTTCTGGATCAGTGGCGCGATGACGTTGCCCTCGAGCAACTGGACGCCCGCGATCAGCGCCGCGGTGTAGCCCATCACGCTCGGTCCCTGAGCGGCCGCGACCAGCAGCGCCGGGATCGAGCCGGCGAGCGCACCGATATAGGGCACGAAATTGGCCAGGCCGGCGAGCAACGCCAGGGTTCCGGCCAACGGAACACCCAGGGCATACAGGCCAATGCCGGTCAGAACGGTCACCACGATCATGTCCAGCAACTGGCCGACGAACCAAAGCTGCAGCGCCTCGCCCATGCCGTCCAGCACTTCCCGCCCACGCTGGCGCCACGATAGCGGCAGCAGGCGGACCATTCCGTCGCGGTAGAGTTCGGGCGACGCAGCGAAGAACAGGGCGGTAACGACCAGGATCACCAGCGTGCTGGCGATGCTGAGCAGCGAGTTAGCCACGGTCGGGACATAGCTGCCGAGCTTGCCGAGAATCGACCAGCCGGCGCCACCGCCGGCCTTATCGGCGAGCTGGGTGCCCCAGCTGGTGGCGAGCACGTATTCCTTCAGCCGCTCGCCCTGCTGAACGAAGCTTTGTGCGATCTGACCGGTCTGATTGACGATCTCCGGGCCGCGCAACCAGAAGCCGCCGACGAACACGGTCGTGATCACGACGATGAGCAGCAGCAACGACCAGCCACGGCCCAGGCCGGTCCATCCATGGATCTTGGTGGCCCCTCCGTGCAGCACGCAGGCCATCAGCACGGAGGCGAAGATGACCAGCAGCACGTCCGACAGCAGGTAGAGGAGCAGCAGCGCCAGCCCGCCAAGCAAGGCAATGCGCAGAGTCGTGGCGATGGAGTGCTGGTCGGTTTCGGAGCTCATCCCGCTACGTAGCGACGGGCCGCTTCTAGAGATAGCCCTCGCCGGCTTCTGCCTCGAAGCGCTCGGGCGGGCCTTCCCACACCGTGCGGGCGTGTTCGAGCACATAGACGCGGTCGGCATGCGGCAGCGCGAAGGTGACGTTCTGCTCGCCGAGCAGCACGGTGATCGGCGTCGCCTGCCGCAGCCGCTCCAGCGCGTGCGACAGCTGCTCCAGGATCACCGGCGCCAGGCCGAGCGTGGGTTCATCCAGAATCAGCAGCTTGGGCTTCATCATCAGCGCCCGGCCGATGGCCAGCATCTGCTGCTCGCCGCCGGACATGGTGGACGCATGCTGGCCCTCGCGCTCCTTCAGGCGCGGGAACAGGTCGAACAGCCAGTCGAGTTGGCGCGCGCGCTCGGCGTCGGTGAGGTGCTGGCCGCCGAGGTCGAGGTTCTCGCGCACCGACATGTCGCCGAACAGCTCGCGCGTCTCCGGGCAATGCACGATGCCGCCGCGGGCGATAGCGGCGCCGGACTTGCCGGCCAGGCTGCCGCCGCCCCAGCGGATCTCGCCGTCATAAGGCACCAGGCCGGAGATGGCGTTGAACAGCGTGGTCTTGCCCGCGCCATTGAGGCCGACGACCGAGACGAACTCGCGCTCGTGGACATGGAGCGACACTTTCTCCAGCGCTTGCGCCTTGCCGTAGAACACCGACAGGTCGCGCACCGCCAGCAGCGGCGTGTCGCCATCGGCGAAGCTGGTCTCGGGCCGGGCGGCCGTGGTGATGGCACCGCCGAGATAGACCCGGCGCACCTGCTCGTCCCGCATCACCTGGTCGGCGGTGCCGACGGCGATGCGCTCGCCGAGATACATCGCCACCACGCGGTCGGCCAAGGCGGACACGCTCTTGACGTTGTGGTCGACCAGCAGCACCGCCTTGCCTTCGGCCTTGAAGCTGCGGATCAGCTCGGAGAAATTCTCAGTCTCGCCGCGGGTGAGCCCGGCGAAGGGTTCGTCGACGAGAACCACTTTCGGGTTGCGGGCGATCGCCTTGGCGAGTTCGAGCTTGCGCAAATCGGCGAAGGGCAGCGTCGACGGCCGGCGGGCGAGCACATGGGTGAGGCCGACGCGCTCAGCGATGGCGCGGGCGTCGCGGTCATGCGCCGGGTCGGCGAGGAGGCGGATGAGGCTGTCGGGCAGCAGCGCCAGCTTGATGTTCTCCAGCACCGTCTGCCGCTGCAGCGGGCGCGAATGCTGGAACACCAGGCCGACGCCCTGGCGGGCGATCTGGTGCGCCGGCTGCCCGGCAACGTCTACGCCGTCGATGCGGACGATCCCTTCGGTCGGGCGCTCGATCCCCATGACGCATTTCATCACGGTGGATTTGCCGGACCCGTTGGGCCCGATCAGCCCGACGATCTCGCCGGCGGCGACGTCGAAGGTCATGCCCTTGACGGCCACCAAGCCGCCGAAGCGCTTGGTGAGGTTCTGGACCTGCAGCAGCGGCCCGGCCATCAGGCGCGCTCGCCGCGAACAATGATCATGCGCGCTCTCCGCGGCGACCGGTGATCACCCCCATGAAGCCGTTCGGCGCCACCAGCACTACGACCAGCGCAAGGGCGGAGACGATGAACGTCGCCAACTCGCCGGTGCTGCGCAGCGCCTCGGTCATGGCGATGAGGAAGATGGTGCCGACCGCGGCACCGATGATGGTGCGGCGCCCGCCGATGACGGCGGCGATGATGATCTGCACACCGACGGTGATGGAGATCAGCGTCGAGACCGAAGCGGTGCCCATGTAGAACACTAGCAGCGCGCCGGAGAGGCCGGAGAAGAAGGCGCTGATGATGAAGGCCGCCAGCTTGTGCTTGGTGATGTTGAAGCCGAGCGCGCCGGCCTGCACGGCGTCCTGGCCGCTGGCCTGCAGGATTAACCCGATCGGCGAGCGGGACAGTGCATAAAGGATCGCGCCGCAGACCAGCATGAAGCCGTAGCCGATCCAGTAGTTGGTGCCGGCATCGATGCTGATGACGTCCGGCACCATCAGCCCGATCTCGCCACCGGTGAAGCCGGCGAACACCACGACGAGGTTCTGCAGGATCAGCACGGCGACCAGCGTGGTCAGGCCGAAATACGGGCCGGTCAAGCGCAGCGCCGGCAGCGCCAGCAGGATGCCGCCGGCCACCGCGATCAGGGTGCCCAGCACGACGCTGGCCCAGATCGGGAAACCATGGCCGTTGAGGATGCCGGCGCCGTAGGCACCGAGCCCGATCAGGAAGGTCGGCCCGAAATTGACCTCGTTGGCGAAGCCGAACAGCAGGTCCCACGCCATCGCGAACACGCTAAAATAGTAGGCCACCGTCAGCACGCCAAGGATGTAGCCGGAAGCCCAAAGCGGCAGCATGCCGAGCACGGCGAGGGCGACGACCAGGGCGGCGGTGAGAACGAAGCGCATCAACGCCTCCCGAGGATGCCGCGAGGGCGGACATACATGACGACGACGAGCAGCAGCAGCGCCGGGATGAACCGGTAGGAGGTCGAGCCGAAATTGGTGCCGAAGATCTGGTCGAAATAGGCGGTGATCGTCTCGATGTAGCCGACCACGTAGGCGGCGATCAGCGAGCCGGACACGCTGCCGAGGCCGCCGAGCACCACGATGGAGAACGCGCTGCCAGTCAGCGGCCCCGCGCTATAGGAGCTGACGCCCAGGAACATGCCGAGCAGCACGCCGGCGATCCCGGCCAGCACGCCGTAGATGATCCAGACGATGAGATAGATGCCCGACAGCTCGATCCCGAGCAGCGTGACGCCGCGGGCGTTCATCGATGCGGCCATGACCGCCTTGCCGGTGCGCGTGCGGTTGACCAGCAGCCATAGAATGCCGATCGCGACCCAGCAGATCGCCGCGGTGAACAGCTCGTTGGTCGGCGTCCGGACCCCGGCCACCTGGACCACGCCGGCGACGATCGGCAGCACGGTCTTGGCGCTGTCGGTGAAGAAGTATGCGATCAGCTCCTGAATCATGATGCCCCAGAGCAAGGTCGCGGTCAGGATGAAGATCTCCCGCTCCTCGTTGCGGATCAGCCGCGAGCGCTGGATCGGGCGAACCACTACGCCGTAGGTCAGCAACGCCAAGGCGACACCGACGCCGACGCCGAACAGCGCGCCGAGATAGGGCCCGCTGCCGAGTTGCGCATTAGCGAACCAGGCCGCCACCGCGGCGGCCACCATCAAGGAGCCATGCGACAGGTTGAGCACGCCGGAGACGCCGAAGATCAGCGTGAAGCCGGTGGCCCCAAGAGCGTAGAGGGCACTGATCGCGAAACCGTCAATCAGGACTTGCAGAAGAACCATGAGGCCTCGCGCGGGTCAAAACCCCCCTGCCGAACGAGGCAGGGGCGCAAGGACGATCATCTATTAAGCGGGCGTTTATTGAGCGGAGTTGATCTTCACGAAGCTCGGGAACTGCACCTTGCCCTTGGACAGGTCGTTCGGCCATAGATTGACCTGCTTGCCGTCCTGCCATTGTAGGAACAGGCCCTCGATGCCGCCGGGGCCGGTGACCAGCGTGTGCGGATTGCTGGTATCCTTGCCGGTGAACTTGGTCTGGCCGATGACGCCCTGGTAGTCGGTCTTCTCGAGGGCTTCGACCAGCTTGTCCTGATCGTCCGACCCGGCGCGCTGGATCGCCTCCGTCAGGTAGAATACCTGATCGTAAGCGGTGTAGCCGGCGTAGGAGGGCGGGGCACCGAAGCGCTTGGTGTAGGCGTCGACGAACGGGATGGTCCGGGGCGTGATGGCGACGCCGGGTCCGGAGATGGACTGGAACAGGACGCCGGAGGCCGCGCCGTTGGTGTCGTTCCAGAACGTGGCGTTGGTCGCCTGCGACGAGATGCCGAACATCGGCATCGGCACTTGCTGGTTCTTCCACTGCACCGTCGGCTGCACGCCCACGTGGCTGATGCCGGTGACGATGATGTCCGGCTTGCTAGACTCAATCTTGTTGTAGATCGGCGTGAAGTCGGTGGTGTCGGGCGAGAAGCGGACGTGGTCGAGCACCTTGATGCCGATCTTGGGCAGGCAGGCCTCGTAGCCGGCGTCAAGCGGCGTGGTCCAGGCGGCGTCCTCGCTCATGATGACGGCGGTCTTGGCATGGAGGCCGTCCACCATCATGGTCTTGCCGGCATCGCAGACCAGGCCGGCGAGCGACGTCGAGGTCAGGTAGCCCTGGAACGTGTATTTAAGGTGGTCGTAGTCTTTCTTGATGTTCGCGGTGATGACGTCGGACGCCGCACCCGGCGTGATCATCACGGTCTTGAGCCGGCCGGCCCAGGGCTCGAGCGCCAGCACCACTTCGCTGATGTAGCTGGCGATGACGACGTTGACGTGATCCTCGCTGACGGCGCGCTGGAACGCGCGAACGGCGTCGGCGGCGGAGGAATGATCGTCATAGACGATGATCTCGACCTTGCGGCCGCCGACCCCGCCCTTTTCGTTGATCTCGTCGGCGGCCAGCTGCGCGGCCTTGGAGATCGACGCGCCCGAGATCGCCTGCGCCTCGGCGATAACGCCGATCTTGATCGGCTTGGGTTGCGCCAGCGCAGTGCCCGCCAGCAATGAAAGGGCGAATGCACCGCCGAGTGCGACCGACCTGCGCACGATACCGCTGCCGTTGTTCATGAACCTAGCCTCCCGTAGCGTCGTTTCACGACTGCTTCGGGAACGACACTACAGCAACGAGGTCGCCCGTCCAGACATCCTCTAAGCGAACAGGTCGCGCGGGCTTTCCGCCCGGAGCGCGTCGCCAAGTGCGGCACCGGCCGTCGCGGCATCGGCGTGATCGCACTCCACGGAGCGACGCAGCAGGAAGCTGCCATCCTCCTTGGCGACCAGGCCGGTGATGCGCAGTCGGTCGCCCGGCAGCAGCACGGCATGCGCGCCGATCGGCGTGTGGCAGGAGCCGTCGAGCGCGCCGAGCAGGGCACGCTCGGCCTGCGCCTGCAGGTGAGCCTCCGGGCAGCTCAGCGCGGCCAGCAGGCGACGCAGCTCGGTGTCGCCCTCGCGGCAGGTGATGCCGACGATGCCCTGGCACGCCGCCGGCAGCATCGTCTCGCACTCGATGGCGACGTCGGCCTCGTGCTCGAGCCCTAGCCGCCGCAATCCGGCCATCGCCAGCAGCGACGCCGCATAATCGCCACGGCGCACCTTGTCCAAGCGGCCATGCACGTTGCCGCGGATCACCTCGACCTTGAGGTCAGGGCGCGCATGGAGCAGCTGCGCCTGGCGACGGACGGAGCTGGACCCGACCGTTGAGCCGATCGGCAGCTCCGGATACGGCAGCCCGGCGGCATCGGACGTGTCGCAGGCCGGGCCGAGGATCAGCACGTCGCGATTATCCTCGCGCGGCAGCACGCAGGCCAGCACGATGCCGGACGGCAGCTCGGTCTCGAGGTCCTTGAGGCTATGAACGGCCATGTCGACCCGGTAGTCGACCATCGCCTCGTGCAGCTCCTTGGAGAACAGCCCCTTGCCGCCGACATCGGCAAGGCGGACGCCGGAAGCTTGGCTGCGGTCGCCGGTGGTGCGGATGGCGAACTCCTGGAATACCTCGAGCCCGTGCAGCACCGGACAGAACCGGGTCAGCCGCGCGAGAAAGGCGCGGGTCTGCACCAGCGCCAGCGGCGAGGCGCGGGTGCCGATCTTCAACGGAAGCGACGGGCAGTGACGCCCGATCTCGGCCCGGGCATGGATGATCTCGGTGGGCAGGGAGACCGACGGGGTGCTTGGGGTTCGGATGGTTTCACCCATGATGTTCTCCAGCTCAGGCACTGAACGGCCCGTTCAAACGTACGATCGCCAGGTTGAGGATTCCGGCAAACAACACCCAGACGAGATAAGGCACCAGCGCCCACCCGCCCTTGCGCGAAATCGGGAAGACGATCAGCACCAACGCCAGCACTGACAACCAAAATGGCACCGCTTCGGCCATTGCCCAGTCCGGCCGCTTCATGCCGAAGAACAATTCGCTCCACAGCACGTTCAGCAGCGCGTTGAGCGCGAACAGCGCCATAAGGCGGATGCGGCGCTCGCGGTCGACGACGCGGTTCCAGGCCATCACGCCGGCCAACGCCGTCAGCCCATAGATCGCCGTCCACACCGGCGCGAACAGCCAGTCGGGCGGCTGCCATGACGGCTTGTGCAGCCCGAGGTACCACGGCCCTACATCGGTCGCGGCCCCACCGAGGATGGCGATGAATACCGCCGCCGCGGCCGCGATCAGAACAGGACGGGAAATCCTCAAGCGAGATCTCTCACGCTCTGGCCAGCCCCACAAGTTGCGCCATGTCCTTGAAGAACACCCGCACGTGCGCCATCGGGTCGCGCTTGGCGATCTTCTTGTTCATGTAGCTTTCCCAGGTCAGGCGCTGCACGTCCGGATCGCGGCACATCTTGACGAATTTCTCGCGACGCTTGTCGTTGGCGTACCAGAACCACTGCATTAGCCCGAGCACGGTGAACACCGTGCCGTGCGCCTTCATGAACCGCTTGCGCGCCGTGCGCAGCGACTTGGCCTCGCCGGTCTTGCACAGCAGTTCGACCGCATCGGCGGCCAGGCGTCCGCCCAGCATCGCGTAGTAGATCCCCTCCCCGGAGGCCGGCGCCACCACGCCGGCGGCATCACCGGCCAGCACGATGTCCTTGCCGTTATCCCAGCGCTTCATCGGCCGCAGCGGGATCGGCGCCCCCTCGCGGCGGATGGTCTCTAGGCCGGCCAGACCGACCTGCTCGCGCAGCTTGGTTACCGCCGGGCGCAGGCCGAAGCCTTTTTGCGCCGAGCCGGTGCCGATGCTCATCGTGTCGCCATGCGGGAACACCCAGGCGTAGAAATCCGGCGACAGCGGGCCCTGGTAATAGATATCGCAGCGGCTCGGATCGTACTCGGTCGACGGCGCCGGGGCGCGGACGATCTCATGATAGGCGAACACGTATTTGACGTGGTCGGCGCCCTTCACGCACTGCTTGGCGACGTTGGACTTCGCGCCGTCGGCGCCGATGATGGCGCGGGTGCGGACGCTGGCGGACTCCGTCGCGCCCTTGGGCATGAAGTGGATGCGGGCGACGCCGTCGGGGTCGCGGGTCACCTGCTCGAAGCTGGCGTCGCGTCGCTCGGCGCCCTTCTCGGCGGCGCGCTCGCGGAGCCATTCGTCGAACGTGTCGCGGTCGACCATGCCGACGTATCCACCTTCGATCGGCATGTCGGCCTCAGCGGCGCTCGGGGCGACGATGCGGGCGCCCCTGGCGCGGGCGACGATCAGGTGCTCCGGGATGTCGAAGTCGCGGATCAGGATCGGCGGCACGGCACCGCCGCACGGCTTGATGCGGCCGGCGCGGTCCAGCAACAACACGCTGCGGCCGTTGCCGGCGAGGTCGGCGGCCGCCGTCGCGCCGGCCGGGCCGCCGCCGACGATGACGGCGTCATAGGTCTGCTCGGTCATCCCGTGGCTCCGACTTCGTATGTGGCAAGGTGTTCGGTGGTAACCGGGCTGTCGCCGAACAGCCCGGCGGCCAGGCGTGCGGCAAACAGGAAGATGGCGGCTTCGGCGACGAACACGCTGCCGTAGGCCAGCGCCGGGGTGTCGATCAGGCGGTGCGCGATGTCGGACGCCCCGGTGCCAAGCAGGCCGCCGGCGCCGAACGCCAGGGCCTGGGCTGCGCCCCAAAGGCCGATGCGGGTGCCGTCCCGCGACCCGCGGCCTTCGGCAGCCAGGCCGAGCATGGCGCCGATGGCCGAGACGGCGAAGGCGCCATTGGCGACACCCAGGGCGAACACCACCGGGCGCAACGGTAACGCAGGAACCACCGCCGCCAGCGACAGCAACAGGATACCGGCGGCCGAGGCGATGCAGCCCCCCATCGTCCAACCCCGCATGACCCGGCCGCGATAGGCCCCGGCCCACACCGTCACCACGGCGACCAGGGCCATGCCGGCGAGGACGCCCCCGTGTTGCAACCCGGTTAGTCCCGCGGTCTGGCCAGGCGTCAGCCCGAACACGGCGCCCGCGAACGGCTCCAGCAACAGCTCTTGCGCCGAATAGGCGAGCATGGAGACGAAGACGAACTGGGCGAAACGGCGCGACTGGCGCTCGGCCCAGATCTCCTTGAGGGCCGGCAGAAAGGGAGCGTGCGCCGCGGGAGCAGGTGCAGCGGCCGGACCTTCGACGCGCCAGACGGCGAGCAGGGTCAGCACCATGGCGATGACACCGACGCCGGCGGTGATCTCCAGCAGGCGGGCGGGGGAGAACGGATCCAGCAGCTTGGACGCGAACCCGGCCGTGACCGCGATGCCGGCGATCATCATGAGCCACAGGATCGTTGCCGAAGCAGCCCGGCGGTTGGGATCGACGCGATGGGCGACCAGGGTCAGCAACGAGGTACCGGCCGCACCGACGCCGAGGCCAAGGGCGACGAACCCCAGCGTGGCCAGCGCCACGCCGGCTACCAAGCTGGCGGGCATCAAGCAGGCGCCGAGCGCCGCCACGAACGCGCCGGTAGCCATCGCGGCGATGCCACCGACGATCCACGGCGTGCGACGGCCGCCCATGTCGGAGCCCCAGCCCATGCGCGGGCGCAGCACCTGGACGATGTAGTGCAAGGCCACCAGCACCCCGGGCAGGATCGCCGGCAGCGCGAATTCGACCACCATCACGCGGTTCAACGTGGAGGTGACCAGCACCACGACGCTGCCAAGCGCCATCTGCACCAGGCCCAGACGGGCAATGCCGGCCCAGCCGAGCATCAGGCCAGTCCGCGCAACGCGAAAGCGGCAACCAGCATGCCGACGACATAGAGCGTCGTGCCGGTCGAGTTGTACCAGATCGCCTGCGCCCGCGGCGCCCGCAGGAAGCGCGGCATCAGCGCCAGTTGCGCGGCAAGCACCGCCACCACGCCGGCAGCGAAGAACGGCGCACCCCAGCTCAGCAACAACGCAATCACCACCACCTGCGGCAGCGCCATCACCCAGCACGCCAGCCCGGCGGCACGGTCGACGCCCAGGATGACCGGCAGCGAGCGGACTCCGGTGAGCTTGTCGCCCTCGACGCTCTTGAAGTCGTTCAGCGTCATGATGCCATGCGCACCGGCGCTATACAGCAACGCGGTCGCGATGATGCGGGCGTCCGGCAGCGTGCCGGCCATGACGGCGGCGCCGGTGAACCAGGGCAGGCCCTCGTAGCACACGCCGCAGGCGAGGTTGCCCCACCAGCCATTGCGCTTCAGCCGCAGCGGCGGCGCGCTATAGGCCCAAGCCAGCGCCAGGCCAAACAGCGCAGCCCCGAACACCCAGGCACCGAGCATCGAAGCGACCGCGATCGACAGCGCCGTCCAGGCAAAAGCGATGAACAGCCCGGTGCGGCCCGGCAGGCGGCCGGAGGGGATGGGACGACCGGGCTCGTTGATGGCGTCGACATGGCGATCGTACCAGTCGTTGGCGGCCTGGCTGGTGGCGCAGACCAGCGGGCCGGCCAGCGCGATGCCGGCCAGCGCGTAACCCCAGCGCCCGGCCAACGGCACGCCGGACGAGACGATGCCGCACCCGAACGCCCACATCGGCGCGAACCACGTGATCGGCTTAAGAAGTTCGAGCGCGGCCGACCAGTCGACGCGCGACGGCGCTGCCGGGGAGGACGGGACGGTCGCGGACAATCTATTCGGCTTCCGCAGCTTCGTCGGCGCCAGCGCCGAGGTCGCCCAGCCCGTAACGGCGCAGCTTGACGTAAAGGCTCTGCCGCGACAGGCCGAGCATCTCGGCCGCCGACGCGCGGTTGTTGCCGGTCAGTTCCAGCGCGGCCTCGATGCACAGCCGCTCGATCACCTCGGTCGCCTCGCGCACGAGGTCCTTGAGCGGCACCTGGCCGATGAGTTCGGTCAGTTGCTCGACCGAGCGCGGCAGCGCGCGGGTCGCGGCCGGGTTGTCGCTGCCGGAGGGGGCATTGATGCGCGGCGCGACGTTGCGGATGGCGAAGCCGAAGCAGGGCTGCCCGCCGTTGCGGATGGAAACGGCGGAGATCTCGACCTGCACGGTGCTGCCCTCCTCGCCGCGCATGGTGCTGGCAAAGAAGCGAACGGCGCCCCGCTGACGCAAATTGGCGATCAGCACCGCGACGTCCACGCCGGAAGCTCCGACCCAATCGTCGAGCGGGCGCCCGCGGGCGCTTTCCTCGTGCTCGATCTGCGCCATGTCGAAGAACGCCGCATTGGCGATGATGACCCGGCCATCGCCATCGGTGACCACGAACCCGTCCGGCGCGCGCTCGACCGCCCAGAGCAGCTTGGCCTTGGCGTCGGGAATCTCCAGCAGCGCGGACTCGCCGTGCAGTGGCGCGATGCGGACCAGGAACAGCGCATCGCCTTCCTGGCGGAAGAACGACGCCTTGACGACCATGTCGCGCCCGCCGCGGGTGCGCGCGGTCAGGTCGTCGACGCGAACGCCGGCGCGGACGGCGCCGAGATGCGCTTCGACCAGCGCGACGGCCTCGGGAGTGAACAGGGCGGCCAGGGCGGCGCCGGGCAGATCATCGCCGTTGGCGTCGAACAGGGCGCGGGCGGCCGGGTTGGCCTCGAGCACGCGCATGCGCGCCGCATCGAGGATGATGACGGCTTCCGAGGACAGTTGGAACAGCAGGCGGTAGCGGGTCTCGACCTCGCGCAGGCGGGAGTAGTCGCGCTCCATGCTCTGCTGCGCGGAGACGAGCCGTTGCTGCAGCGCCGATAGGTCGCGCAGGTCACGCCCAAAGGCGACCAGGCGGTTGCCCTCGAGCAGCACGCAGCAATAAAGGATGGGGATCGAGCGGCCATCCGACGTCAGGTGGTTGACGTGCCGCCACCGTGTCTCGGTATTCTTGCCGGCATCGGCGATCAGGGCGGCGACCTTGGGCCGGCTGTCGGGCGCGGCGACGGCGGCGAACGCCTTGCCTTGCCAGGTCGCCGGGTCACGCAGGTCGGCGGCCAGATCGTCGGTCCGGACCGCGATGTCGGTGATGGTCCCGACCAGATCTAGGGCCAGGGTGATGTCGGCTGCGGCGGCAATCAACGCTGCAGCAGCCTCGGCATCGAGATCGCCGAGGGCGGTCTTTGGGGAGACGAAACGCTTCACCGGTGCGATATCCCCTCGCTGCACGCCGTTGAGTGCCGTCCAGTCGACAGGGATCGCGTTTTGGTTGGCGACAACTCTCGTCCGTTCACGGCTAGTTCCAAAAATCATTTGCGTCACCGCTTAACGCCTCGACGCGCGAGCAAGGCCGACGCGCGTGCCACGGCACTGGCGCCGTCGGTCGCGGTCCCGTCGGCCCCGATGTCGGTGGCCAGCGCGGCATTCTCGGCAAACGGCAGGCCGCCGACCATGATGATGACCCCGGGGTTGCGCGACGCCTTGCGGATGGCGGCGATGTGCACGCGGGCGTGGTCGAGCAGGGCGTCGTGAGATAACGAGAAGCCGACCAAATCGATCCAATCGCAGCGGACCATGGCGTCGAGCTCGGCGGCATCGGCGACGCGGCCTGACCAGGTATCCCAGCCGGCGCGGGTGAAGAACGCCGACAGCATCGACAGGCCAAACGTGTGCTGCTCGCCCGGCAGCGGCATCAACACGGCGCGGGGTGCGCCCGGACCGATCGGCTCGGCGGCGTCGAAGAAGGCCGGGTGCAGCGACCGCATGGCCGTCTGCAGATGGCCGATGCCGATCGTCACGTCGGCGAAGGTGCAGAAATCCTCGGCCCAGAACTCGCCCAACAACACCGCGGTTGGGGTCAGCAGCTCCAGGTAGAGACGCTCGGCATCGAAACCGTTCTCCATCAGCCCGGTGACGAAATCGACCACCTCGTGACTGTTCGCCTGCAGCGCCAGGGCGGCCAGGCGCTTGACGTGCGCGTCGATCGGCGCGGTCGGCATGGCACTGCGCAGCGCCGGGCGTTGCAGTAATTGGGGGATGACCTGGGCCTGCACGGCGCGGGTCAGGATGGCACGTCGCTGCTGCGCGCCGGATTGTACGCCGGCGTGGAGATCCGGCTGCATCGATTCCTGCACCGTGACCGCCGCGGCGGCCGTCCGACGCGGCCGCGCCTCACTGGTCGCATTGCTCGACAAGACGGCGCTGTCGCTATTGGTCGTCCAGTTCAGGGCAATGGCGTCGGGCGTCATTTTTTCCATCAACTACGCTCCCGCATTTGATCGGCTTCACCCCCATTGTGTCAACCTCGATTTACGTAACGCGAGCTTGACACATCGTCGGGTGGGGTCTTAGCGTCTGATCGTGACTGGGAAGCAGAGTGCCTTCGGTCACGATCAGGGCCAAGGTTTTGCGCTCTTTCGGCTCCGGTTTTCGGGGCTTCAAGGAACCAAGGCAGACCAGCCAGGGAGGCATGTCAAGCAATGTTTACACGTGCACTTGAAACCTTTCTGAATCAGCTGGATGCGTCGCCTTGGGCCGGCGCGTCGGGCCGGGTCGTGCCGACTCCGTTCCGTTTGTATACGCCGGAGCAGCGCCGCCTGCGCGATGCCTCGCCCTGGACGCTGGTCCAAGGAATCCTCGCGCCGGTGCAGTTCCTGGTGTTCCTGGTCAGCCTGGTGCTGGTGGTCCGCTTCCTGATGACAGGTCACGGCGAGGCTGCGGCCACCGGGTCGGTGATCGCCAAGACGGGCATGCTGTACCTCATCATGGTGACCGGCTCGATCTGGGAACGGGAGATCTTCGGCAAGTATCTGTTCGCCCCCGCCTTCTTCTGGGAGGACGCGATCAGCATGATCGTGCTGGCGCTGCACACGATTTATCTGCTGGCGCTGTTCGGTGGCTGGCTCGATGCCCACGGCCTGATGCTGCTGGCGCTGATGGCGTACGGGACCTACGTGGTCAACGCGGCGCAGTTCCTGCTGAAGCTGCGGGCGGCCCGGTTGGACGAGACCTACTGGCCCCTGCGCGACAACTCGGTCCCGAGCGGCCAGTTCTCGTGAGTTCGACCGCTTCCCTCGGCTGCGCGGATGCTCCCGTGTTGCGCGAGCGGGGGCAGCGGGAGGTTTTCTGCGGCCTGACCGGGATCATCTGGCTGCACCGCAAGATACAGGACGCGTTCTTTCTGGTGGTGGGCTCGCGCACCTGCGCCCACCTGATCCAGTCCGCGGCCGGCGTGATGATCTTCGCCGAGCCGCGCTTCGCCACCGCGATCATCGACGAGCGCGACCTGGCCGGGCTGGCCGACTGCAACGACGAGCTGGACCGCGTGGTGACGCAGCTGCTGTCGCGGCGGCCGGAGATCAAGCTGCTGTTCCTGGTCGGGTCCTGCCCATCGGAAGTCATCAAGCTGGACCTGTCGCGGGCGGCCGAGCGGCTGAACGCGCAGTATGTCGGGCAGTGCCGGGTGTTGAACTATTCCGGCAGCGGCATCGAGACGACGTTCACGCAGGGCGAGGATGCCTGCCTGGCCGCGCTGGTGCCGATCATGCCGAAGACGGCCGAGAAAACGCTGCTGGTCGTGGGCGCACTGGCCGAAGTCGTAGAAGACCAGTTCCGCCGGCTGTTCGCCGCGATGGGCATCGACCGGGTGGCGTTCCTGCCGCCGCGCCGGGCCGAGGAGCTGCCGGCGGTGGGACCGCAGACGCAGATGCTGCTGGCGCAACCCTTCCTCGCCGACACGTCGCGCATGCTCGAGGCGCGCGGGGCCAATTGGCTCGCTGCCCCCTTCCCGCTCGGCATCGAGGGCACGACGGCCTGGCTGCGCGCCGCCGCCGACGCCTTCGGGGTCAGCCCGGCGCTGTTCGACTCCGTCACTGCCGCGCCGAAGGCGCGGGCCGACGGCGCGATCGCCCATAGCCGCGACCGTCTGGCCGGCAAAAAGATCTTTTTCTTCCCTGACAGCCAGCTAGAGTTGCCGCTCGCCCGGTTTCTCTCGCGCGAGTTGGACATGCAGCTGACCGAAGTCGGCACGCCGTATCTGCACCGCAAGCACATGGCTGCCGAGCTGGCGCTGCTGCCGGCGGGCACTACCCTGTCCGAAGGCCAGGACGTCGAGAAGCAACTGGACCGCTGCCGCGCCGACGCGCCGGATATCGCGGTATGCGGACTCGGGCTCGCCAACCCGCTGGAGGCCGAGGGCATCACGACCAAATGGTCGATCGAGCTGCTGTTCACGCCAATCCAGGGCTACGACCAGGCCGGCGATCTGGCCGAATTGTTCGCCCGCCCGCTGGCGCGCCGCGCCGTGCTGAAGGTCTAGCGATGCAGCTGACGCTATGGACCTACGAAGGTCCGCCGCATGTGGGCGCGATGCGGGTCGCCGCTTCCATGCAGGGCGTGCACCTCGTGCTGCATGCGCCGCAGGGCGACACCTATGCCGACCTACTGTTCACCATGATCGAGCGCCGCATCGGCCGGCCACCGGTGAGCTACACGACATTTCAGGCCCGCGACCTCGGCGGCGACACGGCGACGCTGTTCAAGACCACGGCGCGCGATGCGGTCGAGCGGTTCCGACCCGACGCGCTGCTGGTCGGCGCCTCCTGCACCGCCGAGCTGATCCAGGATGATCCGGGTGGCCTGGCCCGCGCGCTTAATCTCGACATCCCGGTGGTGGCGCTCGAGATGCCCGCCTACCAGAAGAAAGAGAACTGGGGCGCGGCGGAGACCTTCTACCAACTGGTCCGCGCCTTCGCCCGCAAGCCGGAGACGGCGCCGGACGCGGCGAGCTGCAACATCATCGGCCCGTGCTCGCTGGGGTTCCGGCATCGCGACGACGTCAAGGAGATCGTGGCGCTAGTCGAGGCGCTCGGCGTCTCGGTCAACGTCGTCGCCCCGCTCGGGGCCGGCGTCGCCGACCTGGCCCGGCTCGGCAATGCCGCGTTCAACATCGTCCTGTATCCCGAAGTAGCCGGCACTGCCGCCCGATATCTCGAGCGCACGTTCGGCCAGAAATCGACCAAGACGATCCCGATCGGCGTCGGTGCGACCGAGGCATTCCTCGAGGAAGTCGCCGCACTGGCCGGACTGACGGCGGTGGTGAAGAACGACAGCCGCCTGCCCTGGTACTCGCGCTCGGTGGACAGCACCTATCTGACCGGCAAGCGGGTGTTCGTGTTCGGCGACGCCACCCACGCCATGGCCGCCGCCCGCGTGGCGCGTGACGAGCTGGGCTTCAACGTGGTCGGCCTCGGCAGCTACAGCCGCGAGTTCGGCCGCGAGCTGCGCGCCGCGGCGGCCGAGTTTGGGCTCGAGGCGCTTATCAGCGACGACTACCTCGAGATCGAGGCCGCCATTACCGCGCTGCAGCCGGAGTTGGTGCTCGGCACGCAGATGGAGCGGCACATCGCCAAGCGCCTCGGGGTTCCCTGCGCGGTGATCTCCGCCCCGATCCACGTGCAGGATTTCCCGGCCCGGCACTCGCCGCAGATGGGCTTCGAAGGCGCCAACGTGCTGTTCGACACCTGGGTGCATCCGCTGATGATGGGGCTTGAGGAGCACCTGCTCGGCATGTTCCGCGGCGATTTCGAGTTTTCTGACAGCGCTGGGTCGAGTCATCTAGGCCATAAGGCCACGACCCAGGCCGAAGCCGCTCCCGTCGGCCCGGCCGGCTGGGCTCCAGATGCCGAGAAAGAACTAGGAAAAATCCCGTTCTTCGTGCGCGGCAAGGCACGGCGGAATACCGAGAAGTTTGCCAACGAGCGCGGTCTCGCGACCATCACGGTGGACACACTGTACGATGCAAAAGCACACTTTGGCCGATAACGTGTTCTCCATCGTCAAGCCGATCCGCGTGGTCGTGGTGACGATGGATAGCCACCTGTCCGGCGCCGCGGCGCGGGCGGAGACGGTGTTGCGGACCGAGCTGCCGGGCCTGTCGCTGGTGGTTCACGCCGCCGACGAGTGGGGCAGCGACAAGGCAGCGCTGGCCGAGTGCATCGAGGATATCGGCCGCGGCGACGTGGTGATCGCCACCATGCTGTTCATGGAAGACCACATCCGCCCGGTGCAGGCCGCGCTGGCCGCCCGGCGCGACCAGTGCGACGCGATGCTCTGCTGCATGTCGGCCAGCGAAGTCACGAAGCTGACCCGGCTCGGCCGCTTCGACATGATGGAAGAGGCCACCGGCGCGCTGGCCATGCTGAAGAAGCTGCGCGGCGCCAAGAAGGATGGCGCGCCGTCGGACGGCAAGGCGCAGATGAAGATGCTGCGTCGGTTGCCCAAGCTGATGCGCTTCATCCCGGGCACCGCGCAGGACGTCAGGACGTATTTCCTGGGGCTGCAGTATTGGCTTGCCGGGTCCGACGAGAACCTCGCCAACCTGGTGCGCATGCTAGTCGGCCGCTACTGCGGCAAGAATCAGCTCAAAGCGGCCGCGCCGATCAACTACCCCGATGTCGGCCTGTATCACCCGGAGATGCCGAGCAAGATCACCGAGTTCCTGACGGTGCTGCCGCCGCGCAAGGGGCAGCTGGGCACGGTCGGGCTGCTGCTGCTGCGCTCCTACCTGATCTCCGGCAACGCGGCGCACTATGACGGCGTGATCGAGGCGTTCGAGGCGCGCGGGCTGCGGGTGATCCCGGCGTTCGCCAGCGGGCTCGATTCGCGCCCGGCAATCGAGACCTATTTCATGAACGAGGGCGCCGCAGTGGTGGACGCCGTCGTGTCGCTGACCGGCTTCTCGCTGGTCGGCGGGCCCGCTTACAACGACAGCCGGGCGGCCGAGAAGCTGCTGGCCGAGTTGGACGTGCCCTACATTTCCGCAACGCCGGTCGAGTTCCAGACGCTCGAGCAGTGGGATTTGGACCCGCGCGGGCTGCTGCCGGTCGAAGCGACGATGATGGTCGCGATCCCGGAGCTGGACGGCGCGATCAGCCCGATGGTGTTCGGCGGCCGCTCCGCCTCCAACGAAGCGACCAAGCGCGACATGGCGTCGCACCCGGAGCGGGCGGCGGCGTTGGCGGGCCGGGTCACGAAACTGGTGACGCTGCGCCGGTCCGCCCGGGCTGAGCGCCGGGTCGCGGTGGTGCTGTTCAACTTCCCGCCCAACGCCGGGGCGACCGGGACGGCGGCGTATCTGGCGGTATTCAAGAGCCTCCACAACACGCTGACGGCCATGAAGCAGGCCGGCTACACGGTCGACGTGCCGGCCGACGTCGACACGCTCCGGTCGCTGGTCGTCGATGGCGGTGCGGCATATGGGATGGACGGGTCGATCGGCGCGCGGGTCGCGCTCGACGACCATGTGCGCCAGCAGCCCTGGCTCGACGAGATCGAGGCGACCTGGGGCCCGGCGCCGGGCAAGCACAATACGGATGGCGCCTCGCTCTTCGTGCTGGGCCATCAGTTCGGCAACGTGTTCGTCGGGTTGCAGCCGGCCTTCGGGTTTGAGGGCGACCCGATGCGGCTGCTGTTCGAGCGCGGCTTCGCGCCGACGCATGCGTTCTGCGCCTTCTACCGCTGGCTCCGCGAAGATTTCGGCGCCCATGCGGTGCTGCATTTCGGCACCCACGGGGCGCTCGAGTTCATGCCGGGCAAGCAGGCCGGGCTGTCGGGCGCCTGCTGGCCGGACCGGCTGATCGGCGATCTGCCGAACATCAACCTGTATGCGTCGAACAATCCGTCGGAAGGCATGATCGCCAAGCGGCGCGCGGCAGCGACGCTGATTTCCTACCTGACGCCGCCGGTGGCGCATGCCGGCCTGTATCGCGGGCTGTTGGACCTGAAGTCGTCGATCGACCGCTGGCGGACGATGGAGCCGGAGACGGATGCCGAGCAGCGGGACGCGCTGGCCGAACTGATTGCCGCGCAAGCCGAAGCTGTCGAGCTGCGCGGCAGCATCGAAAAGATCTCCGCCGACCTGCTGGAACTCGAATACACGCTGATCCCGCACGGCCTGCACGTCATCGGCGAGCCGCCGACGCAGGAGGAGCGCGACGGCATGCTCGACGCCGCCGGCGTCACCGACCCGGCGGAACGCGCCCGCCTCGACAAGCTGCTCGCCGAAGACCACGAACTGCCCGCCGTGATCCACGCGCTCGATGGTGGCTACACGCGGCCGGCGCCGGGTGGCGACCTGCTGCGCACCACCGACGTGCTGCCGACCGGACGCAACCTGCACGGCTTCGACCCCTTCCGCATCCCGAGCCAGTTCGCCGTCGGCGACGGCGCGCGCCAGGCCGACCGGCTGCTGGCGCGGCATAGGGAGGAGGGTAACGGCCTGCCGGAGACGGTGGCGATGGTGCTGTGGGGCACCGACAACCTCAAGACCGAAGGCGGCCCGATCGCGCAGGCGCTGTGGCTGATGGGCGCGGCCCCGCGCTTCGACAGCTACGGCCGGCTCTGCGGCGCCAAGCTCCTGCCGCTTGCCGAACTCGGCCGCGCCCGGGTCGACGTCGTCATCACCCTGTCCGGTATCTTCCGGGACCTGCTGCCGTTGCAGACCAAGCTGCTGGCCGAGGCTGCGCTGCTGGCCGCCGAGGCCGACGAGCCCGAAGAACAGAACTTCGTCCGCAAGCATGCGCTGGCCTTCATCGCGACCCAGGGTGGCACGATGGAGCAAGCGGCGCTGCGGGTGTTCGGTAATGCCGACGGGGCGTACGGCGCCAACGTTAACCAGATGGTCGGCTCCGGCGTATGGAACGACGAGGACGAACTCGCCGACGCGTTCACCACCCGCAAGGGCTTCGCCTACGGCGTCGACGGGCGACCGTCGCAGCAGAAGGCGGTGCTGCAGCACGTGCTGTCCAGCGTCGAAGTGACCTACCAGAACCTCGACAGCGTCGAGCTCGGCGTCACCACCGTCGACCACTACTTCGATACGCTCGGCGGCGTGTCCCGCGCGGTGCGGCAGGCCCGCGGCGGTGTCGCGGCGCAGGTCTATATCGGCGACCAGACCCGAGGCGACGGCGCCGTGCGCACGCTTTCGGAGCAGGTCTCGCTCGAAACCCGCACCCGGGCGCTCAACCCGAAATGGTACGAGGCACTGCTCAAGCACGGTTACGAGGGCGTCCGCGAGATAGACGCGCACGTCACCAACACGCTGGGCTGGTCGGCGACGACCGGCGAGGTGAGCCCCTGGGTCTACCAGCAGCTCGCCGAGACCTACGTGCTGGACGAGGGCATGCGGGAGCGGCTGGCGCAGCTTAACCCGAAAGCCTCGGCCAAGATCGCCAACCGCCTGATCGAGGCGCACGAGCGCAATTATTGGACCCCGGACGACGCGACCGTCGACGCACTGCGTCGCGCCAGTGAAGCACTGGAAGATCGTCTCGAAGGCATCGACGTGGAGATCGCCGCATGAACATCGCCATCCGCAACCCCATTCTCCGCAAGCCCCAGATGAGCGGGGATGGCGAAGGCTCGGTTCAGGTCTCGCTGGATCCCTCGCACCGCATCGACACTGCCAAGGTGTTCGCTGTCTACGGCAAGGGCGGCATCGGCAAGAGCACGACGTCGTCCAACCTCTCAGCCGCCTTCAGCATGCTCGGCAAGCGCGTGCTGCAGATCGGCTGCGACCCCAAGCACGACAGCACCTTCACGCTCACCAAGCAGCTGCTGCCGACGGTGATCGACGTGCTGGAAGGCGTGGATTTCCACTCCGAGGAGCTGCGGCCGGAAGATTTCGTCTTCAAGGGCTTCAACGGCGTCATGTGCGTCGAGGCGGGCGGGCCGCCGGCCGGCACCGGTTGCGGCGGCTACGTCGTGGGCCAGACGGTCAAGCTGCTCAAGGAGCATCACCTGCTGGAAGAGACCGACGTGGTGATCTTCGACGTGCTGGGTGACGTCGTGTGCGGCGGGTTCGCCTCGCCGCTGCAGCACGCGGATCTCGGCCTCGTGGTCGCCGCCAACGATTTCGACAGCATCTTCGCCATGAACCGCATCGTGCAGGCAATCGGTGCCAAGTCGAAGAACTACCCGGTGCGGCTCGGCGGCGTGATCGCCAACCGCAGCAAGGACGTCGACCAGATCGAGAAGTTTAACGTGGCGTCCGGCATGAAGACGCTGGCGCACTTCCCGGACCTCGACGTGATCCGCCGCTCGCGGCTGAAGAAGTCGGTGCTGTTCGAGATGGAGAGCTCGCCGGAGTTGGAGGCCGTGAAGGCCGAATACATGCGCCTGGCCGCCTCGCTCTGGGCCGGCGTGGTGCCGCTCGAGGCGTCATCGTTGAAGGATCGCGAGATATTCGACCTGCTGGGCTACGACTAATGAGCGCGTCGGCGAGCTACATCGCCCGGCGGGCACAACTGGAAACGTATTTCGACCGCACCGCCGTTGCCGCCTGGGCGCGGCTCACCTCCGATGCACCCGTCAGCGGCATCCGCGCCACGGTGCGCGCCGGACGCGACAAGATGCGGGCGACGCTGCTGTCGTATCTGCCGGCCGACCTGACCGGGTTGCGCATCCTCGATGCCGGCTGCGGCACGGGGGCGCTCGCCGTCGAGGCCGCCGCGCGCGGGGCCGAGGTCGTCGCCATCGACCTGTCGCCCACGCTCGTCGACCTCGCCCGCGAACGCGCCGGCCACCACCTCAACATAGATTTCCGCACCGGCGATATGGCCGACCCGGCGCTCGGCCGCTTCGACCACGTCGTCGCCATGGACAGCCTCATTCACTACCGCGCCCCGGACATGGCCCGCGTGGCGATCAGCCTGGCCGCCCGCGCCGAGCGCTCGCTCGTGTTCACCTTTGCGCCGCGCACGCCGCTGCTGTCGGCGATGCACGCAGTGGGCAAGCTGTTCCCGCGCGGCGACCGATCGCCGGCCATCGAGCCGGTGACGCCGCCGCACATTCGCAAGCTGATCGAGGCCGAGGGCCTGCGCACGCTGCGGACAGACCGCGTCGCCGGCGGCTTCTACATTTCGCAGGCACTCGAGGTGGTGCGGGCATGAAGCCGACCCGGCCTCCCTTGGCGAGCTTCTGGCGCGACATCGGACCGGGCTTCCTGCCGTTCGCGGACGCCGGCACCGACGAGTTGCCGATGCGGCGGCTGCTGCGGCTGTCGCTGTTCCAGGTGACGGTGGGTATGGCGGCCGTGCTGCTGATAGGCACGCTGAACCGGGTCATGATCGTCGAGCTGGGCGTGCCGGCCTGGCTGGTGGCGCTGATGGTGTCGCTGCCGCTGGTGTTTGCGCCGTTCCGCGCCGTGGTGGGCTTCAAGTCGGACAACCACCGCTCCGTGCTGGGCTGGCGGCGCGTGCCGTATTTGTGGTTC
The DNA here is from genome assembly GCA_964613945.1 of uncultured Acetobacteraceae bacterium. Classification (GTDB taxonomy): domain Bacteria; phylum Pseudomonadota; class Alphaproteobacteria; order Acetobacterales; family Acetobacteraceae; genus JAVVHH01. The sequence continues at coordinate 57,975 of CAZTJC010000003.1, forward strand.
GGCACGCTGCTGCAGTTCGGCGGGCTATCGATCATGCCGTTCGCGCTGATCATCCTGTCCGGCGACACCAGCGCGCCCGCCTGGGTCGGCGAGGCCGCGGCCGCGCTGGCCTTTCTTCTGGTAGGCGCCGGGCTGCATACCGTGCAGACGGTCGGGCTAGCGCTGGCCACCGACCTGGCGCCGCAGCGCGCGCAGCCCAAGGTCGTGGCGCTGCTATGCATGATGATGCTGATCGGCATGGTAGCCTCGGCGGTGATCTTCGGCCTGGTGCTGTCGCCGTTCTCCGAAGTTCGGTTGATCGCAGTGATCCAGGGCTCGGCGGTGGTGACCATGGTGGTCAACTCGGTCGCGCTGTGGAAGCAGGAGCAGCGGCAGCCGCAGCGGGCGCCGGGCAGCGACAAGACTTTTCTGGAAACGTGGCGCGAGTTCCGCCGCGGCGGCCAGGCGCAACGCCGGCTGGTGGCGCTCGGGATCGGCACGGTGGCGTTCAGCATGCAGGACATTTTGCTCGAGCCGTATGGTGGCAAAGTGCTCGGCCTGCCCGTTGCGGTGACGACGGCGATGACGGCCTTGCTGGCGGTCGGCGGGTTGATCGGGTTCGGCATCGGCGCGCGCTTGCTCGGTCGCGGGGCGGACCCCTATCGGCTGGCTGGTGCTGGTGCGCTGGCCGGGCTGGCGGCGTTCGCGTCGCTGATCCTGGCAGCACCGCTGGAGGCGCCGGTCCTGTTCGCGGTCGGCGTGGGCAGCATCGGCCTCGGGGCCGGGTTGTTCGCGCATTGCACGCTGACGGCGGCGATCGGCACTGCCGGCAGCGGCCAGGTCGGGCTGGTGCTCGGCATCTGGGGCGCGGTGCAGGCGACGGCCGCCGGGCTGGCGGTGGCAGCGGGTGGTGTGATCCGCGACGTGGTGGGCTTGTTGGCCGATCGCGGCACGTTCGGGCCGACGCTGCAGACGCCGTCCACCGGCTACATCGCCGTGTACGTCATTGAAGTGGGGCTGTTATTCGCGACGCTGGTCGCGGTCGGCCCCTTGGTCCGGGCCGAGCACTACGACCTGGATTATCTACAGCCAACAAGAAGCTGAAGGGAGAACGGCGATGCAAACCGGTGCGATCACCAACTACGTCGATGTGGCACAACTCGCGCTCTACGCGTTCTGGTTGTTCTTCGCCGGGCTGATCTTCTACCTGCTGCGCGAGAACAAGCGCGAAGGCTATCCGCTGATCGCCGCCGACCGGGCCGGCGTCAGCCCGGTCGTCGTGCAGGGTTTCCCGGCCATCCCGTCGCCCAAGGCATTCCCGATGCCGGACGGCTCCAACCTCATGGTGCCGAAGCCGGAGCATCGCGAGCCGCTGAGCCGCTTCAAGCGCACCGGCAAGTTCCAGGGTGCGCCGATCGTGCCGACGGGCGAGCCGCTGACCGCCGGGCTCGGGCCGGGCGCCTGGGCCAACCGGCATGACGAGCCGGACCTGGCGTTCGACGACGGCAAGCCGAAGATCGTGCCGTTGCGCGCCGCGCCGGGCTTCTTCCTGGCCATGGAGGACCCGATCGTCATCGGCTACACCGTGGTCGGCGCCGACGACATGGTCGCCGGCACGGTGGTCGAGGCCTGGATCGACCGCTCCGAGGTCACGGTGCGCTACCTGGAAGTCAAGCTGCCGGGCGGCGAAGTGGTGCTGCTGCCGACGACGTTCGTCCGTATCGACAACAAGAACCGCCGCATCATCTGCCGCTACATCAAGGCCGCCCAGTTCGCGCTGGCGCCGGTACCCAAGACCGCGGACCAGGTGACGTTGCTGGAGGAAGACAAGATCCAGGCGTTCTACGCCGCCGGCAGCTTCTATGCCTGGCCCGGTCGCGAAGGCCCGCTGCTGTGAGGGGCTTCCCGGGGCCGCTTCCGGCCGGCGAGACGCTGCTGTGGCAAGGCGCCCCGGACTGGCGGGTGCTGGCGCGCACGGCCATGCACGTGCGTGGGCTGGCACTGTATTTCGTGGCGCTGGCGATCGGCGCCGCGGTGACGGGGCGGGTCAATGCGGCGCTGACCGTCACCGGGTTGGGGCTGGTCCCGATCGCGCTGGCCTACGGGTATGCCTGGGCGGTGTCGCGGATGACGGTGTACAGCATCACCAACCGCCGGGTCGTGCTGCATATCGGGCTGGCGCTGCCGGTGACGCTGAACCTGCCGCTGAACCGCGTCTCGGCGGCGGACCTGCGCGCCGATGCCGATGGCAGCGGCGATCTGTCGCTGACGCTCGAAGGTGCCGACCGGTTCGCCTATGTCGTGCTCTGGCCGCACGCACGGCCCTGGCGTTTCGCGCCGGCACAGCCCACGATGCGCGGACTGCGCGATGCCACGGCGCCGGCCCAGGTGCTGTCGCGCACGCTGGGCTCGCCGGTCGCGACGGAATCGGAATACACTCCGATGCAAACGCCGCTCGCGGCCTAAGATAAGCATCAGAGGAGCCCGTTGATGGCAAAGCCGACCGTCTTCCCCCGCCTGCCGCTCATCGGCGTGTTCTCGCTGTTGACGATCGCTGTCGTGGGTGCGTTCGTCGGCCGGCTGAACCATAAGAACACGACCACCCTGCCCGGCACGACGCTGGTGTCGGAGCGCGACCTACGCTTCACCGACCTCGACGATGGCGGCGTGGCGGTGCTGTCCGGCAAGGACGGGCATGAGATCGCTGTATTCCATGGTGAGCAGGGCTTTCTGCGCGGCACGCTGCGGGGCTTCGCGCGCACACGGCACCTGACCGGCCTCGGCTCGGACCTGCCGTTCCAACTGTCGCGTTGGTCCGACGGCCGCCTCACGATCGACGACAAGTCCACGGGTCAGCACGTCGAGTTGCTGGCGTTCGGGCCTACGAACGCCGCCGTGTTCGCTCCGCTGTTGGACCGCAATTGATGGGTCTGCTCTCCGAAGGCACGCTGGCGATCAAGGCCGACATCGACATCGAGAAGACGTTTGACAGCTTCCACGCCTACGCCGTGCCGAACGGCATCGACATCCGGCCCGGCGACATCGTCTATCTCCATGGCGTGCCCACCGATATCGGCTTTGGCGAGCGGCTGGTGATGCAGTGCGACGCGACGGTGCATCGCGCCGGGCCGTTGTTGCGCGGATGGACGGCGTTTATTTCCATGTTCCAGCTGACCGACCTCTACGAAGTCGGCTTCGAGCCCAAGGAAGCCTCATGAAGCAGGTAAACTCCACCACCGAGATGGCGCGCGAAGACACCATGCTCGCGCCGCGTTTCTACACCACCGATTTCGAGGCGATGTCCAAGATCGACGTCTCCGGCGTACGCCGCGAGTGGGACAGCCTGATCGCCGAGATGCGGTCTGACCCGAATAAGGGCCATTTCATCCGCGACGAACGCTCCGACGTTGACCTCTCCGGCATGGACCCGGCGCTGCGGGCCGAGTTGCTGGAATTCCTGGTCAGCTCCGTGACCGCCGAGTTCTCCGGCTGCGTGCTGTATGCCGAGATCAAGAAGCGCATCGCGCCCGGCGACATCCGCGATCTGTTCACCTTCATGACCCGCGACGAAGCGCGTCATGCCGGGTTCATCAACGACAGCCTCAAGGACATGGGCGTCGGCGTCGACCTGAGCTTCCTGACCAAGGCCAAGAAGTACACCTACTTCCGCCCGAAGTTCATCTTCTACGCGACCTACCTGTCCGAGAAGATCGGCTACGCCCGATACATCACCATCTTTCGGCATTTGCAGGCGCATCCGGAGCGGATGATCCATCCGATCTTCGGGTGGTTTGAGGAGTGGTGCAACGACGAGTTCCGCCACGGCGAGGCGTTCGCGCTGCTGATGCGGGCGGATCCCAAGGTGCTGACCGGGGTCAACAAGCTCTGGGTGCGGTTTTTCCTGCTCGCCGTGTTTGCCACGATGTATGTCCGCGACCATGCCCGCCCGGTGTTCCACGCCGCGCTCGGCATCGACCCGACGGAATACGACTTCAAGGTGTTCCGCATTACCACCGAGATTGCCAAGCAGGTGTTCCCGGTCAGCCTCGACCTCGATCATCCCGCGTTCGCGCCCGGCCTGGAATCGCTGCGGCGGATCACCGTCGGCCAGCGGGCCGCGCGCAAGCAGGGTGGCATCGTCGGCAAGGTCAAGAACGCGGTGCTGACGTTGAAGGCGGCCGCCGTGTTCGGGCGCCTGTTCTTCATCCCGGTGAAGAACAACGTCCTGCGCGAAGACGTGCGCATGGTTCCCGCCTGGTAGCTGGGGAGTGGCTGTCGACCTTGCCGCTGCGGGATACGCGCTGTTCGTCTGGTGGTTCAGCACGGCGGTGATCATCCTGCTCGACAACCTGCCCCGGCGGACGTTCCGCTGGAGCATGGCAGCCGGGTCGGTGGTGTTCGCGGTCTCGCTGTGGCGGTTGGCGGCGAGTGCCCACGACACGTCGATCGCCGGCGTGTATGGCGCCTTCACCTATGCCGTGCTGGCCTGGGGTTGGCAGGAGATGAGCTTCTTCATGGGGTTCGTCACCGGGCCACGGCGGACGGGCGCGCGCCTCGATGCCACGCTGGGGCAACGCTTCGCTGACGGCGTGGCGGCGTGCCTGTATCACGAGCTGGCCATCATCGCGACGGCGGCGGTGATCGTCGTCTCCACCTGGGGCGAGCCGAATCAGACCGGGACCTGGACCTTCATGGTGCTGTGGGCGATGCGGCAAAGCGCCAAGCTCAACGTGTTCCTGGGCGTGCGCAATCTCGGAGAGCGCTTCGTACCGACGCACCTGCATTACCTGCTGACCTACATGGCCAAGCGGCCGATGAATGCGCTGATGCCGTTTTCCGTTACGGCCGGCACGGTGGTGACGGTCGCGTTGGCGCTTCACGTCGGCGCGCCCGGCACCGGGCCGAGCGAGGCGGCGTGCTACACTTTCCTGGTGACGATGCTGGCGCTGGCGGTGCTCGAACATTGGATGCTCGTCTTGCCGTTGCCGTTCGAGCGGTTGTGGAGTTGGGTGCTCACCTTGCGCCAGCCAGCACGTCGCGCACCTCTGGTGACGCCGACGACGCAATGGGACTATTTGAGCGGGAGTAGTAAATGAACTACGAATTCTTCTTCCGTCATGAACTCGATGGCCTTCGCAACGAGGGCAACTACCGGGTCTTCGCGAACCTTCAGCGCAAGGCCGGCAGCTTCCCGCACGCTACCCACACCCAGTCCGGCGGCAATCGCGAGCGCTCCGACGTGACGGTCTGGTGCTCCAACGACTACCTCGGCATGGGTCAGCACCCGACCGTGCTGGGCGCGATGCACGACGCCATCGAGAAATACGGCGCCGGCGCCGGCGGCACCCGCAACATCGCGGGAACCAACGACTATCACGTCCTTCTCGAGGAGGAATTGGCCGACCTGCACGGCAAGGAAGCCGCGCTGCTGTTCAACTCCGGCTACATGGCGAACTGGGCCGCGCTCTCGACCCTGGCCTCCCGGCTGCCCAACTGCACCATCCTGTCGGACGCGTGGAACCATGCCTCGATGATCGAAGGCATGCGCCACTCCCGCGCGCCGATCGTGCGATTCGCCCATAACGACCCGGCTGACCTCGAGCGCCATCTCGCCGCCCTCGACCCGGACGCTCCCAAGATCGTCGCGTTCGAGAGCATTTACTCCATGGACGGCGATATCGCCCCCATCGCCGAGATCTGCGATGTCGCCGAGCGCTACGGCGCCATGACCTATCTCGACGAGGTTCATGCCGTCGGCCTCTACGGACAGCGCGGGGGCGGCATCGCCGAGCGCGACGGGCTGGCTCACCGCATCACGCTGATCAACGGCACGTTGGCCAAAGGCTACGGTGTGGTGGGCGGGTATATCGCCGGGTCAGCCTCGCTGTGCGATTTCGTCCGCTCCTACGCGTCGGGCTTCATCTTCACGACGGCCATCCCTCCCGCCGTTGCCGCCGGCGCCCGCGCGGCGATCCGACACCTGAAGGAAAGCTCGGTCGAGCGCGAAGGCCAGCAGCGCAACGTCGCCGCCTTCCGCGCTGCCCTCGACGCGGCCGGCCTGCCGCACATGGACAACCCGAGCCACATCGTTCCCGTGATGATCGGCGACCCGGTGCAGTGCAAGCAGGCCAGCGATATGCTGCTCGATCAGTTCGGCATTTACGTGCAGCCGATCAACTACCCCACCGTCCCACGCGGCACGGAACGGCTGCGCTTTACGCCGACGCCGATGCACACCCAGGCCGATATCGATGCGTTGGTCGAGGCGTTGTCGGTGGTGTGGTCACAACTAAGTCTTCGACGCGCAGCCTAGATCGGCGAAAGGAACCCGAGCGGCCTTTCCTTGTTCTTGGTTTGACGACGAAACGTGTAGGGAGAAACGCACATGATGAATCAGGATCGACGCGACGCACTCCGCGCATTCGCAGGCATCGGCCTCGGGGCAGCAGCAGTTGTGGTGGCTCCGGGCCGGGCCAAGGCGCAGGACCAGAAGCTCGCGCAGGAGATCGTGCAGTATCAGCCGAACCCCAAGGACGGAGCCGAGTGCGACAAGTGCGTTAATTGGGTCGCCCCGAACGCCTGCACCATTGTGGCTGGCGAGATTCACCCCAAGGGCTGGTGTGTGGCCTACGCTCCCAAGGAAGGCTGATCTGCAACTGTTAGCAGAACGGATTGTTAACCCCACGCCGGTATACCTGCCGGCGTGGAGGACGATATGGATAGTGACAGAGTCGACGGCGCCGCAACCAACATGGGTGGCAAGCTCAAGGACGCCGTGGGCGGCCTGATCGGCGACACCGGCCTCCAGGCCGAGGGCAAGAGCGATCAGGTGGGTGGACGCGTGCAGAACGCCTATGGATCGGCCAAGGATATGGTCGGTGATGGCGCCGCGACGCTTGCCGATCAAATCGAAGATTTCGTTCATGATCAGCCCGTCGTTGCGATGCTGAGCGCAGCGACCATCGGGTTTCTGATCGCGCGGTTGATCCGCTAGCTTCGTTCCGACCGATACCGGTGACCGTGCAACGGGTCTGCCCCGTAGTGCCATCGTCGGTGTCGGTCGACCATGATCGCCATAGTTTCAGGAAGCCGTCATGGAACCAGCCAAGGTCGTAGCAGCAGAAAAACCGCGCGCATCGAACGGTTTGGCCTTGCAAGTCGCCGTTGTGGTGGTCGCCGGGCTGTATTTTGGGCGCGAGGTGCTGATCCCGATCACCCTGGCGATCCTGCTCTCCTTCCTGCTGGGGCCGTTGGTCAATCTGTTCCGGCGCGTGTTGCCACGGGTGCTGTCGGTGTTCCTGGTCGTGATCCTGGCGCTCGGGATCATCATGGGCGTCGGCGGGCTGATCGGCATGCAGATCGCCAGCCTGATGCCCAACATTCCGACCTATGCGGATGGGGTTCAAAAAAAGGTATCGTCGATTCAGAGCTTTGCCGTGAGCCGTTTGTCGGCGGTCACTCAGAGCCTGGGAGACGGTGCCGGCAACAGCAAGGCCGCTCCCGTGGCTGGGCCGTCAGGCACGGCCAAGGAGCCGGTGGCCGTCGAGATCCATCAACAGTCGCCGACGCCCTTACAGATGATCGAGCGGGTACTGGATCCGCTCGCCACTCCGCTGTCGACCGCGGCGATCGTGTTCATCTTCTCGATTTTCATCCTGTTGCAGCGCGAAGATCTTCGCGACCGCATGATCCGGCTTGTCGGTTCCGGCGACTTGCATCGGACAACGGTGGCGATGGACGACGCCGGGCGCCGTTTGTCTCGCTATTTCCTTGCCCAGGCGTCGCTCAATCTCGTGTTTGGCTGCGTCATCGGGCTCGGACTATGGATTCTGGGGCTGCCCTCGCCATTGCTTTGGGGCGTGATGGCCGGGCTGTTGCGGTTTGTGCCATATGTCGGCCCGGTTCTGGCCGCCGGCCTGCCGCTGGCGCTGGCGGCGGGGGTTTCGCCGGGCTGGGAGATGGTGCTCTGGACCGCTGGCCTGTTCCTCGTGGTCGAGACGTTAGCCGGCCAGGTAATCGAGCCGCTACTGTATGGACATTCGACCGGGCTGTCGCCGTTCGCGGTGGTGGTGGCGGCGACATTCTGGACGTGGCTATGGGGCCCGATCGGCCTGATCCTTTCCACGCCGATGACGCTTTGCCTGGTCGTCATGGGCCGGCACGTGAAGCGGCTGGAGTTCCTCGACGTCATGCTGGGCGATCGCCCGGCGCTGACCCCGGTGGAAAGCTTTTACCAGCGCATGCTCGCCAACGATCCGGACGAGGCCCAGGATCAGGCGGAGATCCTGCTCAAGGAGCGCTCGCTATCGTCCTATTATGACGACGTGGCGCTGAAGGGACTGCAGCTGGCTGCCAACGATCTCGAGCGCGGCGCTCTCAGCGAAGCGCAGATGGATCAGGTCAAGGAAGCCATCAAGCAGCTCGCGACCGATTTGGACAAGCACGACGACGTCGACGAGCCGGCCAAGGAAGAATCTGCACAGGACATTCTTCCGCCATCGATCGCCGAGCAATCGGTTCCGGTCCCGCCCCCCGTGCCAGGACAGGCACCGCCGGAAAACGATCTGCCGGAACCCTGGCAGCGACCCACGGCCATTATGTGCCTGGCTGGCCGAGGCCCGCTTGACGAAGCAGCGTCCACGTTGCTTGCGCAGCTGATGCGCAAGCACGGGCTGGGAGCGCAGGTCGTGCGTCACGAGCAAGCGTCACGCGGCGAGATCGGCGCGCTGGACGTCACGGACGTGGCCATGGTGTGCGTGAGTTATCTGGAGATCAGCGGCAACCCGTCGCACCTGCGATATCTGCTCGGGCGCCTTCGTAGTCGGTTGCCGGGTCGTCCGATCCTGGTTGGTCTATGGCCTGCCGAGGATGCCGTCCTATCGAATGAAGCGACCCGGCGGACCATCGGGTCGGACTACTACGTCAGCTCGCTCCACGATGCCGTGGAGGCCTGTCTGACCGAGGCACGCAAGCAGACCGAGAAGGCGAAGGAGACGGCTTAGCCGCCTCCTTCCTTCAGTTACTTACCGGGAATTGCTTCCGGCGTGGCGGAGAGCGTGCGCAGGTAGTCGATCACGTCGGCGCGGTCCTTCGCGTTGGCGATACCGACAAAGCTCATCTTGGTTCCCGGCGCGTAAGCCGCCGGCTTGGTGAGCCACTCGTCAAGTTGAGCAAAGGTCCAGTTGCCGGTCTTTGCCTTGAGTGCGGTGGAGAACGCGTAACCGTCCTTGTCGCCTATCTTGGAGTTCACCACGCCGTAAAGGTTCGGCCCGATGCCGTTCTTGCCGCCTTCGTTGAAGCTGTGACAGGCGACGCAGCCGAGCTTCTTGGTGTCAGCCATGCCGAGCGCCGGGTCGGCGGAGGCAAGACGTTCGGCGATCGGTGCGGCTCCCATCGCACCACCCCCGGGATTGGCGTTAGGCTGCGCGCCGCCATTGGCGCTGGTGCCGGCGGTGGCCGGGTTGGGTGGTGCAGCGTTGGTGTTGGTCGCGGACGCGCTCACGGCCTCTACGGGCGGCTTGGCTTCCGGATTATCGGAGAGTGTCCGCAGATACTCGATGATGTCGGCGCGCTTCTTGGCGTCACCCAGACCGGCATAGCTCATCTTGGTGCCGGGCGCGTAGGCCGCCGGCTTGGTGAGCCATTCGTTCAGCTCCTGATAGGTCCAGGGACCCTGCTTGCCCTTCAGCGCGGCCGAGTAGGCATAGCCTTCCATGTGACCATGGACGTTGCCGACGGTATTCCACAGGTTGGGGCCGACGCCAGCCTTGCCGCCCTTGGTGAAGGAGTGACAGGCGACGCAGCCTTGACCCTTGGTCAGCGCCTCACCGTCGGAGGCCGATGCCGAGACCAGCAATGCAGCGATCGGCGGCTCCGGCGCCTTGGCCGCAGGAACGGGCGCACTTGCGTCGGCCGGGATCGGCAGATGCGGCTTGGCCGGCACATGCGGATCGATCAGCGCGGTGCCGAGCAACCCGGCGCCGACGAATGCGATACCTGCCACCAACACGGCGGCAGCCGCCTTATTGAGTTCGAGGCTATCCATAGATCGTGGTCTCCGCGCGCGGTCTTCTTGCCTCTTCAATTGCCATCCTTGCGGGATGTGTCAATCGAGGAAGCGCAAAAACCGCGCGGGCGTGACCGCCGGGACCCGGTCTAGGGCTTTGCCGGCGCTGCAGTTGCGAGCGTGGTCGGCCCCTGCAGCTCCGGGAACGTCTTGACCATGCTCACCCCGAACAGCGGCTTGTAGACGCCGTTGTGACAGGTGGCGCAGTTCACCTTGGCAACGTCGCCGTGCGGCCCGAGTCGCGCCGGCGGAAACACGCCACCCAACGAGTTGAGGTACTGGTCGTTGAGGTTGCGCACCATGTCGATGCCATACCAGGCGGTCACCCGCTGCGGCGTGCTCTGCGACCAATCTCCGAAGGAGCGGGAGTTGTGGCAGTAGGTGCAGTTGACGCCGAGAGATTGCGAGAAGTGCACCATCAGGGCGTAGGTCCACTCGGTCTGCTGGATCGAGTGCCGGTTGGTGCCCGGCAAGGCCTGCTCGCCCTGCACGCGGATATCAGCCGCGTTCTCGAGCATCGGGGTGAACGGGTCGTATGGCAGCGCGCTGTTGTTGATCGCCGCCGTGGGATGCCCTTCCCCGGTGCTGGTGGCCGCCACGCCGCCGCCGAAGCGGTTGGGCAGCGGGTCGGTGAACCAGACGTTGGCCGGCACCGGGTTGCCGCGATGGCAGGTGTAGCAGGTGACGCCGGTTTCCTGGACGTGCGACTTGTAGTCGGCGTTGACGTGCTGGACCATCTGGATCATCCGGCGCGCGACGACCTTGGTGTACTTGCTGTCCTCGGCCATGTTGGCCGTGTTGTGGCAATAGGCGCAGCCGCCCTGAGGGGCAACCCAGGTGGTGATGGACGCCATCAGCCGGGTGAACTGCCCGACGCTGAGGTTACCCAGCACCTGGACGTTCTTGTACACCACGCCCGCCTTGGGTCCGGCGGCCGGCAGCTGCGGCAAGGAGGCCGGGATCTTGTTGGCCGCCAGGTAGGTCTGCACCTCGCGCGGATTGTAGACCAGGCCCATCGCCACGCCGCGGAAACCGCGCTGAACGGTCTCCGGCGCCGGGCGGTCGAAGGTGGTGACAACGGTGACGGTGAGCAGGGCCGCCGCGACGACGGCGACGCCGGCCAGCGCCTGGCCGAGACCGGGGATCATCGTACCACCCCGGACACCGCGCTCAGGGCCGGGTCGACGATCGGACCCCACATTTGCGGATATGGCGGTGCGATGCCGTGCTTGACGCCCCAGAGGTACCAGTTGTCGACGGCGGTGCCGGTCAGCAGGATGCCGATGCCGCCGCAGATCGGGCACAGCACGGCGAACCACCAGGCCCAGCGATGGATAGATTCAGCGGAGGCGCAGAAACCCATCGTCCAGCGCCAGAACAGGGCGCCGCGCTCAAAGGCGGTGCCACGGTCGAGGATCTGCTCGATCTCGCGCTCGGCGCCGAAGCGGCTGGTGGCCAGCACGGTCGCTCCATGCATGGCGAACAGCAGGGTGGCGCCATAAAGGAACACGATCGAGAGCATGTGGAACGGGTTGTAGAACAAGTTGCCGTAACGGATGGAGAACGAGGCCGTCCAGTCGAGATGCGGGAAGATGCCGAACGGCACCGCCTCACCCCAGGAGCCCATCATGATGGGCCGGATGAAGCCGAGCACCAGATAAAGCCAGATCGCGGCGGCAAACGCCCAGGCCACATGGGTTCCCATGCCGAGGGCGCGGGCGCGGGTGTAGATGCGGACCCACCACAGCATCACGGAGGCCGTGAGGAAGAAGCCCGCCATGAGCCACCATCCGCCCTCGGCCAACGGCGGCATCACGGTCAGGCCGAGCGCCGGCGAGGGTGGCTCGAGCGCCAGCCAGGGCAGCTGGCGGACGAACTCGACAATGCTCCAGTTCACCGACGCCCACATGTTGAGGCCGATGATCTCAAAGGCGATGAAGCCGCAGATCAGCGAGGCAATGCCGGTGACGCCGAGATAGATCGGCCCCACCTGCGCGTCGCCGAGGCGGCCGAACAGATGGATGAAGAACGGTTCGCCCGTGCGCGTCCACCCAGTCGTGTTGAGCGGAACACCGGCATAGGCCGGGCCGCGGACCTGAATGCGGGTGAAAATATTTTGATATTGTGCCATTGCCCGCTCCTCCCTTCCTTTTCGTTAATGCGCCCAGATCGGCAGGTTCAACCACCAGCCCCACCACTCGGGCCAGCCGCGGGTCCAGAACGGGCCGCTGATGACGATGCACACCGCGCTCCAGAACCCGGCCGACAGCGCCAGGAACAAGCCCAGCCGGTGCACGCCCAGCGTGCCGATCGACCAGCCGATCGTGTCGCGGAAGAAGGTGTTCTCGTGTTCGGCGGTCTTGACCGCCTGCCCCTTCGGTACGTTGACGGCCGAGAGGACCAGGCCACCGTGCATGGAGAGCGCGAGGGTCGTGGTGAAGAAGAAGCTCACCGCGAGCATGTGCGCCGGGTTGTAGTGGAAGTGCAGGTATTGGTAGCCGGTGTTGGACACCCAATCGAGGTGGCTGAGGATCCCGTACGGGAAGCCATGGCCCCAGGCGCCCATGAGAACGGGTCGAATGACCACCAGGGTGATGTAGGCGAACACGGCGGTGCCGAACGCGACCGGCACGTGATAGCCCATGCCGAGCTTGCGGGAGATTTCGGCCTGGCGCAGCGCCCAGGAGACAAAGGCACCAATGGCGCAGATGGTGATGATCTGCCACAGGCCGCCCTCACGCAGCGGCGCGAAGCCGAGGCCGACCGACAAATCCGGGGGCGGAATGTTGATTCGCCATACGTTCCAGGTCGGGCCGATGGCGGCGCCGTAGATGATCAGCAGCGTGCCGATGATGCTGAAGAAGGCGGTCATCACGCCGAAGAAGCCGACGTAGAACGGACCTACCCAGAAATCGAATAGTTCCCCGCCGACCAGGGTGCCGCCCCGGACGCGGTATTTTTCCTCAAAGCTGAGCATCGCCATCGGGGTTGGACCTCTATTCGGCGTAATAGCGGGACGGACGGCTTGGTCCGTCCCGCTGGATTGTTAGAGTTACCGCGGTGCGGGAATCGGCGTCGGCTGGGAAGCCGGCGACGGCAGAGCCTGACCGCCCGGAAGCGGCGTCATCTGCGACATGGCGCCAGCGCGGGCGGGGCCCTCGAGCCAGTTGAACCGGCTCGTGCTGAGCAGGATGAAGTGGATCAGGAGCGCAAGGACGAAGAGGAACGTGAACAGCGCCACGAGGGCACGGCGGGGATCGAAAAGCAGCCAAACACGCCACATTTGTTCGTCTCCTAACCCAAGAGCGATTTAGCTGCGGACAGACCGTCCATCAGCATGGAGGAATTCACGTAGCCGTTCGGCCCGGGCAGCCACGGACGCCAGAACCACACGAGGATGTGCGCGACCACGGCGACAGCCACGAAAATGATGAAGCTCGTGACGAAGATGCTGTGGAACTCGCGGGCTTCGGAATCAGTTAGGCCCGACGTCGAGCCCGTTCTTAGTTGGACATCCGACATTTTAGGATCACCTCCGTTACTGTCGTCGCCGCGCGCAACCCGCGCGGCTGGGGCCGGCTAAACCGCCGCATGGTTTTGCATGCGGCGGGTCCTGGGTGGCGGGTGGTCATGACACCCGTCCCCTCAGTTCATGGAGCGTCTGGCGGACGCGGTCGGCGGTGACCCGCCCTTCCCGTGCGTCGCGCGCCGCGCGCTCGATCTGTTCACGCAGCCGCTTGGCCGCGGAAATCCGGACGATGAATGGTTCCTGCTCGACATGCTCGTCGAGCAGGGCCGCCGCCGCCTCGTCCCACGGCTCCGCGTTCCAGGCGCCCTGCTGCACCGGCGTCGCGTCCACTTTGTCCATCTCCGTGCCGAGCGGCAGGATGTGGAAGAGCGCGTCGAACAGCGCGTTGCAGAACTCCTGGGTAATGTACGTGGCGCCGGCGTAGCCCATGTACGGCGTGCCGGTGGCCCGGCGGATCGCCGCACCCGGGAACGAGGCCGGGATGAACATCGAGCGCCCGCCGGCTTCGGCGGCATACATGCGTTCGTTGTAGGAGCCATAGATGATCAACGGCTTCTTGGTGTGGATCGCCTCGCGAACGGCGGCGTTGTCCGGCTTCTCGCCGGCGGTGCGGCCGAAGTGGAAGGCGCAGGGCAGGCCGAGTTCGCCTTCGAGAAAGCCGACCAGCCCGTGCTCGTAGGTGCGGGTGGCGACGACGCCGAAGGTGGCGGAGGCGAAGAAATCCTGGGTGACGGAGCGCCACAGGTCCCACACCGGCTTGATGGTGGTGTGCTTCTCGCGCTCGATGAACGGCTCGGCATCGAGGCCGGTCAGTTCGGCGATCTTGCGCAGGAAGTTGGTCGTCGCGTGCAGGCCGATCGGTGCCTGGAGGTAGGGCTTGCCCAGTTCCTCGCACAGCATGCGGCCGAATTCTCGATACAGGCAGATGTTGATGTCGGCCTGGGCCAGCTGCGGCACCTCGTCGAGATGCGAGCCGAGCGGGAAGACGAGGTTGACGGTGCAGCCGATGCCTTCGACCAGGCGGCGGATCTCGGCCAAGTCGGACGGCATGTTGAACGTGCCGTACATCGGCCCGATCAGGTTGACGCGCGGGGCGTCGCCTTCTTTGCGGACGTATTTGCGCGCGCGCTTGGCGCCGAACTCGGTCCACAGCCAATACAGCGCGCGGTCGGCGCACTGCCACTGGTCCTCGTCGATGGTGCGCGGGATGAAGCGCAGCAGGTTGCTGCCGTCGGGTGTCACGCCGCCGCCGATCATCTCGGCGATGGAGCCGGTGACGACCACGCCGGGCAGCTCCTGGTCCTGGCTGCCGGCGGCCCGGCTCAGCGCACCCTCGGTGCCGGTGCTCGATAGGTTCTCTTCCGACAGCCCGGTGACCACGACCGGCAATTCATGCGGCGGCAGCCCGTCGGTGTAGTGCAGCACCGCCGTGACCGGCAGGTTCTCGCAGCCGACCGGGCCGTCGATGACGACGCGCAGACCGCGGACCGCGGTGAAGGCGTAAACGGCGCCCCAGTAGCCGCCGGCGCGGTCGTGATCGATGACGAGCATCAGGTGCCCACCGCGGATTCGGACTTCACCTTGGCCGCCCGCATCTTGCGCTGACGGTCACGAAAGCCGGCGGGTTCGGTCGGCACGCCAGTGGTGCCGTAACCGGCGGTCGCCTCTGTGCCGACGCCCTGGAAGAACGACACCATGCGAGCGAAGCGCGGCGCACTGCCGATCTGCGCCGCCACGATCGCAGCCAGCGACCCGGCACCCGCCGCGCCGAACAGCGGCCGGGCGGACACCATGTTGGTGTAGTAAAGCGCCGGGATGCCGAGTTCCTTGGCCTTCTGCACCAGCGGCGTGGTGCCGACGGCGAGGTCAGGCTTCACTTCCAGCATCGCCTGGGTGTCCTGCTCCAGCGAAGCACGGAACTGCACGTGGGTGCCGCGCGCCTCGAGCCAGTCGAGATCAGCCTGCGCCCATTCGGTCTTCGGGCACGCAGTGCCGACATACGGCACTTCGGCGCCGGCCTCGACCAACAGACGGGCGGTCAGCAACTCGGAGCCCTCGTAGCCGGAGAGGGTGATGCGGTTGCGGATCGGGTTGGCTTCGAGCGCCGCGCGGATGGCGGGCAGCGCCTTGGCCCGGGCTGCGTCGCGCTGCTCGAACGAGATGTTGGCGGCAAGGCCGATCGTCTCGAGCCACGCTTCGGTGCCTTCGAGGCCAACCGGGCCGGAGCCCACGATCGGCCGGCCGGCCGCCGCGAACTCGCGTATCGACGCGGTGTAGAACGGATGCACCGCGCCCACGACGGCACAATCGAGCGCGCCATACAGGTCGCGCCACTCGCGCGCCGGCGTCGGTGGGGCGAGCGCCAGACCCATGGGGGCCAGCATGGCGCCGATACCTGGCGGATCCGCGGGAAAGATCTCGCCCAGCAACGCCACGGTCGGCAGGTCGCTGGCACCACGCGGACGGGCGACGGGACCCTGCTCCGCCTCGAGTCGGGCGAAGCGCAGCATGGCGCCGGCCAGCACGTCCTTGGCCTCCGCATGGGTCGGCACGCCGAAGCCCGGCACGTCGATCCCGATCACGCGCACGCCGTCGATCTGCTTGGGCAGCCGGTCCAGCGGCACGCCCGACGCGGTCGGGACGCAGAGGTTGATCACCACGATCGCGTCCAGGTCGGCCGGCTTGGCCAGCGCATAGACGGCATCGCGAATGTCTTCGTAGAGTTGGCCGCGCACCAGCGTCTCGGAATTGAACGGCACGTAGCCTACGGTCCGACGCGCACCGTAGAAATGCGAGGTGAACGTCAGCCCATAAACGCAGCAGGCGGAGCCGCACAGGATCGTCGCGACCCGGCGCATCCGCAGCCCGACACGCAGCGACCCAAAGGCCGGACACATGGATTGCGGCTGATCGTGCGGCCCCTGCGGATAGTCGGAGGCCAGCCGTTCGAGCACCGCGCTCTTGCCGGCCGAGCGAGCGGCCGACAGCATGGTCTCGCGACCCGCGTGGCAGCTACCGGTGCTGGGAGGCAGCGCGTCCATCGGCCTATGCGCCCTCGTAAACCACTTCGAGGGACGGACGGACCAGGCGGACGTCGGCGCACATGTCGGCCTCGGTGGCCGGCGTCAGCGTGTAGCCGCGGCCGACGGCCTCGCCCTTGAACAGGCCGAGCAATCCATCCTGCGTCAGCGGGGTCGGACGCAGCGGCGGGGCGGTGGCGACCTGCTCGGCGAGGTCCTCGAAGATGGAAGCCCATTCACCGCCGGGTCGGCCGACGATCTCGTAATTGGCGGATTTGCGGCGGATGTCCTCGTTGGCCGGGATCGCGGCCAGGATCGGGATGCCGGCGGCGGCGGCGAAGGCCTGCGCCTCGCCGGTGCCGTCATCCTTGTTGATGACCAGGCCGGCGACGCCGACATTGCCGCCCATCTTGCGGAAGTATTCCACCGCCGAGCAGACGTTGTTGGCGACGTAGAGCGACTGCAGGTCGTTGGAGCCGACGACGATCACCTTCTGGCACATGTCGCGGGCGATCGGCAGGCCGAAGCCGCCGCAGACCACGTCGCCGAGGAAGTCGAGCAGGACGTAGTCGAAGTCCCACTGGTGGAAGCCGAGCTTCTCCAGCAGCTCGAAGCCGTGGATGATGCCGCGCCCGCCGCAGCCGCGGCCGACCTCGGGGCCACCGAGCTCCATGGCGAACACGCCGTCGCGGATGAAGCAGACGTCCGAGATCGTGACCTTCTCGCCGGCGGCCTTCTTCTTGGACGAGGTCTCGATGATGGTCGGGCAGGAGCGGCCGCCGAACAGCAAGGAGGTGGTGTCGCTCTTGGGGTCGCAGCCGATGAGCAGCACGCGCTTGCCCTGCTGCGCCATCATGTAGCTGAGGTTGGCGAGGGTGAAGCTCTTGCCGATCCCGCCCTTGCCGTAGATGGCGATGACCTGGGTCTCTTTCTTGACCGGGCCGGTGGATGGCGCGTCGGGCTCGATCTCGGCCTCGGAACGGAGTGCCTCGGTCATTGCGTTAGGCGTGATGGCGTTCATGCTGATGCCTTCCAATCCAAGACCATCTTGAGACAGTCGGGATTTTCGAATGCGGTGCGGTACGCGTCCGGCGCGGTCTCGGCCGGGGCGCGGTGGGTGATCAGTCCACTGAGGTCGAGCGCGCCGGAAGCGGCGAGATCGCGGACGGCGACGAGGTCTCCGGGCTGCCACTGGGCGGCGATGCGGAAGCGGGCTTCGCGCATAAAGGCGGGCGGGAAGGCAAAGGATGGACGGTCGGAATAGAACCCGGCCAACACGATCTCGCCGCCGGGCGCCAGGCGCATGATCAGCGCATCGAGCAGCGCGGCATCGCCGGACGCGTCGTAGATGGCGCGGTAGTCGCGGCGCTTGTCGGCGTCGGGATCGAGCACGGTATAGCCGACTGCGCCTTCGGCACGGACCGGGTTGCGCTCCCAGACGGTCGGGCTGTTGCCGGCCAGAACGGCCAAGCGCGCGAGCAGGCGGCCGAGCACGCCGTGACCGACGATCAACTCCGGAAGGGCGAAGCCGGCCAGCGCGTGCTGCGCGGTGGCGGCGAGTGCGAGCAGGATGCCGTGATCGTCCGCAATACCGTCTAGCGAGAGGGCACGGCTGGCGGGCACCACCACGCGCGAGGCGGTGGCGCCGAACAAGCCGTGGACAGGGCCGAAGCAGCGGGCGCCGGGGACGAACACCCGCTCGCCATTGCGGGCGCCGCCGTTGATGCGGCCAATCGACTCGTAGCCGGGAACCAGTGGATAGCCCATGCCGGGAAACGGCGGCATGGCGCCGGACCACAGCAGGCGCTCGGTACCGGCGCTGACGCCGCTGAAATCGATGTCGACGACCACGTCGTCGGCGCCGGCTGGATCGAGCGGCAGGGCACGCAGGGTCAGGTCGAGGGGAGCATTGAGGACAACGGCTAGAGCATCCATGCGCTGTCCTCCGAGAGCGGCCATTGGCAGGCCGCCATTCTGGTCTGCCATTACTGGGCCGCCATTATGGCGCTAACTGTCAGCCTAGACTGACGACAAGAGTTGTCAATCAACATTTACACATCGTGTCAAACTCGAGCAACGAGCAGGCTGGTGATCAGCGGGTTACCAGTGGCCTGCAACCGCACGCGGCTGAACCCGGCGGCGTGCAGCATGGTCGTCAACTCGGCTTGACGCCGCGGACGGCCACTGCCCAGGGCGAGCAGGTAAAGGATGAAGTAAGCGCCGACCGCTTCGGCACCGGGCGCCTCCAGCATCGGTTCAGCGAGCAACAGCGTGCCGTCGGGCAGCATCGCGGCTCGGGCGGCCCGGAGGATGTCCATCGCCGCGGCGTCGTCATGATCATGGATGACGCGGATCAGGGTGAGCAGGTCGGCCCCGGCTGGCAACGGGTCGCGCCGCATGTCGCCGCCGGTGGCGGTCACGCGGGCACCGAGCCGGGTGGCGGCGCGGGCAGCGACAGGCGGAAGGTCGAACAGGTTGAGCGCCAGCTTCGGCGCGCGGGCGGCGGCCTGTTGGAGGAACGCCCCCTCCCCGCCGCCGATGTCGAGCAGGCTACGATGCTGGCCGACATCGTAGGCGGCCAGGATCTCGGCGGCGACCAGCGGCTGCGAGTCGGCCATCAGCGTCGAGTAGGCAGCGACGTCGGCGGTTCCGAGGGCAGCCGGGTCGGGGGTGGCGCCGTAAGGCCAGTAGGCGGCCAGGCCGGTGCCGCCCTTGCCGGCGCGGAACAAGGAAACCGGGTCACCCAGGTCGCGGTAGAGGATGGCGTGATGCCGCACCATGGCGGCGACGCCGTCATTGCCCACCATGGCGGCGCCGAGCGGGCCCAGCCCATAGGCCGTGCCTCGGCGGCGCAGCAGCTTCAGCCCGGCGGCGGCCTCGCACAGGCGCTCCGTGCGCTCGGGGGTCAGGCCGATCTGCGCGGCCAAGGCGGCGGGCGTGCGCGGGCCGGCATGAAGGATGGCGAAGAGGTCGAGCGAGACGCAGCTTTGCAGGATCTGCGAGTAGGCAAAGCCGGCGCACAGGTCGAACAGCGCCCGCGAGCGACGGCGCGCGATCGGGCGCGTGAGCGGGAAGCGCGCGGCCCAGGTGCGGAAGTCGGGGCTGGCGAGAGTGCGGTCACGCCAGGCGGAAAGCCGACCTCGCAAGCCCTCACCCGCTGGCGGGAGAGGGCTTGGCGAAGGCGGGGCAACAGGCGGAAAACTCGGATCTACGGAACCAGCCACCCTCACCCCAACCCTCTCCCGCTGGCAGGAGAGGGAAACGAAAACGAAGTCACGCCGCGGACAAAGCGAGTTCCTGCGGGATCAGGCGCAGCGTCTCGGACAGAATGTGACTGCGTAGCGCACTTTGACCGAGGCAGGGCGGCACCGCATCGACGGCTGCCTCCGCGAGATGCCGCAAGTGGATGATCGCGCCGTCGAGCCCGAACTGGGTGACGGCGCTCGGCCGGGCATGAGCCAAGTCCTGGCCCACTGGCTTGCCGAGCGTCAGGGCGTCGGAGGTGGCGTCGAGGATGTCGTCGGCGATCTGGAACGCTTCACCCAGTGCGGCGCCCAGCGCGCGCCAGGGCTCGCCCTCGGCGCCGGCGGCGATCGCGCCGGACACGGTCGCCGCCGCGAACAGCGCGCCGGTTTTCTCGCGCTGGTATTGCGCCAGATCGGCCATCGGCTCGCACTCCCAGGCCTGACCGGCGACGATGCCGCAGGGCACACCCACGGCCTGGCCGAGTGTCAACACGAGTTGACCCAAGCGCAGGGGCTGCGTGACCGCGCCATGCGCGAGCGTCTGGTAGGCCAGCACGATCAATGCATCGCCGGCCAGCACGGCCAGCGGCTCACCAAAGGCACGATGCACGCTGGGGCGGCCGCGGCGGGTGTCGGCATCGTCGAAACATGGGAGGTCATCATGGACGAGCGAGGCGCAGTGCATCAGTTCGATCGCGATGCCCGCCGCGTCGGAAACGGCAGGCGCGTCCTCGCCGCAGGCGGCGGCGACGGCCAAGGTCAGGCGCGGGCGGATACGGGCGCCACGGGGAAACACCGCGTGGTGCATGGCCTGGCCGAGGCGTGGCGGGCACCCTGGCTGGCCCGTCCGGGCGAGGGCGGCTTGTAACGCCCGCTCGATGCGCGTCATCACGTCCATCACGTCCCCACTCCGTTGTGTCAACTTTATTTGTCTGCAATGAGTGTCAGCCTAACCTGACACAAGGGTCAAGTCATTCCTCATCAAGCGCAGGTCGTCGTCATCGGGGCGGGAATGGGCGGCCTGGCGGCGGCGGCGCTGTTGGCGCATCGCGGCGTCGGCGTGACGGTGCTCGAGCGGGCGGCGGCACCGGGCGGCAAGATGCGGCAGGTCAGCGTCGACGGCCGGGCGATCGACGCGGGACCCACCGTGTTCACCATGCGCTGGGTGTTCGAGGCGCTGTTCGCCGACTGCGGTATGCGACTGGACGAGGCAATCGGGCTGACGCAGGCCGGGGTGTTGGCGCGGCATGCCTGGGGCGCGGATCGGCTGGACCTGTTTGCCGACCCCGAGCAGTCCGCCGCCGCGATCGAGGCGTTTGCCGGGCCGGCCGAAGCACGCGGGTTTCGGTCGTTCTGCGCGGCGGCGCAGCGGATTTACAAGACACTCGAAGGGCCGTTCATCCGAGGCGAGCGGCCCAGCATGGCCTCGCTCGCCCTGTCCGTCCGGCCCAAGGACCTGCTGGCGATCAAGCCGTTCGCGAGCCTGTGGGGCGAACTCGGCACGCATTTCCGCGATCCGCGGCTGCGGCAGTTGTTCGGCCGCTATGCCACCTATTGCGGCTCCTCGCCTTTTCTCGCGCCGGCGACGCTGATGCTGGTCGCGGACGTGGAGCAGCAGGGCGTCTGGTACGTGGATGGCGGCATGCATGCCTTGGCGCGTGCGCTGGCCGGGTTGGCGACGGCGGGCGGGGCGGAGATCCGCTACGGCGCCGACGTCGCCGAGATCGCGACGCAGGCAGGGCGGGTCAGCGGGGTCCGCTTGGAGAGCGGCGAGATGGTGGCCGCCGATGCCGTGATCGCCAATGCGGACCCGCAGGCGATCGCGGCGGGCCGCTTCGGGCCGACCGTGCAACGCGCGGTGCCGCGGCAGAAGCCGGCGGAGCGGTCGCTGTCGGCGCTGACCTGGACGGGCGTGGCCGAGGTCGAGGGCTTTCCGCTGGTGCGGCACAGCGTGTTCTTCTCGCGCGACTATAAAGCGGAGTTCGACGCGCTCGGTCGCGGCGGCATGGCGCGCGAGCCGACTGTCTATGTCTGCGCGCAGGACCGCGGGGATGCCGGCGAACCCGGCGGACCCGAGCGGCTACTCGTGTTGATCAACGCGCCGCCGACCGGCGACGTCCGAGCGATGACGGACGCGGAAATCGAAAAATGCAGGGGGGATGCATGGGAGTTGATGGGGCAGAGCGGGCTGCGGCTGAAGAAACCAGCCATGACGACGACCGGTCCAACCGCGTTCGAGGCGCTGTTCCCGGCGACGGGGGGAGCGCTCTACGGCCCGGCGGTGCATGGGGGGACGGCGAGCTTCAAGCGGCCGGCGAGCCGGACGGCGGTGCGGGGCCTGTACCTGGCGGGCGGCGGGGCGCACCCTGGAGCCGGGGTGCCGATGGCGGCGCTGTCCGGACGGCTGGCGGCGTCGGCGCTGATGGCGGACCTCGGTTCGATCGGTCGGTCCCGCATGACGGCTACCGCTGGTGGTACGTCGACGCTCTGAGCGCGGACGGGCGGCACGGCATCACGATCATCGCCTTCATCGGCAGCGTGTTCTCGCCGTTCTACGCCTGGTCGCGCCGCAAGACGCCGGCTGACCCGGAGCAGTTCTGCAGCCTCAACGTGGCGCTCTACGGCCGGCCGAAGCGCTGGGCGATGACGGAACGCGGCCGCACCAAGCTCACCCGCAGCGACAACCACCTCACCATCGGGCCGAGCGCGCTGCATTGGGACGGCACATCGCTGACGATCTGGATCGAGGAGGTGACCGCCCCGATCCCGTCGCGCCTGTCCGGCGTGGTGAAGGTCACCCCCAATGCGCTGACCCGGCGCAGCTTCACCCTCGATGCCGGCGGGCGGCACCGCTGGTCGCCGATCGCGCCGTCGGCTCAGGTCGAGGTGACGATGAGCAAGCCCGGGCTGTCCTGGTTCGGCACCGGCTATCTCGACAGCAACGAGGGCGACCGCCCGCTGGAGCGGGACTTCCACGAATGGGATTGGTGCCGCGCGCCCACCAAAGACGGCGCGATCATCTTGTATAACGCGAACCGCCGGGTCGGCGGGCGACAGGATCTGGCGTTGAAGATCGACGGGACCGGCAAGATCGAGGAGTTCGCCTCCCCACCCTCGGCTCCCCTGCCCCGCACGCTGTGGGGCCTGCACCCGCGCACGCGGTGCGACGCGCAATCGCAGCCGAGGCTGCGGCAGCGGCTGGAGGATGCGCCGTTCTACTCCCGCTCCGTGATCGAGACGCGGCTGCTGGGCGAGCGCGTGCATGCGGTGCATGAGAGCCTAGTGATGGACCGGTTCACGGCGCCTTGGGTGCAAGCGATGCTGCCGTTCAGGATTCCCCGCCGGGGATGAAGTCGCGCAAGCCGATCGCGGCCGGGTTGATGTTGGCCAGCGTCGGATCGGGGTATCTGGACGTCTTGTGTTACCGCTTCCTCGGAGAGGTGTTGCCGTCGGCGATGACGGGCAATCTGGCGCTGCTGGGGCGCAGCCTCGGCGAGGGCGACCTGGCAGCGTCGGTTCGGAATGCCTGTGCGTTCGGCGGCTTCTTCGGCGGCGTGCTGATCGGCGCCTCGTTGCTGCGGCGCTCGCCGAGCAAGGGC
The DNA here is from genome assembly GCA_964613945.1 of uncultured Acetobacteraceae bacterium. Taxonomy (GTDB): domain Bacteria; phylum Pseudomonadota; class Alphaproteobacteria; order Acetobacterales; family Acetobacteraceae; genus JAVVHH01. The sequence continues at coordinate 81,413 of CAZTJC010000003.1, forward strand.
CGCTTCCTGCTCACGCTGGCGCTGCAGGCGACCGTGTTGCTAGGGTTCGCGTTGTTATGGGATCGGCATGCGACGGGCGGGCTGCGGTTCGGGCTGATCGGGGCCGCAGCGGTAGGCATGGGGATGCAGAGCGCGGTGGCACACCGCATCGGCGTGCATGCGGTCTCGACGACGTATTTCACCGGCACGACGGCCAACATCGCGTTCGGCCTGGTGTCGCCGGACAAACCGACGCAACCCGCCGCGACCCGATTCGGCTGGCCGGTGCTGGCGCTGGCCTGTTACGTGGCGGGCGCTGCGCTGTCGGGGTGGGACGTCGCGGGGCGGCTACTGCCGACGGTTCCGATCGGCTTGCCAGCATTGCCGGTAGTGACCACGGTCATCCTGGCGATCACCGTTGCGGTAATACGCCTGGAACGCCCGGCCAACGCTTGACGCTCTTAGCATGGGCTTTGCAGGCTAAGGCAGGTCAGTCTTGCGGAGAGTGCCTTGCGTCGTAGAAATTTCCTTGCAGCCAGTGCTGCCATCGCCGGTTCCGGCTTGATCCGGCCAAGTCGCGCCGCCACTCCCGGCAAGACCATCCGCTTCGTCCCCCAGGCCGACCTTTCCAGCATCGACCCGGTCTGGACCACGGCCACCGTCGCCCTCACCCACGGGTTTCTCGTTTACGACACGCTCTACGGCATCGACGAGGCCCTGCAGCCGCAGCCGCAGATGGTCCGCGGTCACGAGGTCAGCGCCGACCAGCTGACCTGGGTGTTCACGCTGCGCGACGGCCTGTTGTTTCACGACGACCAGCCCGTGCGCGCGATCGACTGCGTCAGCTCGATCAAGCGGTGGGCCAAGCGCAAGGGCTTCGGCCAGAAGCTGATGTCGGTGACCGACGAGATCCGCGTGCTCGACGACAAGCGCTTCCAGATCCGGCTGAAGACCCCGTTCCCGCTGATGACGTTCGCGCTCGGTGGCCCCGACATCTGCATGATCATGCCGCAGCGCATCGCTGACACCGATGCCTTCACCCAGATCACCGACGCTACCGGCAGCGGGCCGTTCCGCTTCCTGGCGGAGGAGCGGATCGCCGGGTCGCATTACGCGTATGCGAAGTTCGAGAAATACGTGCCGCGGTCGGAGCCGCCGTCGTTCTGGGCCGGCGGCAAGGTGGCCCATGTCGACCGCGTCGAATGGAAGGTCATCCCCGACCCGGCGACCGCCGCCGGCGCGCTGCAGACCGGCGAGGTCGACTGGCTGGAATACCCGCTGATCGACCTGCTGCCCAACATGCGGCGGGACAAAAACATCCAGATCACCAATCTATACACGCTGGCCCAGCCGGCGGTGATCGCGCTCAACCACACGCAGCCGCCGTTCGACAACGAGAAGCTGCGGCAGGCGCTGCTGCCGGCGATCGATCAGAACGAGTTCATGACCGCCATCGTCGGCGACCAGACCGAGCTGATGCACAATCCCTGCGGCGTCTTCACGCCGGGCACCCCGATGGCCAACGGCGCGGACATGTCGGTGTTCACCGGCAAGCGTGACCTGGCGCTGGCTAAGAAGCTGGTGGCCGAAAGCGGCTACAAGGGCGAGACGATCGTGCTGATGCTGCCGACAGACCAGGTGACGATCATCCCCATGGTGCAGGTGGCGCGGGACCTGTTCACCCAGCTGGGCCTGAAGGTCGACATGCAGAGCATGGATTGGGGCACGCTGGTCGGCCGCCGCGCGCTGGACAAGCCGGCGGCCGAGGGCGGCTGGAACTCGTTCTGCACCTCGTGGACCGGGCTGCAGCTCTCCAACCCCGGCAGCCATCTTCCGCTCCGCGGCAACGGCAAGGCGGGCTGGTTCGGCTGGCCCGACAGCCCGGCGCTCGAGCAACTGCGCGAACAATGGTTCGCCGCACCGGACGAGGCGGCGCAGAAGGCGATCTGCGAACAGATGCAGACGGTGGCGTTCAAGGAGGTGCCCTACATCCCAATCGGGGCCTATACGATCCCCAACGCCCTGCGCGCCAACATGAAGGACATGGTCCATGCCGGCAGCATCTGCTTCTGGGGGGTGCAAAAGACCTAACCGCCACCGGCGGCAGCGTGGGTTCGCGCTCCTCATCGTCATGTGGGGCCTCGTGCTGCCGGCGCTGGTCTGCGCGCGGGTGCTGTCGGCGGGGCGGACGGAAGCGCAGCTGGCCGGCAATCTGCGCGACGCGGCAGTCGCCGAGGATGCCGCCGACGGGGCGATCTTTCGAACGATCTACAACCTCATCGGGGCCGGCGAGGTGCGCTGGCCAGCGCAGGGAAGCTTCCGGGCAACGGTGGCGGGCGCGCCGGTCGAGATCGCGGTCCGCAATCTCAGCGGGCGCATCAACCCGAACGTCGCCTCGCCGGAGCTGCTGCAGGCACTGCTCGGACGACTCGATCTGGACAAGGCCAAGGCCGAGGCGCTGGCACAGGCGATCCTGGAATGGCGGGCGACCGGGCCGCGTCTGTTAAACACCAAGACGGCGGATTACGCCCGCGCCGGGCGCAGCGAGGCGCCGCCGGAAAAGCCGTTCCGCTCGCTGGACGATCTCGGCGCCGTGCTGGGCATGACGCCGGAGTTGTTGGCCCGGTTGCGCCCGCATCTCACGCTGTGGTGGGAGAGCGACCCGAATCCGGCCTATGCCGACCCGGTCGTCATGGCCACCCTGCAAAGTCTCGGAACCGTGTCAGCAGGCGCGTTGGCCGCGGGGAACGGGCGCACGAACCAGGCGGTCGAGATCGTGGCCACGGCGGCAGGGCCCGGCGGCGCACGGTTCAGCCGCACGGCAGACGCGATCATCAACGCCGGCGACGGACGCGGCACGTGGCGGATCATGAGCTGGCGGGAGCCGGGGGCGTGACCGGACGGGCGAGAGGGGTTCCATGTCGCTGCTCGAGGTGATGGTGGCGTTCGTCATCGCGGCGCTGTCGCTCGGCGCCGTGGTCAACGGCACGGTTGACGGATTGCGGACCGCCGGCAGCGCCACCCGGACCGAGGAAGCGTTGTTCCGCGCCCGCTCGCGCCTGGCCGCGACGGCGGCGGCCCCGGTGGCGGCGATCGCGTCCGGCGACGATGGTGGTGGATTCCGGTGGCGCTCGGCCGTCTCGCCAGTGGTGGCCGGCGCGCGCGAGGGCGGGCCGCAGCTGATGTCGGTGCAGGTCACGGTGACGTGGGACGGCGTCGGCGGCAACACGCGGCAGGTCACGCTGCAGACGGAACGGCTGGTGGCGGCCACGACGAAGTGAGGCCGCGCCAGGGTGGGTTCACGCTGCTGGAGGTCCTGGTCGGGGTCGCCGTGCTGGGGCTGATCATCGGCGTGTTGTACGGCGGCGTCAGCTTCGCGCTGCAGGCGGCGCAGCGGCAGGATGCCGTGCTGGGCAAGACCGGCGATTACGATGCGGTGAACCGGGCGTTGCGGCGGCTGATCGCCGAGGCCGATGCGGGCGGGCCCGGGATCGTGCCGTTGCGAGGCTCGCCAGGTCGAATGACGTTCTCGAGCCGGATGCCGGACGCTGCCGGCGGCGGCGCGGCCGACATGGCGGTCGGGATCACCGGCGGCACCGTTGTGCTGCGCTGGACGCCGCGCCGGCCGGGTCGGCCGCTCGGTCCCGCACCGGCGCCGCGGGAGGCGGAATTGCTGCGCGGCGCGCAACGGGTGGAGTTGTCTTACTGGGGCGCTGCGGGATGGCGCAGCGAGTGGGCGGAGGCGATGCTGCCGGCGCTGGTCCGCCTACGGGTGATCTTTGCGCCGGGCGATGCGCGGCACTGGCCGGACATGGTGCTGGCGACGCGACAGCAAACGGCCTCCTAGACCGCGCTGTGCGGCGAAGCCTGACTTGGAACAACACGGCCGTGATCATTACGACGGAAGACTGTAGTTGTAATCTGTCCGGTTCAGCCCTGGCCTTTTGGTTTGGACTGCATGTAATCTGAAGTCATATATCTCGGGAATGCCGCAGAACATGACAAAAGCTCCGCGTAAGACTGAGGCCAAAGAGCCGGCCGAAGAGCCGGTCGAGACCCCGAAGCCGGCAAAGAAGGCCGCCCCAAAGGCTGAAGCGAAAGCCGAGCCGAAGGCTGCTTCGAAGGCAGTGCCGAAGGGCAAGAAGATCGACGAACCGGCGCCGGGCAGCAAACCGAATGCCTTGCAGCAGCCGCTGCAGCCTTCGGACGATCTGGCGGCGATCATCGGTGCCGGGACTTTTCCGCGCGGGCAGGTGGTCAGCAAGATCTGGGAATACATCAAGGCCAACAAGCTGCAGAGCCCGAAGGACGGTCGTCAGATCGTCGCCGACCAGAAGCTAGAGGCGGTGTTCGGCAAGAAGGAAGTCTCGATGTTCGAGATGAACAAGCTGATTTCGGCGCATCTCAGCACGCCGAAGTAAACGTCCCGACCGCCGGGCTCTACCGCGCGCAGCTACTGCGTTGCGCGTAGGCCCGGAGCGGCGCGGCGGCGGACCCGCCTGCTAAAGCGGCTCGGCCGGCGGTGGCACCGGCAGGGCGGATGGTGGGATCGTCGAACGATCCGCTGACTCGCACTGGAACATCCAGCGCCAAAGCTCCGGTGGTCGCGCTCTCGCTGGCGACGGTCACATCCAGCGCTTTCCCCAACAGATCAACGCGGCCCCGGGCGACAACCGTTCCATCGCCCGAGCGAAGCCGTAGCGGGCCGACGAACGCGACGCCGCCCCGCACTTCGGCCACCGCCAATAAACAGTCCAGCCCCACCATGGTCCGCGACGACGTCAGCAGCCCGGTCACATCCGTGGAGGCCAGCTTGACGATCTGCGCCGAGACGCTGCCGCCCGCCATGGTCGCCACCATCGAGGCACGCCCGGCTTTCAGCGCCGCGGCCGCGCTGTGCCCCACGCCCTCCGCCACCGCATGCAGGTCGACCCGGCCCGTCAACGGCAGATGTCCGGCGCCGAGCGCCTGACGCAGTTCCGCCACCTCGAGCCCGGTGCCGGACACGGTCGCGCTGACCGCGCCGCTCTTGCCGTCCGCCTCGGCCTCGATGCGGCCGTCCAGCCGCACCGTGCCGCCCAATGCACCAAACGACATTTCGTCCAGCTTGATCAGCTTGGGCTCGATCGCGGCGGAAAGCTTCAATCTAGTGAGCCGGATCTTGTCGTAGCTCAGCTCGGCCGCTTCCAGCTTGGCAGTGACTTGCGGGTTGGGCTCGGCCTCCGGCACGAAGCCGCTGCCCTTGTCATCACCACCACCGCTGCCACTCTTGAACTCGGCCATTAGCCGGTCCGCGTCGATCCTGGCGAACCACAACGCGAGATCGATCTTGTCCGGCGTCTTCGGCGGGGTCGTGCTGCCCTCCTGCAACGCGAGGGTGCCATCTTCCAACTCCGCCTCGCCCAGCGCGCCCTTGGCCTGCTCGAGCTTCCAGAGGTCGGCATCGTGCTGGAACGCGCCCTCGAGGCGCAGCTTGGGTGCAGGCGTGGGATCGATGCCGGCGATCTTCTCCAGCGGCTCAGGCGTCGGCGCGAGCAGGCTGAGATGTCCGTCGGCACCGTCCACGTCCAGCGGCTTAGTCATGGTGCCGATGAAATGCAGCACCGTATCGCCGGAGGTCAGCGTGATGTCGGTCGGGAACGGCGTCGCGACATCGTGTAGCTGATCGTAGGAGCCGAGCTTCAGATCCATCACGACCGGAGCGCCATGATAGGAGCCCGGCCCGGTGACGCGGGCCGGTTGATCGGCAGCCGCTGCCTCCAGCTTGACCTGGTCCAGCCGGGTCGTGAGGGCGCTCCCGCCCGAGGTGCGGAACGTCACGGCGCCGTCGAGCACCGCGTCCAAGATGGTGGGAAAGCTGGCCCGGCCGCCACCGGGTTTCTCCGGCTTCTTGGGACCATTGCGCCAGTTGGGCTGCTCACCGACTTTCTCGAGCAGGATGTCGGCCTTTTGCACCTGCACGGCGCGGGCGACGATCGTTCCATGCAGCAGTGGCCACAGCTCGACCTCGCCGGTGAGGCTGCCCAAGGTTGCCATCTGCGGGCGCGTACCGCCCGGCAGGTTCGCGATGCTGGCATCGTGCAATTCGACGCCGACCCAGCGACCCGGCGACAGCGTCAGCGCGCCGATCTGCACCGCGCGGCCGGTCGCCTTGCTGGCGCGGTCGGCGACAAGTTCCGGCAGCTTGCTCCAGACGATTGCGACGCCCACCCCGATCGTCACGACGAGAACCACGGCAACGCCGATGACGATTTTAGACCAGCGTGGCATCGACGTGCTCCCTGTTGGAGGAGTTACGGCGCCATCAAGGGTCGGGGTGTCGGGGCGGGGTAGCCTCGGCATCGCGCGCGCGCCGAATGGCTCGGCGAACGGAGATGAGTTCGGCGACGCCGAGGATCAAGCCAAGTCCGAGAAAAATTAAGAATTCGTACTTGATCACGGGTGGTTAGGAAGGCCGGGTCAGAGCCGCCGGGCCTGACGCTCGTCCAGCTCGCCGAACAGGGTCATGACCCAGACCACGCGATCGGCCGTACTGGCCCGGCGCTGACGCGGTGCCGCCGCAACGGCGGCGAGCACGAGATCGGCCGTGGCCAGCAGTGGCGGATCGGCCATCGGCATCCGGCTGCGGGCAGCGGCGGCCAGGCTGTGACCGGCGAGGCGCAGCTTATGGCGGCGGGGAACGCGGGCGCGGCTGGTGATGGAATCGCAGCCGTTGCGGATCACCTGATGACCGATCGCGGCGTAGAGGTGCCGGGCGGCGAAGATGCCGGGGCGGCAGGCGAGCGGCAGGGCGGCGATACCGGTGTCGGCGCGGCGGTAGAGCGTTTCGGCGGCATCGAGCAGGCGGGCGACGATGGCGGCCAGCGCCGGGGACGGTTCGGGCCGCGCAAGGAACGCGTCCGAGGACAGGCCGGCGTCGCGGAGCCAGTCGAGCGGCAGATAGAGGCGGCCGGCGCGGGCATCCTCGCCGACGTCGCGGGCGATGTTGGTGAGCTGCATGGCGACGCCGAGGTCGCAGGCGCGAGCCAGGGCGGCCGGGTCGCGGATGCCCATGAGCACGGCCATCATAGCGCCGACGGTGCCGGCGACGCGGGCGGCGTAGTGTTCGAGCGCAGGCAAGTCGGCGTAGCGACGACCCTCGGCGTCCCAGGCGAAGCCTTCCAGCAGGCGGTCGAGCAGCAGGCGGGGCATGCCGTACATGACGACGGCGGCGGCGAGGGCGCGATCCTCCGGGTGATCGGCGGGACAATCGGCGTAGATGCCGTCGAGGCGGCGGTGCAGTTCGGCAAGGGCTACCGGCGGGTCGCCATCATCGATGAGGTCGTCGGCGACCCGGCAAAAGGCGTAGAGCGCGGTGGCCGGATGGCGCACGCGGGCGGGCAGCAGGAGGGAGGCGGCGTAGAAGCTGCGTGATCCGCCATCGAGCAGGGCACGGCAGGCAGCCAGGTCGGCCGGGTCGATGTCACGCATGGGCTACCACCGGGATAAGGCGATCGAGCACTTTCGCCGAGCACAGCACGCCCGGAAGGCCGGCGCCCGGATGGGTGCCGGCGCCAACGAGATACAGGTTCTTCACGTCCTCGCTGCGATTATGCGGGCGGAACCAGGCGCTTTGCGTCAACAGCGGCTCCATCGCGAAGGCGGCCCCGGCATGGGACAGCAACCGGGTCTCGAAATCGGCGGGGGTCATGATCTTCGAGCTGACGATGTGGGCGCCGAGGCCGGGCAGCACAGTGCGTTCCAACTCGGCCTGGATGGCAGCGCGGTAGGGCTCGGCCTGCTGCGCCCAGTCGGTGCCGCTCTCGAGGTTCGGCACCGGGGACAGCACGTAGAACGCGTCGCAGCCCGGCGGGGCCAAGCTGGGGTCGGTCATGGTCGGGCGGTGCAGATACAGGCTGAAATCTTCGGCGAGATGCCGATGCTTGAAGATGTCGTCCAGCAAGGGCCGATGCCGGGGGCCGAGCAGGATGGTGTGGTGCTGCACGTCGTTCCACTGACGGTCGGTGCCGAAATACCAGACCACGAGGCCCATGGAGTGACGCGCGCGCTCGATCTTGCGGTCGGTCCAGCGGCGGCGGTGCTCGGGGGCGATGAGGCGACGGTAGGTGAAGGAAGCGTCGGCGTTGGAGACGACGAGGTCGGCGCGTAGCATCTCGCCGCTGGCCAGGCGGACGCCGGTGGCGGTGCCGTTCTCGACGGTGATCTCGGCGACTTCGGCGTTGCAGCGCAGCGTGTTGCCCTGGTCGCGGATCAACCCGGCCATGCCGCGGACGAGTTCGCCGGTGCCGCCCATGGCGAAATGCACGCCGCCCTTGCGCTCGAGCCAGGCGATCAGCGCGTAGATGGCGCTGGCGGAGAACGGGTTGCCGCCCACCAGCAGCGGATGGAAGCTCAGGACGGTGCGGAGCCGCTCGTCCCGGATGAACTTCGACACCAGGCCGTGGACGCTGCGCCAGCCGCCGAGGCGCATCAGGGCGGGGGCAATGCGGGCCATGTCGGTCCAATGCAGGAACGGCACGTCACCGAGCTGCTCGAAGCCGACGCGGTAGATCTCCTCGCTGGCGACCATGAAGCGGTCGTAGCCGGCGACGTCGTCCGGCGCGAAGCGGGCGATCTCGGCGCGCATGAGCTCGGGGTCGCCGTTGTAGTTGAACTCGGCACCGTCGTTGAAGCGGATGCGGTAGAACGGGTCGACCGGGCGAAGCTCGACGTCGTCGGACAGGCGACGGCCGCACAGCTCCCAGAGTTCCTCGAGGAGGATGGGCGCGGTGACGATGGTGGGGCCGGCGTCGAAGGTGAAGCCGTCCTGGCGGAAGACGGAGGCGCGGCCACCGGGTTCCGGGAGACGTTCCAGGATCGTGACGCGATAGCCGCGGGCACCGAGCCGGATGGCGGCGGCCAGGCCGCCGAAGCCGCTGCCGATGACGATTGCATGCGGTGGCGCATTCGGCTGGGCCTGCTGGTCGGAATCACGCGTGTGGGGTGTCAGCGCATTCATACAAATCGACTGTAAACCTAACTAGACAGTCGTGAGAAGACGTTAGTTCCAGCGCTGGCGAAGATCGATCAGATGGGTGATCCCGGCGGCGAGCAGGGCCAGCCCGACGAGCGGGAGGCCAGCATCGGCGAGGACTAGGCGCATGGCCACGAGCAGCATAAAGCCGGCGGCGAGGTTCGGCAGGATCGCGGCGCGGCCAAGGGCGGAGAGGACGATCGCCTCGATGATGACCAGCACCATGATGCCGTCGACCACCAGGGTCATGCGAGGCCGATCTCTGCAGCGAAGCCATCAATCAAGGCTGCGATGGCGACCGGGTCTTCCTCATGGGCGAGGTGTCCGAGGGTGAGCAAGCCGACGTAACGGCCGTGCTGGACTTCTGCGGCGACCTGCTTGGACTGGGTGTGTGGAACCGTCTTGTCGTTCTCGCCGGCGATCAGCAACACGGGAATGGCGATCTTGGCGAAGTTGCCGGTGAGTGACGGCAGGTTCCAATGCGCCATCATGCCGAGCGCCGCGGCGGCGTGACCGCGGCGAGTGACGACGCGCTGGTAGAGGCGGACGCCCTCGGCGTCGATGCGCGAGCCGGTGGCTTCGAGCAGGCGCTCGACCACCTTGGGGTCACGGGCGCGCCAGGCGAACAGGTCGGGCAGGCCCGGCAGGCCGGTCAGCAGCTTGGCCAGCGGCGAGAACAACTGCCCGGCCATGCCGCCGAGCGGCAACAGGGCGCCGTTGATGCCGATCAGGCCGCGCAGGGAAAGTTGGCCGTCGAGCACCATGCGGACCAGAATCGGCGCGCCGGCGGAGTGACCGGCGGCCAGGACGGGGGTGAGATCGAGCGTCCACAGCAGCGTCTGCAGCGCGCGGGCCATGCCGGGCAGCGACAGGCGGTCGGCGGCCGGCGCGTCGGTGAAGCCGTGTCCGGGAAGGTCGGGCGCGACGACGGTGAAGTTCCGAGCCAGGAGAGGCAATAGGCCGCGCCAGGAATGAGTGGCCGCGCCGGTGCCGTGCAGCAACAACAGCACCGGCCCCTGCCCTGCCACCTGAACGTGCCATTCGAGCCCGCCGGCGCGCACGAAGCGGCTGAACCCACGATTGGGCCAATCCCCGAGTTCCTTCACCCGCCGCGCACCAGTCCGGAGATCGCCGACGCGCCCGCGAAGGGCAGCGGGACGTAGCGGCCGCCCATCGCGGCGGCGATGCGGCGACCGGCTGGTCCGGGACGGACCGAGCTGTCGACTAGCAACGCGCGATGCCCGGCAGCGCGGATGCGGCGAGCGGCGTCGTCTGCATCGCGTTCGGCGGCGGGGCGGCCACCCCGCCCGTCGCGGCCGACATTGGCGCTGCCATCGGTCAGCACCACGAGTGCCGGCGTGCCGCCCCGGCGGCGGATGCCGTCCGCCAGCGCAAATCCGGCATCGAGCCCCAGCGCCAACGGCGTGCCGCCGCCGCCCGGCAGCCCGGCGAGGCTGCGCTTGGCCCGCACCAGCGACCGCGTCGGCGGCAACACCAGCTCGGCGACCCGGCCGCGAAAGGCGATCAGCGCCACCTGGTCGCGCCGGACGTAGCAATCGGCGAGCAGCAGCTGCACCGCGCCCTTGGCTTCGGCGAGACGGCCGAGCGCCTGCGATCCGGAGGCGTCGACGAGGAAGATGGTGGTGCTTTCGGTGCGGGGTTGCCGACGGACGACCCGGAGGTCGCCGGGTCGGATGGCGATCGCCATGCCGTCGGCGTCCCGCAGGCGTTGAAAGGGCAATGCGGCGCGGATGGTGTCGAGCAGGGCGAGGCGGAAGCCGCGGCGGGGATCGCCGGGTCGGATACCGGCGGGGCGGCCGCGGGCGCCTTCGCGCTTGAGGGCGCCCGAGCGGCCTTGCGGGCCGAGGCGCGACGCAGATTGGGTGCCGGCCAGTTTGGCGAGCAGGTCGCGCGGCAGCGAAGCCAGGGCAGCGGCGAGGATGACGTCGTCCATCGCGCCGGGATTGGTCGTCGGCTGGTCCTCGGGCGGGGCGTCGCTCGATGTGGCCTCGGACTCCGGTGCCTCGGCTTCCGGCGGCGGTTCGGGTGGCGTATCGGGCGGTGACGTCGGCAGGCGCGTGGCGCGTGGGGCGAGCACGAGTTGAGCGGCGAGCGCGGCATCGTCGGTGTCGGCGTCGGAGTGGCCGGCCAAGGCGGCGATGGCACGGGTGGCGCGCACCGCCAGCAACGGCGCCCGGAGGCTGGCGATGCCGAGGGCGGCGGCGGTCTCGCACAAGGCCTCGATCAGATCGTCGCCGACCGAGACGTGCGGCAGCAGCGCGCGGGCGGCCATCACGTCGCCGTCGAGGTCGATCGTGACCTCGCGAGGGTCGAGCAGGAAGGCGAGACGGTCCGTCAGCGACGGCGGCACGCTTTCTTCGGGCCCGACGCCTTCGTCATAGGCGATCACGGCGATGCGGGCGGGGTCACGGCGCGAAACGCCGTCGCGTTCGGCGAGGGTCTCGCCCCGGTCTAGCGCGCTGGCGATGCTGGCGGCGACCGCGAGCGGCAGGCGCTCGGCCGAGGCGAGCAGCACGATTCCGCCATCGGCCTCGGCCAGGAGGCCGCGCTGTATCCGCAGCCCCTTGCCGGCAAGGGTGGCGCCCAGGTCCATGCCGCCCAGCAGACGGTCCTCGCCGATGCCGAGCGGGATCTTGCGGCATGGGGTGCCGTGCGGGAGCAGCACGCGCAGGCTGTCGAGCCAGACGTCGCGCGCGGCGCCGGGCGGGCCGCGAAGCACCGCGCCGCCGAGGCCGATCGGGTCAATGGCAAGAAGGGTGGCGGCGCTCATTCAGCCGTCATCGGATCATGCCGGAAACAGCTCTTCCACCGCACGGTCGACGCGGGTGCTGGAGACGGTGTCGTCCAGCGGGTCGCGGCGCAAGCGGTGCCGCAGTGCCGAGGGAGCGATCTGCACCAGGTGCAGCCGCTCGACGCGATCGGCCCCGGACAGGGCGGCTTGCGCGCGGGCGGCACGCATCAGGGTAAGCTCGCCGCGCAGGCCATCGGTGCCGAGGCGCACGCAGAGTTTGGCCGCGTCCTCCAGCACGTCGTCCGGCACCTCGAGGCCGCCCACGCGCTCACGAGCGCGCAGGATCGCGTGGCGCAACTCGGTCTCGGCCTCCCGCCACTCGGCGACGAAGCCAGTGGGGTCGCGATCGAATCGATCGCGGCGGCGGATGATGGCGATGCGGGTGGCGATGTCCTCGGGAGTGCGGACCTCGACGCTGAGGCCGAAGCGGTCGAGCAGTTGCGGGCGGAGCTCGCCCTCCTCCGGGTTGCCGCTGCCGACGAGCACGAAACGGGCCGGATGCCGCACGCTGAGCCCCTCGCGCTCGACGACGTTCTCGCCGGAGGCGGCGACGTCGATCAGCAGGTCGACCAGGTGGTCCTCGAGCAGGTTCACTTCGTCGATGTAGAGAAAGCCGCGGTTGGCGCGAGCGAGCAGGCCGGGCTCGAACGATTTCTCGCCGCGGGTCAGCGCACGTTCCAGGTCGAGCGCGCCGACGACGCGGTCCTCGGTGGCGCCGAGCGGCAGGTCGACGACGGGAACCGGGGCGGTAGCCGCCTCCGTGCGGCCACCGGCGCGGCATTCGTCGCAGGCGGAGTCCGGATGAGCCGGGTCGCAATGGTAGCGGCAGCCGGCGATCACCTGCATCGGCGGCAGCAACGCTGCCAGCGCGCGGACCGCGGTGGATTTGCCGGTGCCGCGATCGCCGAACGCCAGCACGCCGCCGATCGACGGATCCACGGCGGCGATCAGCAGGGCGCGCTTCATCTCCTCCTGGCCGGCGATGGCCGAAAACGGAAAGCTGTCACGCATCGGTAGCCACTCTCGTCGACGGGAGCCGGAGGGTAGCACCCGGTTCTACGGGTGGCGACACCTCACGAGCTTCACGAGTGCGGACACGGCATCCGCAGGCTGACGGTGGTGCCGCCTACCACCTTGGTCTGCAGCGTGCCGCCGAGTTGGCGCGTCAGGCTGCGCACAATCGTCAGCCCGGCCGACTGGCCCGCAAGACGGCTTTCACGCATGCCGACGCCGTTATCGGCGACCGACACCCGCAGGTCGACACCGTGCTCCCGCTCCAGCCGGATATGGACCTGCCCGCCGGTGCGCCCGACGAACGCATGGGCCAGCGCGTTCATCAGCAACTCGTGGATGATGAGGCCGAGCGGCACCGCGGTGGCGAGCGGGACGAACATCCGGCTCGGCGCATGAACCTCGACCACGGCCCCGCGCCCCTGCTGGGCCAGCACCAGCCGCTGCACCAGCGCCCCCAGATCGAACTGCGCCGACGACCCGGCGTCCCAGATCTGCTGCTGTGCCAGCGCCATGGTGGCCGCCCGCGATGCGGCGACGCGCAAGGCGGCTTTTACCGCGGGTTCGGCGGCACGGCTGGCCTGCACGCTCAGCAGCGAGGCGAACACCTGGGCGTTGTTCTTCACGCGGTGATGCAGCTCCTGCATCACCGCAGCCCGCTCGTCGAAATCGCGCTGGCGCTCGGCTTGAGCGTCCTTGAAGTCGGTGATGTCGGTCATGCAGCCGATGTAGCCGGCGAAGCTGCCAGCGCGGTCGGTGCGCGGAACGCCGGTGGCCAGCATGGCGCGCCAGGAAGCGTCATGCCGGCGCATGCGGAATTCGAGGCGGAACGGGGTGCGCGCGGCGTAGTTGGCGGCCATGGTGGCGGCGCGGGCCGGCTCGTCGTCCGGGTGAACACCGGCGGTCCAGCCGGCATCGATGTCCTGCTCGTGCGGGTATCCGGTGAAGTCGAGCCATTCCTTGTTGACGTAGATCCAGCTGCCGCTGCCGTCGCTGCACCAGATCAGGCCCGGCAGATCGTTGAAGACCTGGCGGATGCGCTGCTTGCGGATCATAGGCCCGGACCGGGCGAGAGGCCGAGCGGGAGGCGGAAAAAGCCCGGGATCGCGTCCGTGCCGCCGGAGCGCACCATCTCGAGCGCCGCGAGCAGCGCTTCGGCCTGGAACGGCTTGGACAGGCAGCCATGGCCGACGGTGGCGCGGGCACGGACTTCGGCCGGGTTGCCGGTGGCGAACAGGACCAGGACCGGCATCGCGGCCGTCAGCAATTCGGCCAACACGATGCCGTCCCCGCCATCGGCCAGGCGTACGTCGACGATGGCGACATCAGGTTCCATGACGCGGGCGATCTCGAGCGCCTCGGCGGGTCGGTCGGCAATGCCACAGACGAGATAGCCGGCCTCGGTCAACACATCCTCGAGTGTCAGCGCGACCAGAGCCTCGTCTTCAACGATCATCACCCGCTTGGACGTGTCGCGCTTGCTCATACGAGATCCTCGATGACGTTGATCGACCGGCCGAACGCGGCGGCGACGGCGGGCACGACGGCGTTGCCCAGTGATCTCACGCGGTCCACCCGTCCGGGAAACCCATCATCCACTCGACGAACGCAGGGTTCAGCAAACCACCCACCAAATCGTTCAGCTGGCAGGAAGCGCGCCTGTCGCGTTGAGACGCGCTGCCGCATCTCCAGTCGCGCGCGAGCGGGGTGGGCAGAAATGTCGCGGGCGAGCAGGAAGAGGCGCTGGCGGCGATGGGGTGCGCCGGCATGGGCAGCACCCACCACGAATGACCAGCTGGCGTAATCGAGCTTCGCCAGGTCGCCGATGACCCGGTCGGCCCCGCGAGTGCGCAGGCCAGGGACGTTCTCAACGATGACCCAACGCGGTCGGCACACGCCGACGATGCGGGCCATCTCGCCCCACAGGCCGCTGCGGGCGCCGTCGAGCCCGGTGCCGGGCCCGGCGAGGCTGACGTCCTGGCAGGGGAAGCCGCCGCAGACGAGAAAGGGCGCGAGCCCGTCGCTGCGGATGCGGGCGGCGTCGAGCATGCGGATGTCGGGATAGATGGGCACGCCGGGCCAGTGCCGCGCGAGCAGTCGCTGGCAGAACTGGTCGGACTCGCAGAAGCCGACCGTGTGGAAGCCGGCCCAATGCAGGCCGAGGCTGAAGCCGCCGATACCGCTGAAGAGATCAAGGACGCACCGCTCCGCCATGGGATCAGATCGGTATATTTTCCTAAGTTGCTGGTCAATGACCAAGTTGTGAGCGCGGGGAGACAGGGAGGCGGGCGCGCGGTATCCAGGAGGCGGTCGAACAAAGGAGTATCGGTGGGCGCCTATCTGCTGCGGCGATTGTTACTGATGGTGCCGACGCTGTTCGGGATCATCGCGATCAACTTCGCCATCGTGCAGTTCGCGCCCGGCGGGCCGGTCGAGCAGGCGGTCGCCGAGGCGCGCGGTGGCGCGGGGGTGACGGAGCGGATCACCGGGTCGCAGAGCGATAGCGGCGCCTATCGCGGCGGCAAGGGTCTGGACCCCAAGCAGATCGAGGACATCAAGCGGCAGTTCGGCTTCGACAAGCCGGCCGGCGAGCGTTTCCTCGACATGGTCGGCAGCTACCTGCGCTTCGATTTCGGCCGCTCGTTCTTCCGCGACGACACGGTGATCCACCTCGTGCTGCAGAAGCTGCCGGTGAGCATCTCGCTCGGCCTGTGGTCGACGCTGCTGGTTTACCTGGTCAGCATCCCGCTCGGCATCCAGAAAGCCGTTCGCGACGGCACCCGGTTCGACGTGGCGACGTCGGCAGCCGTGCTGGTGGCGTATGCCATCCCCGGCTTCCTGTTCGCGATCATGCTGGTGGTGCTGTTCGCCGGCGGCAGCTTCGTCCAGTGGTTCCCGTTGCGCGGGCTGGTCAGCAGCGGCGCGTCCGCCTGGCCGTGGCCGCAGCGGATCGCCGATTATGCGTGGCACATGGTGTTGCCGACGGTGGCGCTGGTAGCGAGCGGCTTCGCCGGGCTGACAATCCTGACCAAGAACTGTTTCCTGGAGGAGATCGGCAAGCAATACGTGCTGACGGCACGGGCCAAGGGCGCCGGCGAGCAGCGGGTGCTGTATCGGCACGTGTTCCGCAACGCGATGCTGCTGATCGTAGCCGGGTTCCCGGCGGCGTTCATCGGCATCCTGTTCAGCTCGGCGCTGCTGGTCGAGATCGTGTTCTCGCTGGACGGGTTGGGCCTGCTCGGCTTCGAGAGCGCCATCCGGCGGGATTACCCGGTGATGTTCGGCACGCTGTACATCTTCACCCTGATGAGCCTGGTGCTGCAGGTGGTCGGCGACCTGCTTTATACCGCGGTCGACCCACGCATCGATTTCGAGGCGCGCGGGTGAGCACCCCCCTGACCCGGCGTCGCCTGGCGATCTTTCGGGCGCATCGGCGCGGCTACTGGTCGCTCCTCCTGTTCGGCGCCATCTTCCTTCTCTGCATCTGCGCAGAGTTCATCGCCAACGACCGGCCGCTGCTGGTCGATTACCAGGGGCATCTCTTCGTCCCCGTGCTGCACGATTACAGCGAGGACGCGTTCGGCGACGACCTGCTGCCGCTGCAAGCCGACTTCACCGACCCGGCGCTGCAGGAGCGGATCGCGTCGCATGGCTGGATGATCTGGCCGCCGATCCGGTTCAGCTACGACAGCGTGGTCAAAGACCTGGCAGTACCGGCCCCTGCCCCGCCCTCGTGGCGCAACCCGCTCGGCACCGACGACCAGGCGCGCGACGTGCTGGCGCGGGTGATCTACGGGGTGCGGCTGTCGGTGCTGTTCGGCTTCTCGCTGACGCTGGTGTCCTCGATCGTCGGCATCGCGGCCGGCGCGGTGCAAGGGTTCTACGGCGGGCTGATCGACCTGCTGTTCCAGCGCTTCATCGAGATCTGGTCCGGCATGCCGCAGCTCTACATGCTCATCATCCTCGGCAGCATCGTCACGCCCGGGTTCTGGGTGCTGTTGCTGTTCCTGTTGATCTTTTCCTGGATGAACCTCACCGGGGTGGTGCGCGCCGAGTTCCTGCGGGGACGCAACCTCGATTACGTGCGGGCGGCGCGGGCGCTGGGGGTGCGGGACGGCGCGATCATGGCACGGCACATCCTGCCCAACGCGCTGGTGGCGGTGCTGAGCTTCCTGCCGTTCACGCTGTCAGGCTCGGTGACGGTGCTGGCGAGCCTGGACTTCCTGGGCTTCGGCTTGCCGCCGGGCTCGCCGTCACTGGGCGAGCTGGTGAGCCAGGGTAAGAACAATCTGCAGGCGCCGTGGCTGGCGGCGACCGGCTTCGTGGTGCTGGGCGGGCTGCTGACGCTGCTGATCTTCATCGGTGAGGCCGTCCGCGACGCGTTCGACCCGCGCAAGGGCGCCTGAGCGATGCTAGCGCGGTGGCGGCGGTGGCTGGGGTTCCGGCGGTTTGGGGCGCGGCGGGCGCACGATGGTGAACGGGATGACCAGGGTGTCGGCGCCAAAAGGCAGATGATCGGACATCCCCAGCGTATCGAATTCTTCGCCCCCGGACGCAACGCCTGATGCTCGCGGTCGAGGGGCTCGGCATCGGGTTCGGCCCGAAGCGGGTCGTGGACGACGTGTCGTTCACGCTGGGGGCGGGCGAGACGCTGGCGCTGGTGGGGGAAAGCGGCTCTGGCAAGTCGCTGACGGCGCTGTCGGTGCTGCGATTGCTGCCGCCGGGCGCGACGGCGGCCGGGCAGATCGTGCTGGACGGGCAGGACGTGCTGGCCGTCGGGCTACGGGCGCTGCAACGCATCCGCGGCGGCACGGCAGGCATCGTGTTCCAGGAGCCGATGACCAGCCTCAACCCGCTGCAGCGGATCGGCTACCAGGTTGGCGAGGCGATGACGCTGCATGGCGGCCGCGCCACGCGGGACGCCATCGCCGCGCTGCTCGCCCGGGTCGGGTTCGCGGACGCCGCCGCCCGGCTCGAGGCCTATCCGCATCAGCTTTCCGGCGGGCAACGCCAGCGGGTGATGATCGCCATGGCGCTGGCCAACGACCCCAAGCTGCTGATCGCCGACGAGCCCACCACGGCGCTGGACGTGACGATCCAGGCCGGCATCCTGGACCTACTGGCGGCCGAAAAGGCGCGGCGCGGGCTGGCGCTGCTGCTGATCAGCCATGACCTTAACGTCGTGCGCCGGGTCGCGGACCGGGTGGCGGTCATGAAGGACGGGCGGATCGTCGAGACCGGGACGGTGGACGCCGTGTTCCGGGCGCCGCAGCACCCCTACACGCGCATGCTGCTCGCAGCCGAGCCATCCGGCGCGCCGACACCAGTGATGGATTCCGCGCCGGTCGTGGCGGCGGCCGACGACCTCCGGGTCGTGTTCCCGGTGCGGCGCGGGCTGTTGCGCCGGGTGGTGGCCGAGGTGCGGGCGGTCGATGGCGTGAGCCTGTCGGTGCGCGAAGGCGAGACGCTCGGGCTGGTGGGCGAAAGCGGTTCGGGCAAGAGCACGATCGGGCTGGCAATGCTCAAGCTGCAGCCGGCGAGCGGGCGGATCGTGTTCGCGGGGCAGGATCTCCAGGCGATGTCGCAGGCGCAGGTGCGGCCGCTGCGCCGGCGGATGCAGATCGTGTTCCAGGACCCGTATGGCAGCCTGTCGCCGCGGATGAGCGTGGCGGACATCATCAACGAGGGACTGCGGGTGCACGAGGCCGGACTGGACCGGCGGGCACTGGCGCTACGCGTCGGCGCGGCGCTGGAGGAGGTCGGGCTGCCGTCGGACTCGGCCGGGCGTTATCCGCACGAGTTCAGCGGCGGTCAGCGTCAACGCATCGCGGTGGCCCGCGCGATCGTGCTCAAGCCGCGGCTGCTGGTGCTGGACGAACCGACCAGCGCGTTGGACCGCTCGGTGCAGGCACAGCTCGTTGACCTGCTGAGGATGCTGCAGCAGGCGCATGGTCTGGCCTATCTCTTTATCAGTCACGACCTGTCCGTGGTCAGAGCCCTGGCGCATCGCGTGGCGGTGCTGCAGGCCGGCAAGATCGTCGAACAAGGAGAGGCGGCGACGCTGTTCGCCGAGCCTCAGACGGCTTACGCGGCAGCCCTGATGGCCGCCGCGTTTCCGGATCGCCAGAAAGCTTAGGTTAGGTCAGACGACGCTGAGACGCACCGGCACGTTGTTGCGGGTCGCGTTGCTGTACGGGCAAACCTCGTGCGCCTTCTGGACCAGCGCCTCGGCCTGCTCGCGCGACACGCCCGGCAGGTCGACCTTCAGCTCGATGTCGAGACCGAAGCCGCCTTCGCTGCGCGGGCCGATGCCAACCGTGCTGTGGACCTTGGTGTCGGCCGGGACCTGCGTGCCGTCCTTGTTCTGGCTGGCGACGAACTTCATCGCGCCTAGGAAGCAAGCCGCGTAACCGGCGGCAAAGAGCTGCTCCGGGTTGTTACCTTCGCCGTTGCCGCCCATCTCCTTGGGCACGCCGAGCTTGACGGACAGCGCGCCGTCATCGGTCTTGCTGCTGCCGTCGCGACCACCAATCGCGGTGGCACTCGTGCTGTATTTTACATCGACGGACATGCTGCTCTCCAAGATAAATCGCTGACGCCTACATCCTTCACGATGAGAAATATCGCAACCCCAGGCTTCTCGCCGGGCTCGCCACTGCAGCGTCTGCTCGATGCGCCGGTGCGACCCGGTATCGTTTGCTGGCTCGGCACCCGGCCTGCCCGTCATGCCTCCATCGAGATTGCCGCGGCAGTTGAACTCGAAGCACTCAAAGGCGTGGTCGGCGACCACTACAGCGGGAGCGGCGGCGGACGGCAGGTCAGCCTCATCGGCGAAGAAAGCCTGGCCGCGATCGGCGCCTATCTTGGCGGCAGCCCGGCCGATCCGTTGCTGCTGCGTCGAAACGTCGTCGTGCGCGGCATCAATCTGCTGGCGTTGAAGTCGCGCAGTTTCCGGCTCGGCAGCGCCATCCTGTCCTATGCCGGCGAGTGTCATCCCTGCTCACGGATGGAGATGCTGCTGGGCCCCGGGGGCTACAACGCCGTCCGTGGTCAAGGTGGCATCCTCGCCCGCGTTCTGCATCCCGGCCGGGTCGAACTCGGCGATGCGCTAACCCGCTTGGACGACGACCTGGCTCAGGCCATGCTAGCGCCATGAAACGTCGCCATTTGATCCGTCCGGTCGCGCTGGCCTTGCTATTGGCTTCCTGCGTGGGACCTCTCGCGGGCGATCCGCCGCCTATTCCGCCAGTCCGGGCGGAACGCATCCCCGCCGCCCCGTCCTCCAGGGTGACGCAGATCTGGCAACCCGGTCACTGGGACTGGGACGGCCACACCTATGTCTGGCTGGACGGTGAGTGGGTGCCGCGTAGCGGGCACGGCCCCTTATGGCAGGATGGCTACTGGCGTCGCCATGGGAACGATCACGCCTGGGTGCCAGCGCACTGGCTGTGACCGCATACCTCTAGTTCTGCTTGTCCGGGGGCTGTCGCGCCTCCTCCTGACGGGTTGAACTCTGCAGATCGGGTTCGCCGCGTACGATGGCGGTCTCGGGCTGATTCGGTGCTGCGGTCGGCGGCGCGACTGGCGGTGCGGACGCCACGGGCGGCGGCGCGTCTTTCTTGGGCTGCGGCTCGAGCGGTATGATGATCGGCTGTGCCAGTGCCGGCATGGTGACGAGCAACGCGAGTGCGGCGAGACGAACAGTATTCACGTGAGTCTCCTCTTAAGGGTCATATCGAAAGGTCCTCATGCCGTAGGGATCCATGGCGAAGGTGCCGAGGTACGGTCCCGGTCGCTCACGCCGCACCCAACGCGGCGGCATGTCCTCGTAGGGCGACGCCACTTCGTATCCCGGCGGTTGCTGATATTGCGGTGCCGACCAGCGCGACGGCATCTGCGCAAACCGGGCCATCTCACGCCGGCTGGGCTCGACCCGGCGGAGTTGTGCAACGCGTGGCGATTTCGCGACGCGTTGTAGCGGAACAGCCGCAACCGGGTCAGGGTGCGGCGCCGTCAGCGATGGCAAGGACGACAGCGGCGCCGCAAGAGCGATCTGCGGCAGCTTTGCCGCCGCGGACGGTGGTTGAACCGCCAGCACCGGCGGCGCGAGACCGGTCGCCGCGGTTAGACCCGCCTTGACCTCAGACAGATCGGCGGCAGGAGCGGCGGCGCTGGCGAGGCGCGGTTCCGGCACAATGGCCGCCTCCAGTGGGATTTCGGCATGCGCGACCGTGCTGCTGGCGACGACGCCGGTTGGCCTGCTTTGACCGACGAACACGATCCCGGCGATTGCAGCCGCACTTAAAGTCGCGCCGAACCAGAGTGCTGATCGCCGGGCCGGAGTTGCCAGAACAGCAAGGCGAGAGCCGGGTCGCGCCGACCCGATCAACGGTCCGGAACTAATGGGTACGACGAGGGCGGGCGCGGCGAGGGCAGGTGTGATCTCGGCAAGCGGCACGACGGCCAAGGCCTCTGTCGGCGACTGCTCCAGCATGGCCGAAGCCTCGATACGGGGAGCGGCGTGCAACCGGTCCCGCAACGCGGTCAAGCCAGACTCTTCGAGGGTCGCAATCAAGGCCGGCGAGTCATGGACGACCATCGTCAAGCGCGGAAGATGACGCGCCACGTGCTGCAGGTAGCGCAGCGCCGATCGGTTCACCCCCTCAGGGGCAAGCACCATCAGAACGGTCTGTCCCTCGCCCCGCAACCGCTTGAACCCGAGTTCAAGGACCGCATCATCCTGTTCATCGAGATCCGGCCGGCCTGAAAGCTGTGCGATGAGTGCTGACAAACCGAGTTGGCCGATGGGGCAAGCTATGGAGACGACATCCCTCGCGGCAGACAGCCGTGCAGCGGCTTGGGTCATCAATTGACGCGCCCTGATCGGCGAGCCGCCGACCAACACGTCCCTCTGCGCTTCGACTTGCGCCACCAAGCGCCGCAGCGCCTCGTCAGTGTCACCCATTGGCTTTGCCCACTCGCGATGTCGGCGATCTAATGGCTACTTGCGGCAAAATTAGGAGTTTGTTTACAAATTTTGAGAGAAAGCTTTGCCTTGCTCGAGACGCTTGCCGTTGCGCAGGGTGCATTTCCTGAACTTGCACAAGCGAGCCTGCTGCAACATGTATGGACCTCGAAAACGAGGTTACTGGCATGGACACCATCATCGGGCTGAATCCCGCCAAGCCCAAGCCACAGCAGCCGTCACAGCCCGGCGCAACGACGAACGAAATGATCGTCGATGGCACGCAGGCAACCTTCATGCAGGACGTCATCGAGGCCTCCCGCCATATCCCCGTGCTGGTGGATTTCTGGGCGACTTGGTGCGGCCCCTGCAAGGCGCTGACCCCAGCGCTGGAGAAGGTGACCAAGGCTGCCGGCGGCCGGATCAAGTTGGTCAAGATCGACATCGACGCCAATCGCGCGCTGGTGCAGCAGCTCACCCAACTCGGGCTGCCGATGCAGTCGGTGCCAACCGTTGCCGCATTCTGGCAGGGTCAGATTGCCGACGTCTTCCAGGGTGCGCTGCCGGAGACGGAGATCAAGCGCTTCGTCGAAGGCCTGCTGAAGATCGCCGGTGGCGCGATGCCGTCGGCCGACCTCCTGGCCGAGGCCAAGACGGCCATGGGGGAGGAACGGTTCGAGGATGCCGGCGCGCTGTTCAGCGAGTTGTTGCAGGACGAGCCGGAGAGCCCGGAGGCCTGGGGAGGCCTGATCCGCGTGTTGATGGCGCTCGGACAAGAGGACCAAGCGGCTGACGCGCTATCGCAGGTCCCGGCCAAGATCGCCAACCATGCCGAGATCAGCGGTGCCCGCAGCGCGCTCACGCTGGCCGCGGAAGGCCGCAAGGCCGCGTCCGGCCTGCGCGAACTCGAAGCGCGCCTAGCCGCC
The DNA here is from genome assembly GCA_964613945.1 of uncultured Acetobacteraceae bacterium. Lineage (GTDB taxonomy): Bacteria > Pseudomonadota > Alphaproteobacteria > Acetobacterales > Acetobacteraceae > JAVVHH01. Next base: position 104,119 of record CAZTJC010000003.1, read on the forward strand.
AACGCCGACGATCACCAGGCCCGTTACGACCTGGCGACCGCGATGAACGCCACCGGCAAGCGCGACGAGGCCGCGGCCGCCCTGCTCGACATCATCAAGCGGGATCGGACCTGGAACGAGGATGGCGCCCGGTTGCAGTTGCTGAAGCTTTTCGAAGCCTGGGGCCTGACCGACCCGGCAACCATCGCTGCACGGCGCAAGCTTTCCACCCTGTTGTTCAGTTGATGGTCATGACCTCAACCCGCGCCGACGCGCTCCCCACCGAGTTCGCCGTCTTCCCGCTCCCTGGGGCCCTGCTGCTTCCCGGTGGAAAGCTGCCGCTCAACATCTTCGAGCCACGCTACCTGTCGATGATCGAGGACTCGTTGGGCCAGGGCAGGATCATCGGCATGATCCAGCCGGATGCGCTGCGGCCGGCGACCCCGACAGGACCAGGGCTGTATCGCGTTGGCTGCCTCGGGCGGATCACCTCGTTCAGCGAGACCGATGACGGGTGCCTGCTGGTCACCCTGACCGGGTTGACCCGGTTCTCCATCTCCGTCGAGCTGGAGATGCAGCGCGGCTATCGTCGGATCCGGGCCGACTTCAGCCGGTTCGCCGGCGATCTGCATGGCGATACCGAAGGCGTCGAGCGTGAAACCCTGCTGGACGCACTGCGCACCTATTTCTCCGTGCGCGGCTTTGAAGCCAATTGGGACGCGATCGACGAGATGCCGGACTCCATGCTGGTGTCGACCTTGGCGATGGTGTGTCCATTCGAGGCGGCCGAAAAGCAGGCCCTGCTAGAAGCGCCGAACACCCAGGAGCGCAGCAAGGCACTGCTCGCTCTCCTGCGCATGGGTGCGCACGATTCCGACGATGGCGATGCAGGACGGGCGTTGAGCTGATGAACGAGCCCGAGATCGACCGCCGCCTGCTCGAGATCCTGGTCTGCCCGGTGACCAAGGGGCCACTCGAATGGCGGCCACAGACGCGGGAACTGATCAGTCGTCAGGCTGGTCTGGCGTTTCCGGTGCGCGATGGCGTGCCGATCATGCTGCCCGACGAAGCGCGGACGCTGGAAGAGTAGATCGATGCCGCCGATTGCGACGGAGATCCGGGTGCGCCGCGCCACCCGATCGCTCGACGTCAGTTTCGACGACGGCCACAATGCTAATCTCTCGGCCGAGTACCTTCGGGTCGAGAGCCCCAGTGCCGAGGTGCAGGGACATGCGCCGGATCAAAAGGTGCTGGTATCCGGCAAGCAGGACGTGAACATCGTGTCTGTCGATCCGATCGGCAATTATGCCGTACGGATCAGGTTCAGCGACGGCCATGATACCGGCATATTTACGTGGCCTTATCTGCACGAGCTGTCGGTCGAACACGCCGTGCGCTGGGCAGCCTATCTCCAGGCGCTCGCGGTCAAGGGACTGCGCCGCTCGGCGTAGCGCTTTGATAATTCGTTAAGGATTCAGGTGTATTCATGGTGGGGCCGCTTCCGCATCGCGTGTTCCTGACCATCCTTGTCGGGCTGATGGTGGTGGGTTGTGCAATGCCACCGTCGGAGAAACCGATCATCTTGCGCCGTCCTCTCTCTGATCGCCGCGTCGTTCGCACGCCCGCGACCCGCCGCCCGCCCGCAGCGTCGCCAGCGGTGACGCAAACGACACCGAGCCCGGCAGCCGATGCGACGCTGACGCCGGATCAGAAGACGGATCTGTTCCGCCAGTTCGACGAATACCTCGCCAAGCCAGCGTCGCGATGATGTCGGGATCGCAGCTCGTCACCCGGCCCGAAGTCGGCCGGGCCGTCGCGCGGATCATCTCAGGCGCACATTTCACCTGCTTGCTGCTCGACGACAAGCAGCAACGGGCGACGGCGCTGGAGGCCGTCCTCGACCGGGTGACCGATCCGAACACGCGGGTCGTATGGGTCGGCAACCCGCTCCGCTCGCCACTGACGATCGAGCGCTTCCTGATTCAGATCGTCGGCCCGGAAGTCGATCTACGGCTCGACCGTACCCCGGCCCAGCTCGTCAAGTTGATGACGCAGCCAGTTGGAGACGAGAACCGCCTGCTGGTGATCGTCCAACAGCCGGAGACCATGGGCGCCGAGGCTCGTGACACCCTGGCCGCCATCACCGGTCATCTCGCCGGCGGAACGCTGCAGATGCAGTTCCTGTTCGTCAGTTCGACGAACTTCACCTTGATGACGATCACCGAGCCGCCCGCCCTCGCCATGACGATGCCGCCACTCGTCACTGCACGCAGGCCGCTGCTCACCCGTCTCAACGTCCTGTTGCCGCTCGCACTGGTGCTGGGTGCCGCCCTCGGCGTCAGCGGCACGTTCGCCTTCACCAACATGCGCCTCCAGCTGGCTGAACTGGCTGGTTCGGCCGTCGCTCCGGTGACCGCGCCTGTAGCACCTGTGACGCCCACGGCCCCCGTGACGCCCGTGGCGACCGCGCCAGCTACGCCCGCTGCGCCCGACCTCGTCGCATTACGGCGCGAGTTCGACGCGTTTCTCGCCAAGCGGGCATCCATCACCCCGCCCATGACGGAAGCGCAGAAGGATGCGTTGTTCCGGGACTTCCTGTCGCAACGTCGCCGCGACTAACGTTTTCAATTCAGGCGGGCGCGGAGATCGTCCATGGCGCTACGGGTCTGTGCCGCAGCGGCACCGGTCGGCACCAGTTCCAGGAAGCGGTTGTAGCATTTCAGCGCCGTGGTGATGTGGTCGAGCCGCTCGTTCATCAGCGCGGCCTCACGCCAGAGCCGCGCCTGATCGGGAGCCATCGCCAACATGGCTTCCGTGACGGTCAGCGCGCCGGCATAATCCTCGCCCTGTAGCCGCCGGATCCGGATGTTCTCCTGCAATCGCAGCAGCACGCCGCGCGCCGACATCGGCTGCAGCACGCCGGGCTTGAGTTCGACCTCCGGTCCGCCGACCCGCTTCAACAACGCCCGCAGGTCGCGCGCCTCGAGCGGTAGCCCGCCGGCAAATACGTCGAGAACGATTTGCCGTGGCGCCGGCCGCTTCTGCTTCCCGTCTCCCTCGAGCCCGAGGAGGAAATGACCTGGAAAGTCGATCCCGTGCGCGTCCCACCCGATCGCTCGCGTGCAGTGCAACCACAGGATCCCGAGGGCGACCGGTAATCCCCGGCGACGCTCAATGACGTGCAGCAGATTGGCGTTGGCCGGGTCGTCATAGGTGTCCGTGTCACCGCGATACCCATGTCGGCCCGTCAGCAATCCGGCGATCGCGCCGGCCCGCGATGCCAGGTCACCCGGTGCTACGTCGCGTGCCAAGTCTATCGCCTCGCGCGCCAGCAAGGACAGGTGCGCTTCGGCAGCGGCACAATCTGCAGTTGGCGCGTCGATACGCGCCAACTGCAGCGCCGCCCCGGCGATGTCGATCTCCACGTCGGGCATCTGGCCGACCGCGTTCAGCGCCGCAAGGGGATCGAGCATCGCGCGTGCGCCTACTCGGCCGCCGGAACGTAGACCTGGCTGCCCTTCTCCTTGAACTCGGCGCTCTTGGCTTCCATCCCCTCCGCCCGCAACGCATCGGCCCGGATATCCTGGCTGATCTTCATCGAGCAGAACTTCGGCCCGCACATGGAGCAGAAATGCGCCACCTTGTGCGCGTCCTTCGGCAGCGTTTCGTCGTGATACTTGCGCGCCGTGTCCGGATCGAGGCCCAGGTTGAACTGGTCCTCCCAGCGGAAATCGAACCGCGCCCGGCTGATCGCGTCGTCGCGCAGCTTGGCCGCCGGATGCCCCTTGGCCAGGTCCGCCGCATGGGCCGCGATCTTGTAGGTGATGACGCCGACCTTCACGTCATCGCGGTTCGGCAGCCCGAGATGCTCCTTCGGCGTGACGTAGCAGAGCATCGCCGTGCCGAACCAGCCGATCATGGCCGCGCCGATCGCCGACGTGATGTGGTCGTAGCCCGGCGCGATGTCCGTGGTCAGCGGCCCGAGCGTGTAGAATGGCGCCTCGCCGCACTCGCGGAGCTGCTTGTCCATGTTGACCTTGATCTTGTGCATCGGCACGTGGCCGGGTCCCTCGATCATCACCTGGCAACCCTTGTTCCAGGCCACCTTGGTCAGCTCGCCCAGCGTCTCCAGCTCGGCGAACTGCGCCGCGTCGTTGGCGTCCGCGTTGGAGCCCGGCCGCAGCCCGTCACCCAGCGAGAATGACACGTCGTATTTGCGCATGATGTCGCAGATCTCGTCGAAGCGCTCGTAGAGGAAGCTCTCCTTGTGGTGCGCCAGGCACCAGCGCGCCATGATGGAGCCGCCGCGCGAGACGATGCCGGTGACGCGCTTGGCCGTCAGCGGCACATGCGCCAGGCGAACGCCGGCATGGATGGTGAAGTAGTCGACGCCCTGCTCGGCTTGCTCGATCAGCGTGTCCTTGAACACCTCCCAGTCCAGCTTGTCGGCATCGCCACCGACCTTCTCCAGCGCCTGGTAAATCGGCACCGTGCCGATCGGCACCGGCGAGTTGCGCATGATCCAGCTGCGGATGTTGTGGATGTTGCGCCCGGTCGACAGGTCCATGACCGTGTCCGCACCCCAGCGGATCGCCCAGACCAGCTTCTCGACCTCTTCAGCCGCGCCGGAGGTGACGGCCGAGTTGCCGATGTTGGCGTTGATCTTGACCAGGAAGTTGCGGCCGATGATCTGCGGCTCGACTTCCGGGTGATTGATATTGGCCGGGATAATGGCCCGGCCGCGCGCGATCTCGGAGCGCACGAACTCGGGCGTCACGAACTGCGGCAACTCGGCGCCGAAGCTCTCGCCGTCTTCGATCCGCTCGCCGGCCCAATTCAGCGCGGCGGCGCGGCCCAGATTCTCGCGATGCGCGACGTAGATCATCTCCTCGGTGATGATCCCGGCGCGGGCAAATTCATATTGCGTGACGTGCTGGCCATCGCGGCCCACCAGCAGTGAGCGCGGCGCCGGGCAGGCCGGCACGAGACGGTCGGCCGGAACGAAGCCGTTATCCTCGGGCTTGACGTCGCGTGCCGTCCCTGTGGCGAAGCCACGCTTGACCAACCACGGCGAGCGGATCTGCGGCAGCCCGGCGGCCAGGTCGATGGCGATATTGGTCTCGGTGTAAGGGCCGGACGTGTCGTAGAGCGACAACGGCTCCTCGTTGGCCGATGGGTCCAGCACGATCTGGCGGAACGGCACGGAGATGTCGGGCCGACCGGCCGGGCTGCTGTAGATCTTGCTCGACCCCTGGATCGGGCCGGTCGTCACGGAGCTGGGCTTCTGCTGATAGGTCACGCGGGCGCCTCCTCGGGGGTCGGCGGCGGCGGGCGGGAGGTTCTTACGTCGACCCCGTCCCTACGCCGGCATGACCCGGATCAGGTGTTTCAGGGTCATCGCGCCATCGCCGATCGGCGACATAGCAAACTCTCAGCCCCTTGCCGGGACACCCCTCGGAAGATCCATGATTCGGGTGCGGAACCGCGATTGTCAATCGTGTCGCGTGGGCGGCGAGGTCAGCATGGGCCCGAGCGGTGCGCCGCCGAACAGGTGAACGTGAAAATGCGGCACTTCCTGGCCGCCATGCTGTCCCATGTTCGCCAGGATGCGGAACCCTGGCTCCTCCAACCCAAGCTGCCGCGCCACGGTGCCCACGGCGCGAAAGAAGCCGGCAATCTCTTGCTCGGTCGCGCTGGCGACGAAGTCCGACAGGGCGACATAGGGGCCGCGGGGAATGACGAGAACGTGTATCTCGGCCTGCGGCGCGATGTCGTGGAAGGCGACGGCCCATTCATCCTCATAGACGCGCTTGGACGGAATCTCACCGCGCAACAGCCGCGCGAAGATGTTGGCATCGTCGTATGGGCCGCGACCGCTAACCGGCATTTAACGTTCTCCCTTTAAACTGGCGCCAGTATTGCGCCATCTTTGCGCGCCATACTCCGCACGCAACGAACGCGGAAGCCTGTCCGGTGCTACCGCTTCAAGGAGATACCATGCGCAAGGGCCTGCTCATCGCCGTGACGACCGCCGTCGGGCTTGGAGCCTGTGCGCCGATCCCTTCAGCCGGGTACGGCTACGCAACCGCGCCGCAGCCGGCCGTGGCCTACGGTTACGAGGGCGGCTATGCTCCGCAGCCCTATTATGCCGAACCGGTCTACGCCGCGCCGTACGTGGCGCCGGGCCCGACCATCATCATCGGCGGCGAACGTCGCTACGGCGACCGCTATCGCTACGACCGGCCGCACTTCGAACGCCCGCATTTCGAACGCGACGGCGGGTATCGTGGCCCGTATCCGGGCCGCGAGTTTGGCCACCCGCCCGGCCCGCGGAGTTTCGGCGGCGGTGGCCGCCCGGGCCCCACCCCGGTCGGCGCCGACCGCCCTGCTCCGCCTCAGCACTCTGCGCCGCCCCAGGGACGCCCCGCTCCCGGCGGCGATCATGGGCGAGGCTTCAACCCGGGCGGACGCGGCGACCGTTAGTAGCCCGCCGACCCGTTAACGCCGCCTCACTCAGCAGGCGGCGCAGCGGTCTGCTGTCGGTGATCGGCATGGCTGCATAAGCGTCCTTCACCGCTTCGGTGATCGTCACGCCACCGAGCTGCGGCGCGATGGCTTGCCCCGCCTGTTCCCAAAATCGGGCGCTCCGGAGCATGATGCGTCGCCGGCTCGGGGGTAGGTACAATGCAAATTCTCGCCGCTCCACCCGGAACATCTGCGCCGTCAACAACCGCCCGATCTGACCCGGCGAATACGGCTGCCCATGCCCGAACGGCGTGCTTTCCATGTGCGCCCACAATCCCAACCGGTTCGGTGTGACCACGAGGAGGCGCCCGTCATCCTTTAGGACGCGCCACACCTCGCGCAGCATCGCTCGCGGGCTATCTGCAGCTTCGAGGCCGTGGACCAGGAGCACGCGATCGAAGAACAGGTCGGGGAAGGGCAGCGCGCTCTCTTCGACGGCACATGCGAGGTTTGCCGCTACCAGCGGCCAACGCGTCGCGCCGACCTGAACCGGCCCCGCGGCGATGCAATGCGATGCCCGGCCCCGCCACGCCCGCAGATACGGTCCGGCAACGCCAAGCCCGAGCACCCGCTGTCGGCTCAGATCGGGCCAAATTTCGAGCAGTTTTTGCCGCAGCAAGCGACAAGCTACGCCGCCCTGCGCCGAGCCGTAGAACGACGCCGCCGCGTGCGCATCAGCCCCCATGGGTCCGCTATACCACGCAACGCCGCAAAACGTGCAAGCGGCACTGCTTCCCGCGCCACAGGCGGCGGGCTACCACGCTTTGACTACCGAAGAGCTGGAAACACCATGCCAATCACCGCCAAAGCCGTGCCCATCCTGTCCGACAACTACGCCTGGCTGCTGCACGACGAGAGCACCGGCACCGTCGCCATCGTCGACCCGGCCGACGCGAAAGGCTGCATCGCCGCCATCGAAGGGGATGGCGGCCGGCTCGACATGATCCTCATCACCCATCATCACGACGACCACATCGCCGGTGTCGACGAGGTGCGGGCCAAATACGGCGCGACCGTCGTGGGCGCCACGGCCGACAAGCACCGGCTGCCCAAGCTGGACCAGCAGGTGATCGAAGGCGACACCGTCCGTTTCGGCGACTCGCATTTCGAGGTGATCGACACGCCTGGGCATACGCGCGGGCACATCAGCTACTTCGCGCCCGAGGGCAACGTGCTGCTCTGCGCCGACACGCTGTTCAGCCTAGGCTGCGGCCGTCTGCTCGAGGGCACGGCCACCGAGATGTTCGACAGCCTGCAGAAGCTGGCCAAGCTGCCCGACGACACGCTGGTCTGCTGCGGCCATGAATACACGCAAAGCAACGCCCGCTTCGCCGTCACGGTGGAGCCGGACAATGCCGCTCTGAAGACGCGCGTCGCCGAAGTCGACCGCCTCCGCGCCGCCGGCAAGCCGACGGTCCCGACGCGGTTGAGCGCCGAGAAGGCGGAGAATCCGTTCCTCCGAGCCAAGACAGCCGACGATCTCGCACGCATCCGTACCGGCAAGGACAATTTCAAATGAAACTCTTCTACAGCGGCGCCAGCCCGTTCGTTCGCAAAGTGATGGCGACTGCCATGGCTGTCGGCGTGGTGGACCGCATCGAGAAAGCACCGACCAATCCCTGGGAGTCGCCACCAGACTTGCTGGCGCAGAACCCGCTGGCCAAGCTGCCCTGCCTCGTCACCGATGACGGTCTCGCCTTGTTCGACAGTCCGGTGATCTGCGATTACCTCGCCAGCCTTGGTGGCAACGCCGCGTTCCTGCCGTGGTCCGGGCCGGCACGGTGGCAGGTGCTCAAGCAGCAGGCGATCGCGGACGGCATCATGGACGCCGCCATTATCCGCCGTAACGAAGCGGCTCGGCCCGAGGAGGACGCGCGCGCCAAGAACATTCAGCGCCAGCGCATGATCATGTCGAACGGTCTGGCCGCGCTCGAAGCGGCGCCGCCCGCCAATCAGGTCGACCTGGGCACGATCAGCATCGCCTGCTGCCTCGGCTACTTGGACTTCCGTTTCGCCGACGAGCCCTGGCGCAGCAGCCATCCGGCCCTAGACCGCTGGTTCACCGCCTTCAGCCAGCATCGGGAGATCAGCGAAACCGCCCCAGCCTAACCGTCATCAGGAGCGTAGGGCGGCGATCCAGGGCGGCACCGAAGCCGATGCCGTTATCCTGGACTGCCGCGTCGCTCGTTCCTCGCAGTGAGGCGACTAAGCTGCCAGCGCCGCGCGGATCGCATCTAACGCAGCGTCGGCGGCCCCGGCATCAGGTCCACCGGCCTGCGCCAGATCGGGCCGGCCACCGCCGCCCTTGCCCCCCAACGCCACGCTGGCGACCCGCACCAACTCAACCGCGTTGAGTTTGCTCACCAGATCCGCCGACACGCGCACCACCACGCTCGCTTTGCCTTCGGCCGTGGACACCACGGCGACAACGCCGCTGCCCAGGTCGTTGGCGATCGCTTCGGCCATCCCCTTCAGGTCGCGCGCCGGCACGTCGCCCAGGTTGCGCGCCGCCAGGTTGACGCCCGCGACCTGCTCGACCGCCGCCGCGCCGCCGCCCGTGGCAACCTTGCGCTGCAGCTCCGCCACCTGCCGCTCCAGCTTGCGCCGGTCCTCCAGTAGCTGACCGACACGATCGGCCAGATCCGCCGGCGCGACGCGCAGCAGCGCCGCCGTCTCCAGCAACCGCCGGTCGTTGTCCATAATCGCGTCCAGCGCCGCCTGCCCGGTCACCGCCTCGATTCGGCGCACCCCGGCGCTCACCGCACTCTCGCCGGTAACGCGGAACAGACCGATGTCGCCGGTCCGCCCGACATGCGTGCCGCCGCATAATTCGACCGAGTACAGCGTCTCGCCGTTCCGCTCGCCCATGCCGACGACACGCACTTCGTCGCCGTATTTCTCGCCGAACAGCGCCATGGCGCCTTCGGCTACGGCGGCGTCGGGCGTCATCAGCCGGGTCGTGACTTCCGTGTTGGCGCGGATCTGCGCGTTAACCGCCATCTCGACGACGGCGAGGTCCTCCCGCGTGATCGGCGTCGGCTGGCTGACGTCGAAGCGCAACCGGTCCGGCGCGTTCAGGCTGCCTTTCTGCGTCACGTGCGGCCCGAGCCGCTCCCGCAGCGCCGCATGCAGCAGATGCGTGGCGCTGTGATGCCCGCGGATTGCCCCGCGCCGCGCATGATCCACCGTCGCGACCACCGCCATCCCAGCCGCGACCTCGCCTTCGACAACCCGGCCGAGATGCACGAACACCTCGCCCAACCGCTTCTGCGTGTCGGTCACCTCGATGGCCAGCCCAGGCCCGGTGATGCGCCCGGTATCGCCGACCTGGCCGCCGCTTTCGGCATAGAACGGCGTCTGGTTAAGCACGAGCGCGACGGTCTGGCCGGGTCCGGCGGAAGCGACGACCTCGCCGTCGGACACCACGGCCAGGATCTCCGCCTCCGCCGTCTCGGTCGAGTAGCCGAGGAACTCGGTAGCCCCCAGCTTCTCGCGCAGGTCGAACCAGACGCGCTCGGTCGCCGCGTCGCCGGTGCCGGCCCAGGCGGCGCGCGCACGCACGCGCTGCTCGGCCATCGCGGCATCGAAGCCGGCGGTGTCGACCTGCTTGCCCTGCTCACGCAAGGCGTCCTGCGTCAGGTCGAGCGGGAAGCCGAACGTGTCGTATAGCTTGAACGCCACGGTGCCGGGCAGCGTGCCGCCCTCGCCCAACCGCTCTGTCTCATCGGCCAGCAGACCGAGCCCACGGTCGAGCATGGCCTTGAACCGCTCCTCCTCAAGCCGCATCGTCTCGGTGATCAACGCTTCGGCGCGCGGCAGCTCCGGATAGGCGGCCCCCATCTGTCGCAGCAGCGCCGGCACCAGGCGATGGAACACGGCCTCGCGGGTGCCCATCATGTGCAGGTGCCGCATCGCGCGCCGCATGATCCGTCGCAGCACGTAGCCACGGCCATCCTTGGACGGCAGCACCCCGTCGGCGATCAGGAACGCCGAGCTGCGCAGATGGTCGGCGACGACGCGGTGGCTGGTGCGGAACGGCCCGTCCGGCGCCTGCCCGGTCGCGTCGGCGCTGGCCTGGATCAAGGCGCGGAAGGTGTCTGTGTCGTAGTTGTCGTGCACGCCCTGCAGGATCGCGGCGAAACGCTCGAGCCCCAGCCCGGTGTCGATCGACGGGCGCGGCAGCCCCACGCGGGTGCCGGGCGGGCCTTCCTCGTATTGCATGAACACGAGGTTCCAGATCTCGATGAATCGGTCGCCATCCTCGTCCGGGCTACCCGGGGGGCCACCGGGGATCGAGGGTCCATGATCGAAGAAGATTTCCGAACACGGCCCGCACGGTCCGGTGTCGCCCATGCGCCAGAAATTGTCGGAGGTGCCGATGCGGATGATCCGCTCCTCGGGCAGCCCGGCGATCTTCTTCCAATAGGAAGCCGCATCGTCGTCGTCGGCATAGACCGTGACCAGCAGCTTGTCCTTGGGCAGTGCAAAATCCCGCGTCAGCAAGGTCCAGGCGTGCTCGATCGCCTGCTCCTTGAAGTAGTCGCCGAAGCTGAAATTCCCCAGCATCTCGAAGAACGTATGGTGCCGGGCGGTATAGCCCACGTTGTCGAGGTCGTTGTGTTTGCCGCCGGCGCGGACGCATTTCTGCGCGGTGGTCGCGCGCTCGTAGGGGCGGCGCTCCTGCCCGGTGAACACGTTCTTGAACTGCACCATGCCGCTGTTGGTGAACAACAGCGTGGGGTCGTTGCGCGGCACCAGCGAGCTGCTCGGAACCACCTGGTGGCCGGCGTCGCGGAAGTAATCGAGGAATGTCGCGCGGATATCGTTACTGCTGACCATGTCGCTTGCTACCGCAGCCGTGAAACGCCCGCTAGATGGCCATCCTCAGGAGCGCGGCGGCACCGCGAAGATCTGCCCGGGGTAGATGCGGTTCGGGTCGCGGATCTGGTCGCGGTTGGCCAGGTAGATCACCGTGTAGCGCGTACCCTGGCCATAGCTCTGCCGCGCGATCCGCCACAAATTCTGCCCGGGCTGCACCACGGCGCGACCGCCCGCCAGACCCTCCGGCACGCTGGCGGTGCGTTGGAACGGCAGCTCCACCCGGCTCAGCACCTTGCCATCAGGCCCCAACTCGTCGACGCGCAGGCGATGGAGGCCCGGAGCCACCGGGCTGGCGGGCACGAAGACCCATTGCCCGCCGGCGCTGGCCTTGGTGTCACCGACCGGTTGATTGTCCACATAAACCCGCACCGGCGCATCCGGCTTGGACGACCCGGCGAAGCGGATCTCGCCGCTTTCGTCGTAATCGACCGTGTCCAATCCCAGCTTGCGCGGCGATCCACCCGCGAGCACGCGCGGCGCACCGGCCCCATGCGGCAGCAGCACGGCGACCGGCGGGCTGGCCGGCTCGGCCGCCGCGGCCTGTGCCGGAGGCACGATGAGGATGACTGAATCGACGCCCGTGCGGGACGTGCCATCGGCATGGCGCGACGACAACGTCAGCTCCCGGCCGCCGGGTTCGAGGCGAGTGTCGGGCACGAGGACGAATTGTCCCTGTGCGTCGGCCTTCACCGTGCCCAGGCTGCGCTGCCCGTCATAAACCGTCACGTCGGCGCCAGCCTCGGCACGCCCTGCAATGACGGCGCGGCCCTGCGGCCCGATACGAACGACATCGAAACTCGGCGCGGCCAACTGCGCCGGCGCGGACAGCGACGGCGCCGGTGCCTCCGCTGCAGGAACGCTAGCGGCGGGAGCGTTGGTGGCCACCACCGGCGCGCTCGGCCATTCCACGAACGCCACCACGCCGCCGGCGGTGCCGAGCAGCAGGAATACGGCAACGAGCGGCCAGGTCGATCGCTCGCGCCACGGCGGATCGTTCCTTGGTGACATTGTTGTGAAAGCTAAGGCTTGGCGCCCCGATCCGCAATAAAACTCGGCTCGCTCACAACACCACGCGCCGCAATCCCCAGGCCAGCGCCACGGCCACCCCCGCCCCTGCGAGCGACGCCAGCACGGCGGTACGCTTGCCCAGCCACCGCTGCACCACGGCCGCCACGATCGCCGCTCCCACCGCCAGCAGACAGACCAGGTCGGCACCGTCCATATGCCCGCGCGCTGCCCGCCCGCGGGCCAGGTCCGCCCCGGCCAGCACCGCCGCGACCAGCGCGCTCGGCACGGCCGCCGCACTCCTCACCGCCACCAAGCCGGCCCACGCTGCCGCCAGCACCGCAGCGGTCAATACCCACCCGATCGGGAACCCGACGACCAGCATCCCGCCCCATAGCGCAAGCGACAGCGCCAGCCCGCGAATTGGTTGCTGCCGCACGACGGATGCCACCACCGCGACGAACAGCCCGATGACGATGGAGACCCGCCAGAACTCGCCCGGCACGGCCGCCACCCGCGCCAGCCACCACCCCACCAGCGCCGTCGCTGCAAACCCCAACCATCGTTCATTGCGTCCGGCCCGCCAGACCTGCAGCGCCTCGATCACCGCCACGCCTGCAGCGGGAACCAGCAACATGCCCGCGCCAAGCCCCGGCGACAGCGCCGCTCCGCGCCAGCCCGCCATCGGCTCCAGCGCCGCCCACCCCGCCAGGCACACCAGCGACACGCCGGTCCGCCCCCATTTCAGAAACCCCCTCTGAACACCTTTTTGGACACCCTTCTGGGTACCCTTTTGAGCACCCTTTTGATGGCCCTTCTGGGCACCTTTCGACGCACTCTTTCCACGGCTCACCCATCCGATCGCCGCCGCCGCACACAAGGCGAGTAGCGCGGGCCAGTAGAGAAGAAGCGCGGTGACCAGGCTGGCGAGGATCGTCGGCATTCGCGCGACCTTCCCTCGCAGCCCGCGGACCGGCAAGATGCCCGCCATGGCCCAGCCGATCCTTCGCCCCACGGGCGCCCCAAAACCTCGCATTCCCATGCTGATGATGCGCGTTTGGGACGCGCCGACCCGGCTGTTCCACTGGTCGATCGTCGTCCTGATCGCGGTGAGCTACTTCAGCATGAAGTTCGACTACATCCAGGTGCACTACCTGTCCGGCTACGCGATGATGACGCTGCTGCTGTTCCGGCTGTGCTGGGGCCTGTTCGGCAGCGAGACCTCGCGCTTCCGAAAATTCCTGCGCAGTCCGCTGGAAGGCTTCCGTCACCTCGCCAACTTCACCAAGCGCGAGCCGGATACCGAGATCGGTCACAACGCCGCCGGTGGCTGGATGGTGCTGATCATGCTGCTGGTGCTAGCGGTCCAGGTCGGCAGCGGCCTGTTCGCCGGCGACCCGGTCGAAGGCGGCGGGCCCTTCGTCGATCAGATCGCCAGGGCGCCGCAGAAGCTGCTGAACAACATCCACGCCATCAATTTCAACATCATCGTCGGCGTGATGGTGTTGCACGTCGTGGCCATCCTGGCCTACGCCGCCGTCAAGCGGCACGACCTGGTGCGGCCGATGATCACGGGCAAGAAACGCCTGCCCGCGACCGCCCGCCAGCCCCGCTTCGCCAGCCCGGTCCTTGCCGCGCTGTTTCTCGCCGGGGCCGGCGTATTTGTCTGGATGCTGGTGCGCTTCGCCTGAGCGGGGTCAGTCTCGCTCTTTGTAGGCGCGGTGGCACGCGCCGCAGGTCTTGCCGACGGCGGCGAACTGCGTGGCAAAGCCGTCCTTGTCGCCGGCTTCCGCTAGGGTGACGAGCTTCTCGGCCTCGGTCTGCAGGGCTTTGGCGTCCTTCGCGTAATCCGCCGGGTCCGACCAGATCGCCGCCTTGGCCTTGGTGCCGCCCGCCGTCTCGGTGCCGACCGGGAACATCGCGGGGATCAACTTGGCCGATGCGACCAGGCCCTTGGCACCGTCGGCGAACGCCTTGACGTCGACCTTCTGTTCGACGCCTGCCTTCATCGCCGCGGTGACGCCGCCTTGCAGGTCCATCACCGATTTACGGATGGCGACGATCTGCTCGGCCGGTAGCGGCACGCTTTGCGCGAAAGATTGTGCGCCGCAGAGCATGGTCAGGGTGGCGCCGAGAATGAGATAACGCATCATCAAGCCCTTTCGAGGGTAGGCACGCAGCGTCGCACAGCCCTTACGTTTTCACCATGATCGGAGTCGCATGAACAGCAGCCCCACCTCTCGCATCCGTTCCGTCGCAGTCTTCTGCGGCTCCCGCTTCGGTAACGACCCGGCCTATCGCGACGCCGCAACCATGCTCGGCGCCGGGATCGCCGCCGCGGGATGGCGGCTGGTGTATGGTGGCGGCCGGGTCGGGCTGATGGGCGTGGTGGCCGATGCCGTGCTCGCCGGCGGAGGCAGCGTGTTCGGCGTGATCCCCGACTTCCTGCAGCGCCGCGAGGTCGCCCATGACGGCGCCGTCGACCTGGTGCGGACCGAGACGATGCACGAGCGCAAGACCATGATGTACGACGCCGCCGACGCCTTCGTCACCATGCCCGGCGGCCTCGGCACGTTCGACGAGACCATCGAGGTCACCACCTGGCGGCAACTCGGCCTGCACGACAAGCCGGTGCTGGTCTGCGACGTCCTCGGCTGGGCGCAGCCCTATCTCGCGGCGATGAACGGCGCGATCAGCCAAGGCTTCGCCGCCCCCAGCACGGCCGACCTCTACGAGGTGCTGCCGGACGTCAGCTCCGTCCTGGCGCGGCTATCGGCGTTGTCGCTCCCAAGCGCGGGGAGTCCGGAGCGGCTTTAACGGCGGCCTGAACTGGCAATGCCGTCGGCGTCGGCGGGCGCGGACCGGAATCCACGACGATCAGCGTGTTACCCGCCAGCGGACTGGGCTCGCGGTCGCGGAGCAGCAGCGCGCGAAACCGGATGTCGGTTACCGCCGCCCGCTCGTATTCGGAGTCCAGCACGCCGTGCAGGTCGAGGAAGCGGTTCAGCGTCGCGGGCATCCGGATGCAGCCCTGTGACGCCGGATGCCCGAGCCGCTGCTCGAGCTTGTCGGGGTCGGTCGCGTGCAACATGAAGCGGATCGGCGTGCTGTCGGGCTTGCCGACGCTTTCGATCCAGCCCTTCTTGGCGACCTGCCAACCGAAATCCCACACCCGCATGCCCTTTGCCCCGAGGCCGCGGATGCCGTTCTCGTTGAGCGTCCCCTCGGCGCGGTAGCCCAGGATCGCGTCCGTGACGTGGAACACGCCAATCGGCGTGACGTAATGGTCGAAGCGCCCGGTCTGCCCGGTCGAGATCGAGCCGGTGCCGATCACGCGCCACGGCTCGGCCGGCATCGCCACGGCGACCATCAGATGCTGCTGCCGCGGATTGCGATCGACGATCGTGACGAGCTGCGGGCGATCGATCACCGTGCCGCTCTCCGTCAGCGCTGCGCGGGCCAGCTCGACCGACTTCTGATCGCGCGCCGGGTCAGCGCGGAGCGACTGCTTCACCTCGGTGCGGAATGCCTGGCGCAGGCGCAACACCTCCACCGTCAGGGCCGGGTCGACCATCGGCTCGACGGTCGGCTGTTCAACCGACGGAACGCTCGGCTGGACAACGACTGACACCGGTTGCGCCTGCGCAGCCGAGACGGTCAGGAAGGCGGTGAAAGCAGCGGCAGTGCGGAGCAGCATGAGCACAAGGTAGCAACAAACGCATAGCTTGTGGGAAATATGTCACCAGATCCCGCGGCGCTGTTGCAATAATACAGCGCCGCGGAAAGGCGGTCAGTGCCCCCGGAGAATCTGGCCCAGGAACAGCTGCAACCGGTCGGTCTGCGGGTTCTCGAACATCTCCGTCGGCGGCCCGGCCTCGACGATCTCGCCGCGGTCCATGAACACCACCCGATCGGCGACCTGGCGCGCGAAGCCCATCTCGTGGGTGACGCACACCATCGTCATGCCGTCCTGCGCGAGCCCGACCATGGTGTCGAGCACCTCCTTGATCATCTCCGGGTCGAGCGCCGAGGTCGGCTCGTCGAACAGCATGATCTTCGGCTTCATGCACAGCGCCCGCGCGATCGCCACGCGCTGCTGCTGCCCGCCCGAGAGCTGGCCAGGATACTTCTTCGCCTGCTCCGGGATCTTGACCCGCTGCAGGTAGCTCATCGCCAATTCCTCGGCTTCGGCCTTCGGCATCTTGCGCACCCAGATCGGCGCCAGCGTCAGGTTCTCGAGGATCGTCAGGTGCGGGAACAGGTTGAAGCTCTGGAACACCATGCCGACCTCGCGGCGGATGGTGTCGAGCGAGCGGGTATCGTCCGTCAGCTCGGTGCCGTCGACCACGATCCGGCCTTCCTGGTGCGTCTCCAGCCGGTTGATGCAGCGGATCATGGTGGATTTGCCCGAGCCTGACGGCCCGCACACCACCACGCGCTCGCCCTGCCCGACCGTCATGCTGACGTCGCGCAGCACGTGCATCGCGCCGTACCACTTGTTGACCTTGTCCAACACGATTGCGGCGGTGTCGGACGGGTGCGCCAGCGGGCGCTCGATCGTGTTTGCTTGGCTCATGAAGATGCCCTCCTGGGTCAGCGCCGCACGCTGCGGCTGAGGTCGCGTTCGATCCCGCGGCTATAGCGGGCCATCACGTAGCAAAAGACGAAGTAGATCGCGGCCAACACGATGTACATCTCGGTGCTGTAGGCCTGCCACGCCGGCAGGGCCAAGACACCTTTGCCGGCCAGCAGCAGATCGAAGATGCCGATGATCAGCACCAGCGATGTGTCCTTGAAGAAGCCGATGAAGGTGTTGACCAGCGGCGGGATGACGATGCGCAGCGCCTGCGGCAGGATGATGAACGTGGTCTTGTGGAAGTAGCTGAGGCCGAGCGCGTCGGCGGCCTCGTATTGGCCGCGCGGCAGCGACTGCAATCCGCCGCGCACGACCTCCGCCAGATAGGCCGCGGCGAACAGGATAAAGGCCACCTGCGCCCGCAGCAGCTTGTCCGGGTTCAGCCCGGCGGGCATGAACAGGGGGAACATGACGCTTGCCATGAACAGCAGCGTGATTAGCGGCACGCCGCGGATCAGCTCGACATAGACGACGCAAAGATACTTCACCGCCGGCATGCCAGTGCTGCGCCGGCCGAGCGCCACCAGGACGGAGAGCGGGAACGCCAGCGCCAGGCCGAACGTCGCCAGGATCAGCGTGATCGGCAGACCGCCCCAGCTGTCGGTCGGCACGTAGCTCAGGCCGAGGATCCCTCCCCACATCAGCACGCCGATCACGGCCAGGGTCGCGACCCAGACCAGCAGCAACTCCTTGCGCCAGAACCGCCGCATGCCGGAGGCAACGTAGAGCCCGATGAACAACAGCACCACGATCGCCGGGCGCCATTGCTCGTCGAACGGGAAGCGGCCGAACAGCATGATCCGGTAGTTGTCGGTCACCACCGCCCAGCAGGCGCCGACGCCCTGCACGTTGCGGCAGGCGCTAGTATCGGTCGCGTTGCCCTGGTCCGGCACGTACCAGACCGCGTTCAGGATACCCCAGTTGAGGAATTTGAGCGCCCAACTGGCGAGCAAGTAGACCAGCAGCAGCGTCACCACCGTGGACGCGATCGACCCGAACAGGTTCTTGCGCGCCCAGCCGATCGGCCCGCTGCTGGCGACGCCGGGCGGGGCACGCACGGCCACGGGTGCCGCCGCAATACCGGCCAGGGAAGGCACCGGGTCGCCGGCGCTCTCGGAAATCTGTGCCGTTGTGTGTGACATGCTCAGCGCCCCACCAGCGCGATGCGCGCGTTATACCAATTCATGAAGGCGCTGATCGACAGGCTGATCACCAGATAGACCGCCATGATGGTGGCGATGCCTTCGATCGCCTGGCCCGTCTGGTTCAGCGTGGTGCTTGCCAGGGAGACGATGTCCTGGAACCCGATCGCCACCGCCAGCGAGCTGTTCTTGGTCAGGTTGAGGAACTGGCTCGTCATCGGCGGAATGATGACCCGCAGCGCTTGCGGCAGCACCACCTTGCGCAGCGTCAGCGAGTTGCGCAGGCCCAGCGCGCCCCCCGCCTCCCACTGTCCCTGCGCCACGGCCAGGATGCCGGAGCGCACGATCTCGGCGATGTATGAGGCGGTGTAAATCGACAGGCCGAAGGTCAGCGCGCCGTATTCCGGCGAGATCGAGAAGCCGCCGGCGAAGTTGAACCCGCGCAGCGCCGGCACGTCCGGCGTGAATGGGGCGCCGACCGCCAGCCAGGCCAGCAACGGCAGACCGACCAGCGAGCCCAGGATCGCCGGCCATACCGTCGGGCGAACGCCGCTGGCTTCCTGCTTCTCCGTCGCCTTGCGCCGGATCACGACCGTGCAGACGATCCCGACCACCAACGCCAGCAGGCACCAGAGATAGCCGTCATGCCAGTCGATGAACGGGAATTTCAGTCCGCGGTTGGACAGGAACACGCCCGGGATCGGATTGAGCGACTGCCGCGGCCCCGGCAATCCCTGCATCAGCGTGTACCAGAAGAACAACTGCAGCAGCACGGGGATGTCGCGGATGACCTCCACGTAGGCGGCGGCGAGCTTGGCCACGAGCCAGTTCTTCGACAGGCGCGCGATTCCGATCAGCGTGCCTAGAATTGTGGCAATGATGACGCCCACGATGGCGACCCGGAGCGTGTTCAACACGCCGATCAGCAGCGCCCAGCCATAGGTGTTCACCGACGGGCTGTAGGGCAGCAGGCTTTCGCCGATCGGGATGCCGGCGGTCCGCCCGAGATACTCGAACCCGGTCGCGATATGCCGCTGCTCCAGATTGCGGCTCGTGTTGGAGGCGAGATACCAGCCGATCAGCACCACGACCCCGATGATCAGGATCTGCCAGACCAAGCTACGGAATCGGGGATCGGACCAACTGAGTTGGAACTTCTTGCGCGGTGCCTGCCGGGTCGGGGTCAGGCGGGGATCAGATGCGGTAACGGACATCGAGACTTCCCTAGAGCGAGGCAACCGCGAGGATTGTTAAAAATGTGTCGGAGTCGATCTCCGTCTGCATAGATCGCAATGCATCATCCATGCCGGGGCGGCCCAGACCGCCCCGGGTAAGCCTTTTGGCTCAGCGCATCGGCGGCGGATACATCATCCCGCCTTTGTTCCATAGATTGTTGATCCCGCGCGGGATACCGAGCGGCACGATGTTACGCTCCCAAATCTCGCCATAGTTGCCGACCGACTTGATGATGTTGACGGCCCACTTGTTGTCCACGCCCATCGCCTTGCCCAGGTCGCCCTCGGCGCCCACGAAGCGGCGGACGGTCGGATCGGTCGAGTTCATCATCTGGTCGACGTTCTTGGTCGTGATGCCGCTTTCTTCAGCCTGCAGCAGCGCGATGAACGACCAGCGCACCAGGTCGAAATACTTGTCGTCGCCCTTGCGGACCATCAGGCCCAGCGGCTCCTTGCTGATCACTTCCGGCAACAGGATCAGGTCGTCCTTCTTGGCGCCCTGCTGCGAGCGGAACGCTGCCAGGCCGGACTCGTCGGTCGAATAGGCGTCGCAACGGCCGGACAGGAACGCGTTCTGGATCTGGCTGACGTCCTCGATGAGGATCGGCTGGAACTTGAGGTTGTTCTCGCGGAAGTAGTCGGCAATCGCCAGCTCGGTGCTGGTGCCCGGCTGCACGCAGACGGTGGCGCCGTTCAGCTCCTTGACCGACTTCACGTTCAGCGACTTGTTCACCAGGAAGCCGGTGCCGTCATAGAAGTTCACGCCGGCGAACTCGAGGCCCAGGCTCGCCTCGCGGCCGAGCGTCCAGGTGGTCGAGCGCACCAGCAGGTCGATCTCGCCGGATTGCAGCGCGGTGAACCGGTTAGTGGTGTTCAGCGGCACGAAGCGGATCTTGTTGCCGTCGCCCAGGACCGCCGCCGCAACGGCGCGGCAGGTGTCGGCGTCGATGCCCTGCATCACGCCCTTGCTGTCGGTCAGCGAGAACCCGGCCACACCGGTCGATACGCCGCACACGAGCTGACCGCGGGATTTGATGTCGTCGATGGTCTTGGACCCCGAGCCCTGCGCCCAGGCAGGTACGGAGAATGCCGCCAGCGCGCCAAGCAGCGCGGCGCCGGAGAGATAACGCTTCATTAAAAACTCCCGTTCAACTCAGACGTGGGTTGCGGTCCACGGTGGGCTGGACTGTGCGTCGCGCAGAGCAGGAGTGCAATGGGGAGGCGATTACGCAGCCCGGCGGCGTGAAATTTCCGTCTCATGCCGCGCCCGACCGGCATCGGTTGCCACGAAACGCGCATCGTCCCGCTCGCGGACGAACCCCATGGTCGCCAAACGGTGCAGGCAGGGCCCGTCCTTCATGCCGTCCGGCCGGCCGCTATCGCCGCACAGCGTGACCCGGTGCAGCGCCGAGCGGCAGCACGTCTCCAAATAAGGCTCGTTCCACATGCGCCAGTCCCTAGCACGCCGCGCGACGTTCGGGCAGAGAGCCCCCATGATTCCCGCACTCGCCTCGCTCACCACGCCGTTGCTGCGCTGCCTTGACCCGGAACGCTCGCACCGCGTGGCGATCACCGCGCTGCGCCTCGGCCTTGCCGGCGCGTCGGGCGCCGACGATCCGCGGCTGGCCGTGAGCGCGATGGGCCTGTTGCTGCCCAACCCGATCGGCCTGGCCGCCGGGTTCGACAAGGGTGCGGCGGCCGTGCGCGGCTTGCGCCGGGTCGGCTTCGGCGCGATCGAGACCGGCACGGCGACGCTCCGGCCACAGCCCGGCAACCCTCATCCCCGCGTGTTCCGCCTCGAGGCCGACCGGTCCATCATCAACCGCTACGGCCTGAACAGCGATGGCATCGAGCCCTACGTGGCCAACCTGGCCGTCCGCCGCCGCGCCGGCGTGCCCGTCGGCGCCAATGTCGGGATCAACAAGGACTGCACCGACCCCGAGCGGGATTATGCGCAGCTGGTCGCCGCCGTGGCGCCGCATGTCGACTACGTCGCGATCAACGTCTCGTCGCCCAACACGCCGGGCCTGCGCGACCTGCAGGGGGAGGCCAAGCTGCGAGGCATCCTGGCCGCCATCGCCGAAGCGGTCCCATCCGGCCCGCCGATCGTGCTGAAGCTCGCGCCCGATCTCGACGAGGCGGCGCTGGACGCCGCCCTCGAAACCGCGATCGCCAACGGCGTCCGCGGCGTCATCCTGGGCAACACGACGGTCGAACGCCCGGAAACGCTTCGCTCGCCGGAGCGGTCCGAGACCGGCGGCCTGTCCGGCCCGCCCCTAATGACGCGCAGCACCAAGCTGCTCGCCCATGCGCATCGCCAGGCCGGCGGCCGGTTGACGCTGATCGGCTGCGGCGGCGTCACCACCGGCCGCGACGTGCTGCGCAAACTCCGCGCCGGCGCCAGCTTCGTGCAGCTCTACACCGCATTCGCCTATGACGGGCCCGGCCTGCTGGCGCGGATCAAGCGCGAGTTGCTCGCCGCCATGGCTGCCGAAGGCTTCCAAACCGCCGCCGCCGCCGTGGGAACGGCACGATGAGGTTCCTCGACGGCTTCGCCGACATTGCCCGCGACTACGATGGTTTCATCTGCGACCTCTGGGGTGTCGTTCATGACGGCGTCGAGCCGATCGCCGGGGCGCCCGAGTGCCTCCGCCAGCTCGAGGCCGCCGGCAAGCGCGTCGTCCTGCTGACCAACGCGCCCCGCCGCTCCAGCGCCATCATCGCCCAACTCCGCAAGATGGGCATCAGCGACACGCATTATGATGGCGTCATGAGTTCCGGCGAGGCCGTGCATCTCATGCTGCGCGACCGGCCGGACGACTGGTACCGCGCGGCCGGCACCAAGATGTTCTACATCGGGCCGGACCGTGACCTGAACGTCGTGACCGGGCTGGACATCACCCGCGTCGACGACCCGGCCCAGGCCACCTTCATCCTCAACACCGGCCCCGACCATCTGGTCGACCCGGCGGCAGCAGCGGAATGGGATCCGGTGCTCGCGCGCTGCGCCGAACACCGCCTGCCGATGATTTGCGCCAATCCGGACCTCGAGGTCATCCGCGGCGGCGTCCGCGTGCTCTGCGCCGGCACGCTCGCGGTGCGCTACGGGGAGATGGGCGGCGACGCCCGCATGCTCGGCAAGCCCGACCCGGCCATTTACGGCCCGGTGCTGGACATTCTCGGCCTGCCGAAATCCCGCGTGCTCGCCGTGGGCGACGCCCTCCGCACCGATATCGCCGGCGCGACCGCCACCGGCCTGGACAGCTGCTGGGTCCTCGGCGGCCTTCACGGTGAAGAACTCGCCGGCGATCAGCAGGCGATCGAGAAAGCCGCCGCGGCGTCCGGATTGGCCCCGGTCGCCACGATCCCGCTCTTCGTCTGGTAGGCTTACTTTTCGACGAACGCCTTTTCGACCACGAATGAGCCGGGCTTGTGGGCGCTGCCCTCCTCGAAGCCGCGATGCTTCAACAGCGCGACCATGTCTGACAGGAACACCTCGCTGCCGCACATCATGACCCGGTCGTTCTCCGGCCCCAGCGGCGGCTCGCCGACGTCATCCGTGAGCTTGTTGCTCTCGAACAGGTCGGTGATGCGACCCATGTTCCGGAACGGCTCGCGCGTCACGGTCGGGTAATAGCTGAGCTTTTCCCGCACCATCTCGCCCAGGAACTCGTCCTGCTGCAGCCCTTCGACCAGTTCCTGCCCATAGCCCAACTCGGCGATCAGCCGGCAGCCATGCACCAGCACGACCCGCTCGAACCGCTCATACATGTCGGGGTCGCGAATGATGCTGGCGAACGGCGCCAGCCCGGTGCCGGTCCCCAGTAGATAAAGCGTGCGCCCGGGGATCAGGCTGTCCTGCACCAGCGTTCCCACCGGCTTGCGCCCGACCAGAATCGAGTCGCCGACCTTGATGTTCTGCAGCCGCGAGGTCAGCGGCCCTTCCGGAGCCTTGATGCTGAAGAATTCCAGCTGCTCGTCATATACGGCGGACGCCATGCTGTAGGCGCGCAGCAACGGCTTACCCTCGACATGCAGGCCGATCATGGTGAACTGGCCCGCCAGGAAGCGGAACGACGGGTCGCGCGTCGCCGTGAAGCTGAACAGGCGGTCGGTCCAGTGCCGGACGGCGGTGACGGTTTCTTGGTTCAGATTGGACATGATTTCGTGCAAATAGAGGCGCCGGCGGCATCTCTCAAGCGCTGCATGTGCGAAGGAGACGCGCGCCAACTGCAAATTGCGGCTAGAATGCCCTCATGGACGACGCGCTTTTCATCGACCCGCCCGTGCTCGAGACCATCGAGCTCGACCTTCCCGGACACAGCAGCGGCAAGGTCCGCGAGAACTACGACCTGCCAGACGGCCGCCGGGTCCTGGTGGCGACCGACCGCCTCAGCGCGTTCGACCGCATCCTGGCCGCCATCCCCTACAAGGGCCAGGTCCTCACCCAGACCGCCCGTTACTGGTTCGGGCATACCGGCGACATCTGTCCGAGTTGGGCCACCGACTACCCCGACCCCAACGTCGTCATCGGCCAGCGCCTCGCCATCCTGCCGGTCGAGTTCGTCGTCCGCGGCTACCTGGCCGGCACCACCAGCACCTCCATTCTGACGCAATACCGCGCCGGCGCCCGCTCGATGTACGGCATGACCTTCCCCGACGGGCTCCGCGACAACCAGGCGCTGCCCAACCCGATCGTCACGCCGACCAGCAAGGCCGAGCAGGGCGCGCACGACGAACCGCTCTCTCGCGCCGAGATCATCGAGCGCGGCCTGATGCCCGCCGCGCAATACGATGCCGTTTGCGCCTATGCCTTGGCCCTGTTCGCCCGCGGCCAGCAGATGGTGGCCAAGCGCGGCCTCATCCTAGCCGACACCAAATACGAGTTCGGCACGACCCCCGACGGCACCATCGTGCTCGCCGACGAGATCCACACTCCCGACAGCAGCCGCTTCTGGCGCAGCGGCAGCTACGCCGAGCGGTTCGACGGTGGCGAAGCCCCGGAAAGCTTCGACAAGGATTTCGTCCGCGCCTGGGTCGCCGCCCGCTGCGACCCGTATCGCGACGACATTCCCGCCATTCCGCAGGAACTAATCCTGCGCACATCCCGCCGTTACGCCGAAGCCTACGAAACCATCACCGGCGAGCGGTTCTCACCGACCAAGGAAGATCCGGCCGCCCGCATCCGGGCGAACCTCGCCCAGTTCAGGTAAGCGCACCCGTCCACTCGGTCGTGTGGTCGGCCACCGCCGGACGCCGCGGCGTCATCGGCGGGGCCTTGGGCGTGCCCACGAACAGGAAGCCGGCCAGCTTGTCGCCGGGCTCCAATCCCAGCGCCGTCATCACGCGCTCGTCATAGGCATTGGCGCCGCTCAACCATACCCCACCATAGCCGAGGCCCTGAAGCGCGTTGAGCATGTTCATCGCCGCCGCGCCCACCGTCATCATCTGCTCGATCTCCGGCACCTTGTGCCCGTGCTGCAGCTTGGCGCCCAACGCGATGATCAGCGGCGTGTTCAGCGCCCGGTTGCGCTGCTTGTCGACCGCCTTTTCCGGCGCGTCCGGCTCGCGCGCCTTGAGCGCATCGACCACCACGCCCGCCCACGCCGCCCGTGCCTCGCCGCGGATCAGCACGAAATGCCAGGGCCGCAGCTTGCCGTGATCCGGCGCCCGCAACCCGGCTTGTATGATCAGGTCGAGGTCGTCGCCGTCAGGACCGGGCTCCGCCAGGTCGGTGACGGAGGCACGGTCGAGCAGCAAGGTCAGGTCGGTCATGCCGTCCAATGTAGACGCGCCTAAACTGGAAGCAATGTCACTGTACCTCCGCAAGCCCTGGCAGGAACGCCGGAGCGGGCCTATGTCGAACTCCGATGTCGGAGATTTCGCGGATGCGCCTGCGCCCTTTACTGTACACGCTGGCCGCCTTCGCCGCGACCTCCACCGGAGCCTTGCCGGCCTGGGCCGCCGACCCGGTGCCGATGGCTGCCCACCGCGCCGTCTATAAACTCGCGCTCGACACCTCGCGCGGTGACGTTACCGACGCATCCGGACAGATGAACTACGAGGTCACCGACGCCTGCGACGGTTGGGCGACCCGGCAGCGCCTCGCCCTCAACATCGTCAACCGCGACGGCCAGGACGTCGAGCTGGTTTCGGATTATGCCACCTGGGAAGCCAAGGACGGCCTGTCCATGCGCTTCCGCATGCGTCAGACCACCGACACCGCGGTGACCGACCAGGTCGAAGGCACCGCGACGCTCGACAGCCCCGGCGGTGCCGGCACCGTCCACTACACCGTGCCGGAAGCCAAGGACATGCCGCTTCCCGCCGGAACGCTGTTCTCCATGGCGCATACCGAGGCGATCATCGCCGCCGCCCAATCGGGCAAGAAGTTCCTTTCCGTGCCGATCTTCGACGGCACCGGCGACAAGGGCGCGCAGGACAGCTTCATCGTCATCGGCAACTGGGGCGCCACCGCCGCCGCGCCGTATCCGGCGCTGGCCAAGCTCGACAGCGGCAAGGTGCATATCTCGTTCTTTGACCGCGACGCCAAACCGTCCAAGGACAAGCCATCCGGCAGCCCGGATTACGAGGTCGGCATGACGTATTACGCCAACGGCGTCGCCAACGACCTCCTGATGAACTTCTCTGACTTCACCATGCACGGCACGTTCACCGAATTCACCGAAACGCCCCCGCATTGCTGACCGCAATCGTAACCGGCGCGACCGGCGGCCTCGGTTACGCCACGGCCGAAGGACTGGCGCGCGCTGGCCACCGGGTCGTGCTGACCGGGCGCAACCCGGAGAAAGGTGAAGCGGCGTTGCAGATGCTTCGTCGCGCCGTGCCCTCCGTGACCGCCGAGTTCAGGTTGCTCGACGTCTCCAGCCTCCATGCAGTCGCGGCCTTCTGCGCTTCCTGGTCCGGCCCGGTCGACATCCTCGTCAACAATGCCGGCGTGATGGCGTATCCGGAGCGGCAGCTCAGCATCGACGGTTTCGAGATGCAGTTCGCGACCAACTACCTCGGCCATTTCGCCCTGACGCTGCGGCTGTTACCCGCGTTGCTGGAGGCCAAGGCCGCCCGCGTGGTGGACGTCAGCAGCCTCGCGCATCGCACCGGCCGCATCGAGTTCGACAATCTGAACGGCGAACGCTCCTACTCCGGCTATCGCAGCTACGGGCAAAGCAAGCTCGCCATGCTGCTCTTCGCCCGCGAGTTGCAGCACCGTGGCGAACAGCGTGGCTGGAAACTGATGAGCATCGCGGCCCATCCCGGCTGGAGCGCGACGTCGATCGTCTCCAACGGCTTCGGCCCCAGCCTGAAATCGCAGGTCGGCAATTTCCTGTTCCGCCTCGCCGGCCAGTCCGTCGATGAGGGCGCCAAGCCGATCCTGTTCGCCGCGCTGGACCCCACCGCCGACCCGGCGCTGTATTATGGCCCGGCCAATCTCGGCGAGACCCGCGGCCCCGTCGCCCCCGCCCGCATGATGCCGCAGGCGACCGATGCCGCCGTCGCCGCCCGACTGTTCGACCGCTCCGAACAACTCACCGGCGTTTCGCTCGAGCAGGCGGTCGCCGAAAAGTAACAAGTCTCGGCTGGAGTAAACGGCCCCAGAAGTCCAGGTCATCACCATAATCGACAAAAGGTCGAGACGATGGCCAAACGCCCACCCTCCACGCCGACCTCGAACTCACCATTGCCGGTGTTCGCCGAGCCGGTGCCGACGCCGGACCAGAGCACCTTCGCGACCGAACACGGCTCCGACAACGCCGTCTATGCGCAGGTTCAGGCGCTGCTGAAGACGCAGGTGGTCGGCTTCCCGAAATCCCGCGTCGCCGACGACGCACTGTTCACGCTGGCCGACGCCTATGGGGCCCAGGGCGCCGCGGTGGTCGACCAGATCACCAAATCCGGCCGCCTCGTGTTCCACTCCGTCGGTGATACCGGCGCCTCGGACGTCCGCCGCTACGCCAACGAGCAGCGCGTCGCGGACCAGATCACCACCGACTCCCACACGACCGAGATCAGCAACCGCCCCGCCTTCTTCTTTCACCTGGGCGACGTCGTGTATAATTTCGGCGAGTCCCGCTATTACTACGACCAGTTCTACGAGCCCTACCGCGCCTATCCCGGCCCGATCCTGGCCATCGCCGGCAATCACGATTCCTTTGTCGTCCCCGGCACGGCCGAGGGCGAGATGCCGCTCGACGTGTTCAGCCGCAATTTCTGCTCGCCCACGCTGACCACGACCAAGGAAGCCGGCTCCCTGCACCGCACCGCCATGAGGCAGCCCGGCCTCTACTTCGCCTTCGATGCGCCATTCATCCGCATCATCTCGCTGTTCAGCAACGCGCTCGAGGATCCCGGCACCATCTCCAGCGAAGGCGGCCGCTGGCCCGCTGTGCCGGACTATCAGCTCGCCTTCCTGCGTGCGCAGTTGCAGCGGATCAAGTCGGAGAACTACCCCGGCGCCGTGGTCATCGCCACGCACCACCCGCCCTTCGTTTACTCCGCCCCGCCAAAGACCAAATCCGCTCCCGGCAACCACGGCAGCAGCAGCGACATGCTGCGCGAGATCGACCAGATCTGCCTGGAGGTCGGTGTCTATCCGCATGCCGTGTTGTCGGCGCATGCTCATTGCTATCAACGCTATACGCGAACGATGACGTTCGCGGGCGGTAAGCGCCGGGTCCCGTTCGTGGTCTGCGGCAACGGTGGCCACAACATCAACCCGCTGGTCCGCAACACCCGCGGCAACCCGGCCGCCGAGCCGGAGAACGGTGCCGACGTGTCGTATCTGGAAGTCAAACCGGCGGTGCAGGCGACGCACCTACAGCTCGATAAATACGACGACCACGATTACGGCTATCTGCGCATCAGCGTAGACGCCAAGCAGCTCCGCATCGCCTATCACCAATCCAACACTCGCAGCCTGCTGCAATCGCGGTTCGACCTGGTCACGGTCGACCTCGCCGCCCATACGCTGCTCGCCAACGGTTAGACCGTCAGTTGCCGGGCACCGCCTTCGGGTCCGGCAGCCCGAGCGTGCGGCCCGGATAGCCCGCAGTATCGAAATACACGGTCTCGCCCACCGTCTGCGTCACCACGGCCGTCACGTGGCCGTCCGCATCCGGCGCCGACACGGTCATGTCGCGCCGGGCGTTCGGCATCGCCCCGTTCGGCATCGCTTCGCTCAGCACCCGGCCGACCAGCTTGCCCTTCGCAGGGATCTTCAGCTCCAGCAACTTGGCGATCGTCATGCCGAGATCGGCGTTGCTGGCCGGCGCACTGTCCTCGAAGCCCTGGCGGAACGACGGCCCGGCCGCGCCCATGATGTTGCGCGTGTCGGCGCGCGAGAAGCTGCCATGCATGCCCTGGCCCTGCTGCAACCCGGTGTCGGCCACCTCGACGCCGCAGGTGGTCGGGTCCGCGCAGCCGGTCGAGAAGGTTCGGAAATTCAACGCGATCGCCGGCATCGGCGTCACCGCAGTGCCTTTGAGCGCGATCGCCGACAGCGCCAGCGTGCCTGGGATCGGCCCGAACGAATCGTCGACGAACAGGCCGCTGGTGTAGTCCTGCGTCGCCAGGAACGCGACGACGCGCCGTGCCAGTCCCTTGTCGCCGCTCGGAATGTAGAGGAGGTCCGAGCCGCCATTCGCCGCCACCACGACCTCCGGATGCATTGGGTCGCCGCCGATCAGCCCATTGCCGAATTTCGGCACGGAGCCCGCCGGCAGTTCGGCGCCTTTCAGGTCCGGATCATACAACGTCATACCCAAACCATGCGCCAGATCCAGCGCCACGAAGCCCTTCGGCAGCTGCCCTGCCGTGGTGCCCGGGAATGCCTGCTGCGCGCTCCAGCTGGTCGCGCTCTCCTTGGAGATGGTCGAGAACCCGTGATCCGAGGTCAGGATCACGTCGGTGTCGCCGTCGAGGCCGAGTTCCTTGAGGCTCGCCAACAGGGTGGCGAGGTTGTCGTCGGCATTCTTGATCGCCGCGAACGTCGTCGGGCCGTTGATCCCGGGCAGCAGGCGCCCGAGGCTGTCACCCTGGTTGTGCTGCGTGCCGTCCGGGTCGCGCGACCAATAGACCAGCGCGAACGGCTGGTTCCGCTCCTTGAACCACGGCAACACCGCCTTGGTCGTCACGTCCGTGAAGTAGCGCTGCTGCGCCACGTTGGCGACGACCGTCCCAGGGGCCGTGTTGCTGCCAGCCGATCCGTTGTCGCCCCGCGTCGGTGTCTGCACCGGCACGTCGGCCTTCTGCAGCCGATCGCTCAACTCCGGCGACAGCGGGATACCACCGGGTCGTCCGGTCGAGTCGTCGATCACGACCGTCTTGCCGCCGGTGCGCTCCTGGTGGTCGAAGATGAGCGCCGGGCCGAGCTTGCCGATCGTCGCGGTCGAGAACCCGGCGTTCCGCGCACCCAACAGGATCGTCATCTCGTTGAGGTAGTTGCCGCTGAAATGCTCGTCGACGTCGCCGAGCACCGGGTCGTTCTCCAGGAACGGCACCAGGCTGTCGCCAGCGCCAGGGACCGGGAACGCCGTGTAGATCGTGTTGCTGAAATCGCCGGTGTCGCCGAGCATGTGGCCGGTCGCCATGCCGCTAGCATTGGCGGTCGTGAAGGTCGGGAACAGCGAGTGCGAGTTGGTGAACCGCACGCCGCGCTTGAGCAGCGCATCCATCGTCGGCGCGGTTTGTGCATTGACGACCCCGGCCCGCAGCCCGTCAGCGACGAAAAGGACGACGTTGTGCGGCCGGCTCTGCGCGACGGCGGCACCGGCCAGGAGCGTGCTCATCAACAGGGTGGCGGTGAAGCGCATCGTCATGTCCTTGATATACTCGCAGTCGGGTCTAATCGCGCAGCCC
Source organism: uncultured Acetobacteraceae bacterium (assembly GCA_964613945.1). Classification (GTDB taxonomy): domain Bacteria; phylum Pseudomonadota; class Alphaproteobacteria; order Acetobacterales; family Acetobacteraceae; genus JAVVHH01. The sequence continues at coordinate 134,397 of CAZTJC010000003.1, forward strand.
GGCGGGAACAATGACCGTTCCGTGACTTCCATTGAGGTCAACCGGCGTCGGATGTTCACGTTGAGTGTACCTGGCTGGCGTCCATTTCGGCACGACGGCATACGGAGATTGTGCATGGCCGACCTCAACCGACGCGGGATGTTGGCCGCTGCCGCCGGCGGACTGACTGCCGCTGCCGCCGCCAAAGCCGAGACGATGCGCCAACCGATCCGCGGTGCCGACGGTGCGCCCATCATCGGCCCGGTGAACCCCGCCCGCCAGGCAGAGGAGCCGTTCACCACCGCCCCGCCAGCGACCGATCACGGCACGATGCCCAATCTGAAATGGTCGTTCACCGACAGCCACATGCGGCTCGAGGAAGGCGGCTGGGCCCGCCAGGTCACCATCCGCGAACTGCCGGTCTCCAAAGCCATGGCCGGCGTCAACATGCGGCTGAAGACCAACGTCGCGCGCGAGATGCATTGGCACAAGGAAGCCGAGTGGTCCTACATCATCAAGGGACGCGCCCGGGTCACCTCCGTCGACCAGGACGGCCGCACCTTCATCGCCGATCTGGGCGAAGGCGACCTGTGGTACTTCCCCAGCGGCATCCCCCACTCCATCCAGGGGCTCGGCGGTGACGTCGACGGCACCGAGTTCCTGCTCGTCTTCGACGATGGCAGCTTTTCGGAAGACTCGACCTTTCTCATCACCGATTGGCTCGCCCATACGCCCCGCGACATCCTGGCGAAGAATTTCGGCACCACGGAGGCTGCCCTGGCGAACCTGCCGACGAAGGAGAAGTACATCTTCCCGGCGGCCGCCCCGGCTTCGTTCCAGCAGGACAGCATGGGAGGCGCCGGCCCGGTGCCCAACCCCTTCTCGCACCGGATGACCGCCCAGGAGCCGCTGCGGATGCCGGGCGGCACCGTGCGCATCACCGATGCCGGCAACTTCCCGGCCTCCAAGACCATCGCTGCCGCCCTGGTCGAGTTGGAGCCCGGCGCCCTGCGCGAGCTGCACTGGCACCCAAACGGCGACGAGTGGCAGTACTATCTCGACGGCACCGGCCGGATGACGGTGTTCGGGTCCGAAAGCAAGGCTCGCACATTCGACTACAGCGCCGGTGACGTCGGTTACGTGCCGTTCGCCATGGGACATTACATCGAGAACACCGGCACCACGACGCTGCGTTTCCTCGAAGTCTTCCGCAGCGACCGCTTCCAGAGCGTGTCGCTGAATCAATGGATGAAGTTCACGCCGCCGGAACTGGTGATGTCCCATCTGTCGATCGGCCAGGACGTCCTGAACGGACTGCCTGGCGACCAACGACCGGTGCTCAAAGGCTAGAGCATCACTCCTGAGCGATGGCGGCGGACCAGGGTGACATGACGTCACTGATGCCGGTGCGGACGCCGCCTTTGATCTCGATGAGGTTGGGGCAGGCGAAGTTGACCGGCAGGACGCTGTGTTCGACCACGTCGAGCGGACCTGTGGCCAGCGCGGTCAAGGTATCGGCATCCAGCCGCTGGTCGGCGTCAGCGCCGACGGGGTCGGAGACGTCGAGGCGGGGGTGATGCGCCGCGGCGGCCGGATCCATGCCGAAGCCCGCGACAAAGGCGAGCATCTGGGTGACCGACGCCATGATGCGGCGACCGCCTGACGCGCCGGCGGCCAGAACCGGGACATCGCCGTCGCGCAAAATGATCGGCAGCATATTGGTGAGCGGACGCTTGCCGGGCGCGATGGAGTTGGGGCGACCGGGCCGGGTGTCGAACCACATGATGCCGTTGTTCATCAACACGCCGGACCCGGGCAGGACCACGCGGCTGCCCATCGAGGAGAGCAGCGTCGTGGTTACGGACACCATGGTGCCCTCGGCGTCGCAGACGGTCAGATGGGTGGTGCAGCTCTCGGCAGCGGCGGGCTCGGCGTCGCCGAGGCCTTGCAGACGCTCGGCGTAAGCCGTCTTCAGCGCGGCGGAGAGGCCGGCGAACCAGGCAGCGTCAGGCGCATCGCCGTTGCACGGCGGCATCAGGTCGAGCACGCGCGCCATCGTTGGCGCCGCCGTGAGCCCGGCAGGAAGCTGCAGGGTCCTGCCGCAGAACGCCACGTCCAACGGCGTACCGAGGCGAGCCTGGCACGTGCGCAGATCGTCGCGATCAAGGAAGCCGTCCATGGCGGCCACGTCGGTCGCGATGCTGGCGGCAACATCTCCTTGGTAGAAGTCACGCAGCCCGGCGGTGGCGAGCCGTTCGAGCGTATCGGGCAGGTTGCCGAGGCGGAACGCGCCGGGATTACCCTGATAAGGGGGCACCGGAGGTAGGCCGTCCGGCAGGTAGATGCGGGCGCTTTCGGGGTAGCGGCGCAGCAACGCAGCCTGAACGGCGATCTTGAGCGTGGTGAACCAATCCTGCGGCAAGCCGCGTTTCGCCAACGCCAAGGCGGGGGCGATCACGTCGGCAAGCGGGGCGGTGCCCCAACGCTCATGCATCAAGGCGTACCCAGCCAGGGCGGAGGGGATGGCGAAGGAAAGCGGACCGTGGACGTTGACGTCGCCCTCGACGGCGGGCCAGCCGAACAGGTCGGCCGCAGTATCGCCGGTCAGGCGATAGCGGGCCGGGTCGAGGCGGGCGGGCGAGCGGGGGCCGAAATCGACCACCTCGGCGCGGGGCTGGCCGGCGCGGTGGACCATGGCGAAGCCGATGCCGCCAAGGCCGCTGTTCCAGGGCTCCATCGTGGCCAGCGCGAGGGCGGTGCCGATCGCGGCATCGATCGCGTTGCCGCCGCCGTCGAGGATGGCGACACCGGCCAGGGCGGCGTCGCGGGATTGCGAGACGACCATGCCGCGGCGTCCGGAGGCGCCGGGCTTGGTGACATGCCAGTTCTGCGTGAGGTGCGGTGGCGGTGCGTAGGGCATCTCGATCTCCCGGAAAGCGCTGCTTTGGTCCCATGAGCGAGGCTGATTTACAACAGCCGACGAGCCAGCAGAGCCGGATCGGCTACGTGGCTCGGCCCAACCTTGTCTCGTTGAACGATCCGCGCCAATGAGGGCCGAAACTAGGAGCGCGGAATGGCCAACCCAATCCGGTATAGCTTTGTCGTACCGGCGTTCAACGAGGAGGCTTTGCTGCCGTCCTGCCTGAAGGCGATCCAGGCCGAGATCGAGCGGTCCGGCTTCGATGCCGAGATCGTCGTGGTCGACAATGCGAGCACGGACGGGACGGCGGCGGTGGCCGGTTCGTTTGCCGGCGTGACGGTGGTGCACGAAGCTCGCAAAGGGCTGGTGCAGGCACGCAAGGCCGGCTTCGAGGCGTCGACGGGCGTGCTGGTGGCCAACATCGATGCTGACACGTTGGTGCCGCCAGGCTGGCTGGACCGGGTGGACGCGGAGTTCGCACGCGACCCGGCGCTGGTCGCGGTGAGCGGGCCATATGATTATTACGACGTCCCGCTGCGCATCCGGGCTGCGGCGCGGATGTTCTACATCGTCGGGTTCGGGACGTATTGCGTCAACCGCTACGTGCTCCGCGTGGGCAGCATGGTTCAGGGCGGCAATTTCGTGGTCGACCGGGCCGCATTGATCCGGGCCGGGGGCTTCGACCCCAGCTTCACCTTCTACGGCGAAGACACCGATATCGCCCGCCGCATGGCCAAGGTCGGCTCGGTCAAATTCACCTGGAGTTTGATGGCGAAATCATCGGGCCGCCGCCTGCAGGGCGATGGGCTGCTGATGACCGGGTTGCGGTATAGCTCGAACTACCTTTGGGCCACGTTCATGCGCAAGCCGTTCACGTCAGCCTGGCAGGATTACCGCTAGGCGACCTACTGGATACGCAGCGCGACCAGGCATGCGGTGACGATTACCACCGCGCTGCATCCGACAAACCCGGCAATCCCAAGATAGAAGCTCGTCAGGGGGGCGAACGCCCGGTGACGGAACAATTGCTCGGACTGCGGCAATTTGGCCAGCGAGGCCGGAAACTCGGTCCGCGCACCGGTGTGCATCAGGCTAAGACGATTCATGTTAGCCAATCCTCATCGTGTGCTCGTCACTGACATCATCGTTTCGCTCGAGACGCCGACGCTGGTGGACCGGCTACTAACCGACACCGCGAGCACCGTCCACAACATAGTGTAAGGCGGTCTAACACGATTTCGTTCTGACGACAAGCATACGTTAGAGCGACGTTAACTGCCTGGTAAGCCATAGACGATATGGCTACCTTCGTCATGCAGCAGAAATAATGCGGAAACGACATGGTCCGAACGCGCAGACTGTCGCGAGGCCAACTTTATTTTTGCGAACGGTCCCGTCCGTGGAACACGGCAATGGCGGCGGCGAGCGAGCGACGGCTAGCCTCGTAATCTTTCCAACCATTAGAACGTTTTAGCAGCGTTGGGACGGAGCGGATGGTGTAAGCGGCCGGGCTGAGCCGAGATGTCACGGCCGACCAAGGGACGGGCATGGAAACGGCGGCGCCGGGCCGGGCACGGGGCGAGAACGGCGCCACGGCGGTGGCCAGATGATCGTTGCGGAGGTAATCCAGATATATACGGCCTTCGCGCGATTTCTTCGACATGTTCACCAGATACTTGTCGGGCGCTTCGGCCGCCATGGCGATACAAACTTCATGGGCGAATTTCTTGGCTGCGGACCATCCTGCGGCACCGTTCTCGTCATGGGTCAGCGGCGTCACGACATGCAGACCCTTGCCGCCGGTGGTTTTGCAGAAGGGCACCAGGCCCAGCGCTTCTAGCCGACGGCGGAGATCGAGAGCCGCGGTGATGACCGCCGCAAATAAAACGCCGGGTGCCGGATCCAAGTCGAAGACGAGGCGGCCGGGCGTGTCGGGGTGGCCGGGATAATTGTTCCACGGATGGATCTCGAGCGTGCCGGCTTGAGCGACTGCGGCGAGGGCTTCGATACGGTCGATCTGAACGTATGGCTCGTCATCGCCGTCGATGGCGACGAGAGAAAGCAGGTCGGACTGGCCGGGCATGGGGTGACGCTGGAAGAACTTGGTGGCACCGCCGATACCGTCGGGATAGCGCAACAGGGAGCATGGGCGCCCGGCGACGTGCTCCATCATGAGGGGGCCTACGGCCTCGAGATAGCGGGCGAGGTCGAGCTTGGTGACGGGCGTGCCGTCGGTGCCGGCTTCGGGCCAGAGCGGCTTGTCGGGATGGGTGATGGTGACGCCGAGAACCTTGTTGCCGGTGGGGCTCTTGGGCGCGGCGGGCTTTTCCGGCGCAACCGTGGCGGCGGGCTTGTCGTCGCGGAGGCTTTTGAAGGCCGCCTGCCGGACGAGGCCTTCGGTGCCCCAGCCGGCGAATTCGATCTCGGCAACCAGGGTCGGCTCGGTCCAATGGATGCCGGCTTGCTTCTTCGGGGCGGCCTTGCCGGTGAAGGGAGTGCGGTCCCGCTCGACGGCCTTGAGGGCGGGAAGCAGCTTGGCGAGCTTGGCCGCGCCGTATCCGGTGCCGACCCGGCCGAGGTAGACGAACTCGCCGTCGCAATGCGCGCCGACGAGGAGGGAGCGGAAACCGGCCCCCGTCGTGGCCCAGCCGCCGATGACCACCTCGTGGCCGGCGCGGCATTTGGATTTCAGCCAGCCATCACCACGACCGGAGACGTAGGGCGCGTCGAGCCGTTTGGAGACGATACCCTCCAGATGCATCTCGCAGGCGGATTGGAGCATGGCGTCACCGCCGGTGTCGAAATGCTCCACGAAGCGGAGGGCGGGCGACGCACCTTTCAGCAGAGCGGCCAACGCCGCCTTGCGAGCGGAAAGCGGCTCGGGCCGCAAGTCATGGCCGGCGGCGAAAAGCATGTCGAAGGCGAAGAACACTAGGTGGTCGAAGCGTTCGGCGGACAGGGCGGCCTGCAGGGCGGCGAAATCGGGAGTGCCGGCAGCGTCCAGGACCGTCGCCTCGCCATCAATGATGGCGTCGGGCAACCCGACCGCCGCGGCAGCCAGGCCGGGAAAGCGGGCGGTCCAGTCCAGGCCAGTGCGCGTCTTGAGCGTGGCGCTGCCGGCCTCGATGCGGAGCTGCATACGGTAGCCGTCGAACTTGATTTCATGAACCCAGCCATCGGCGGCCGGCGGGCGCTCGACCAGGGTGGCGAGTTGCGGAGGGATGAAATCGGGCATCTCGGCCGCGGGGGTGGCCTGTCTTTTCTTGGGCGTGGCTTTGCGGGCAGCAGGAGCTGCCATGAAGGGTTTGGGAGCGCCGCCAACGCCGGCGGCAATTTCGTCCATGGTGCGGCCGGAGGCGACCGAGGTCTCCTGGGCGATGACGGCCTCGCCCTGCCCTGCCTGGGCGTGGTCATCCTTGTGCTTGATCAGCAACCAGTTGGTGCGTTTGCTGCCGGAGCGATCGTTCTTGATGCGGACCAGGACCCAACTGCCCTGCAGACGATCACCGTTTAGGGTGAATTTCAGGTCGCCGCTGGCCAGGCCGGCCTCGGCGGTCATGCCCTCGGGTTGCCAGTAACCGCGGTCCCAGAGCAGGACGGTGCCGCCGCCGTACTCGCCTTTCGGGATGCTGCCTTCGAAATCGCCGTAGTCGAGCGGGTGATCCTCGACCTCGACGGCCAGGCGCTTGTCCTTGGGATCAAGCGAAGGGCCGCGGGTGACGGCCCAGGATTTGAACACGCCGTCGAGCTCGAGGCGGAGGTCGTAATGTAGCCGGGTGGCGTCATGCTTCTGGATAACGAAGCGAAGGCGGGAGGCGGAAACTGCCGCCGCCTCGCCGGACGGCTCGTTGGTCTTGGCGAAATCGCGCTTGGCCCGGTAGGTCTGAAGCTTCTCCTGGGCCACCGGAGCATCCGCCGAACTGTTGCGGGCGGGTAACGCCCGGGTGCCTCAACTCGTTGCCCAGAACACCATTGCGCCCAGGCCGAGGGTAATAAACGGAGAAACCTTGCTGGTGCTGAGCAGCGCGGTCGAGCCGCCCGCGACGGCCCAGGCCAGCCAGCCACCATCGGTGGCGCGCAGCACGGTCAGCGACGCCGCCAGGATCAACCCGGCGGCCACCGGAGCCAGGCCGCGCTCGACCGCACGTTGCCAGGGCCGACCGCGGTAGCGAGCCCAAAGACGGGCAAGGCCATACAACAGGATCGAGGACGGCAGGAAGATGGCCAGCGAGGCCACTAGCGCGCCCTGCCAACCGGCGGCCTGGAAGCCGATCAGCGTGACGAGCAGCGAACCGGGGCCCGGCGCGAGGCGGGAGAGCGCGAAGTCGGTGACGAACATCGGCTCGGGGATCCAGCCCTGCACGGTGACGGCCTGGCGATGGATCTCGGTGACGATGCCCTGGCCGCCGCCAATGGTGGCGAACGAGAGCGGCGCGAAGATGGAGGCAATCGCCCAGAGCACGCCGGGGCGCATCAGGCCTCCTTCCAGGCGAGCGCGATGCTGAGCGCCCCGAGGCCGAACACCACGGGCACCAGCGGCCAGTGCAGGACCGCGATGGCGACGAAGGTGACGGCAACCAGCAGGATGGGGACCGGGCCGGTGGCCGACCGCCGGGTCGCGCGGATGCCCATGGCGCCGGTCAGGCCGACGCCGGCCGCGGCCACACCGGTGAGCGCGGCATGCACCCCGGGATTGCCGGCGATCTGGGCGAAGCCGACGCCGAGAGCGATGAGCAGCAGGCCGGGAGGCACCAGCATGGCCAACGCGCCGACAACCGCGCCGGCGCCGCCGTGAAGTTTGTAGCCGAGCCAGATCGACAGGTTCAGCACGTTGACGCCGGGAAACACCTGGCACAGCGCCAAGCCGGTGAGGAACTCCGGCTCCGTCATCCAACCGCGCTCGTGCACCACCAGGCGCATCATCCAGCCGCTGACGCCGCCGCCGAAGCTGGTCAGCCCGATCTTGACGATGAGCCAGGCGTATTCAGACAGGCTGCAAGGTGGTTCATAAGAACTTGACGGCTCGAGGTCGTTGACGGTCACGCTTTTGCGATATTACAACTGTTGATACATAGTCGGCGGGGTCCTTCTACCGGCAGCAACAAGCGGAAAAACCCGCATGGACGCCAAACCTTTTAGCAGCACGGGGCCGTATGGCCATCGGTCGCGGATGCGGGGGCGGTTGTTGGCCGGCGAAGGCGCGCTGGCGGATTACGAGATCCTCGAGATGCTGCTGTTCCTTGGCATCGAGCGCAAGGACACCAAGCCGCTCGCCAAAGGGCTGATCAACCAATTCGGCAGCCTGTCGGGCGCGATCGGCGCCGAACGGACGGCGCTGGCGGCGTCCGGGCTGACGCCACGGGCGATCGAAGCACTGGATCTGGTAATCGAGGCGGCGACGTATCTGGCGCAGCCGGAGCTGATCAAGCGCAAGGTGCTGGCCGATCATGCGGCGCTGGAGCGGCACCTGGATCTGGACGAGCGGACGGCGGCAGCACCCGGGTTCAGCGCGCTGTTGCTCAACAACCGCAACCAGTTGCTGGGAGAGCCGGACTGGCCGGCGGAGATCGCACCGGCGGAGCTGGCGCGCGAGTTGATGCGACACGCGCTGGATCAGCACGCCACGGCGACGATCCTGTTGCGCAACGCAGGCGGCGCGGCGCCCAAGCTCGGGGCCGCGGACCGGGCGCTGCATACCGAGGTGCAGCGGGCGGGAAGCCCGTTGAGCGTCGTGGTGCACGACATGATCGTCGTCGGGCGCGGCGACTGGGTCAGCTTGAAGCAGCGCGGGCATTGAAGTGGCCATGGCGACGGGCGCCGGCGGCCGCGGCCGGGTCGGCGCCTGAGCCGCAGACGGCGTTCGACGCCTCGATCGACTTGGACCCGGCCTCCGGCGTAACGGCCGAACGGGTGCGCGCGGTGGTGGCGGCGCTGCCGGGGGCGGGATGGATCAGCGTGGAGCCGCACCGGGGCGCCAAGCTCGAGGTGCGGGTGTTCGCGGCCGGGTCGGGGTTCGAAGCGGTGGGCGCGGCTTGGGACAGGATCAGGGGCGAGATCGAAGCGGCGATACGATCAGCTATGGGATCATCGGGAAGCGATGGCGGATGGGAGACGCCCGCGCCGATGGCTGCAGGATTTGCGGAGGCGGCGCCGCAGTTCGGCGGGCAGTTAGAGGCGCTGGAACAACTGACGGCGCTGGCCGCGGCATCCAAGGCCTTGGCTCCGGTGGCCAAGGTCCCGGCGGGCCGGGCCAAGGCAAAGCGGCCCGAGCCGGCGATGCCGCCGGCAGCGCCGATCGCCTCCGTTCCAGTTGCCGTTCTGGCGGACGACGATGACGTGTTCCGGCTCATGCGGCTGCTGGCGCTGGTGTTGCCGGTCGATGGGCGGGACGCGGCGGTGGCAGCCGTGCGGCGGTTCGGCAGCTTCGCCGCCGTGTTGGCCGCTCCGGAGGCGGAGCTGCGGCGGGTGCCGGGATTCGGGATGCACTGCATCGCGGCGGTCAAGCTGGTGCATGCCGCGGCGATCCGGCATGCGCGCGCCGGGCTGGCGGGGCGGCCGGTGCTCGACGATCCGCAGCGGCTGATGGAATACCTCTCGGCGGCGCTGGCGCGGGAGCGGATCGAGCAGTTCCGCATCCTGTTCCTCGATGCCGATGGCATGCTGAAGGCCGACGAGGTGCAGGCGCAAGGCACGGTGAACCATACGCCGGTCTATCCGCGCGAGGTGGTTAGGCGCGCCCTGGCGTTGGGCGCGACCTCGCTGATCCTGGTGCACAACCACCCCAGCGGCGACCCGGCGCCCTCGCGCGACGACATCGAGATGACCAAGCAGGTTCAGCAGGCAGCCGCCGTGTTGCAGATCGGGCTGCGGGATCACGTGATCATCGGCAACGGGCGATGCCTGAGCTTCCGCGAACAAGGCCTGCTCGGCTAAACGAAGCCCTTACGCCACCGAACTTTCCACCGGCGGGCGTTTGGCGATATACGCTGCTCCCAAGCAGCCCCGCGGCTAAGCGAGACGCACGGCACAATGCCCTGTATAGTGCGGTGCAGCATTTCCGAATTCCTGCGGCCGAGGTCCAATGAACGTCACCATGCCAATTCAAGGGCCCGAGGCTCGCCAGCAGAGCGGGACGATCGTCCCGGTCATCCTGTCCGGCGGCTCCGGCTCCCGGCTGTGGCCGGTATCGCGCGAAAGCTTTCCCAAGCAGCTTTGGCCGCTGGTGAGCGAGTGGACCATGCTGCAGGAAACGGCGCGCCGCGGCGTCGGGCCGCAGTTCGGCGCCCCGGTGGTGGTGGTCAACCAGGAGCATCGCTTCCTGGTGGCCGAGCAGATGCGCGCCTGCGGGATCGACAACGCGACCATCATGCTCGAGCCGGTGGGCCGCAACTCGGCGCCGGCGATCACGGCGGCGGCGGTGATGATCGCCGAAACCGATCCGGACGCGGTGCTGTGGATGATGGCCGCCGACGCGGTGATCGAGCAGACGGACGCGCTAATGACCGCGCTGGACCAGGCGGTGGTGGCCGCGCGGGCCGGGCGGATCGTGACGTTCGGCATGAAGCCGCACCGGGCCGAGACGGCCTACGGCTACATCGAGGTCGGCGACGAATTGCGCGACGCGCCGGGCGTGTTCGCGGTGGCCAAGTTCCTTGAAAAGCCGAACGCGGCGATGGCGGCGGAACTGACGGCGTCGGGCAAGCATCTGTGGAACTCAGGCATGTTCGTCTTCACGGTGGGCACGCTGCTGAGCGAGATGGAGCAGTATGCCCCCGACGTGGTGACGGCCGCACGGCAGGCGGTCGAGGCCAAGACCCACGACCTCGATTTCTTCCGGCTCGACCCGGTGAGCTTCGCGGCCTCGCCCGACATCAGCATCGACTACGCCATCGCGGAACGAACCACCAAGGCGGCAGTGATCCCGGCCGATCTCGGCTGGTCCGACGTCGGTAGCTGGGACGCGTTGTGGGAGCGGTTGCCCAAGGACGAGCACGGCAACGCAGCGGTTGGCGACGTCCTGCTCGAAGGCGCCAACAACTGCCTGGCGCGCAGCGACGGCATCCTGACGGCGGTGGTCGGGCTGGACGACGCGATCGTCGTGGTCACCAAGGACGCCGTGCTGGCGATGCACAAGGACCGGGCGCAGGACGTCAAGCGCGTGGTGGAGCGGTTGCGCAAGGCCAAGCGGCCGGAAGCGATCGCGCACAACCGGATGTATCGGCCGTGGGGGTTCTACGAGCGGCTGATTCTGGGCGACCGGTTCCAGGTGAAGCGCATCGTGGTGACGCCGGGTCATGTGCTGTCGTTGCAGAAGCACTTTCATCGGGCGGAGCACTGGGTGGTGGTGAGCGGCGCGGCGATGGTGACGCGCGACGGGGAGGAGATCTTCGTGCGCGAGAACGAGAGCATCTACCTGCCGCTCGGATGCACGCACCGGATGATGAACCCGGGAAAGATCCCGCTGGAGATCATCGAGGTGCAATCGGGCAGCTATCTCGGCGAGGACGATATCGTCCGCATCGAGGATACCTACGGCCGCGCATAAGCCAACTATCCTCGTCGACCTCCGCTCCATTCAGGGTGGAGGCGACGGGATGGATGTTGTTCGGGCCGGTCAAGCTGCGCTGCCAGGCGTTCGCTGGGCCGGCCTGATCGACTCCAAAATCCCGTTGCCGGAAAGGATACGGGCCGGGTTCGAGGATATCTTTACCAACGCGTATGCGGCCGGCGTGCCGGACTGCTTCGTACGGGTGCAGCCCGGCGCGGACGACCATCTGTTCGCGGCACGCCTGCTGTTGCGCGGCGACGTGCCGAGCTTGGCGGTCGAGCCGACCGAGCCGGAGGACCCGCTCGAGGCGGCACTGGCCGGATATTGGCTGCGGCGGTCGCGGGTCGTGGGACGGGATCAGGTCTGGGCCGTGGTGGCCGGACTGATTGCGCGGCCGCGCATGACGGCGGCGAGCCCGGTCACCGTGTTCAGGTCTGCACCGTCGCTCGTGCAGCTGCTGTCGCCGCGGACGGCACGAGCGGTATTCGTCATCGGCAACCGGGCGGCGGATGCGGCACTGATCGGGCTGCTGCGGCGGTTCGGCGGCGATGCCGTGCTGACCAGCGCGTGTTTGCTGGCCGCCTACGGCGATGCGCAAGCCTGCGCCCTGGCGGAAGCCGAGCTGGCGCGCGCGGTGCCGGCCGGTGAATTAGCGCAATGGCGGAACGGCGTCGCACGGCCGGGGGCGCTGCTGCTGGACGAGGTCGCGGCCGCAGCGCGGGAGCTGTTCGTGCCATCGGGCTGGATGGCGGCGGAGATCGCGCGGCGATACGGGCGGACGGCGCAGGTGTTGCCGATCGCGGCGACAATAGAGGTCGGTGGCGAGACAGGCATCGTGGCGGCAGCGGCGGGGCTGCAGGCGGAGGCGTGCGTCTGGGCGCTGGAACTGCTGCAATTCTGGGGTGTCACAGTGCCGATGTGGCTCGATTGCCCGGCGGGGGAGCAGGCGGCGCTGGCCGGCCTGGCGCGGCGGCTCGGGGTCGAGGTGAGTTTCGGGCGTGGACCGGGGCGGGTCGCGGTCGTGCTGGCGATGCGGGGAAACGGGGCGCGGGAGCAGCAGTTCGCCGCCGCTGCCGGGCGGAACTGCGTGGCGAGCCAGTGCCTGGTGGAAAGCGTGGGAGCGCCGGAGTGGGTGTGGGTGGTGCCGGATCAGGCGAGCCCGCCGCTATTGGCGGCTGCGCTACGGGCGGCGCTGGCAGCACCAGTGCCAGACGCGACGGCCTGGGCGGCAGCGCACGACCCGGCGGCCGTGGCGGCGCAACTAGCGTGATCCGGTTCGACATCTCCAAGTTGGTCGACGAACCGCGACGGTCGGGCATCCAGCGGGTCGAGCGCGAACTGATCCGGCATTGGCCGGACCACGGGCAGCTACTGCCGTGCCGGTTCGACGGAAAGGAGATGCGGGCGTTGGCGCCGGGAATCTTGGATGCGTTGTGCCTCGATGCGCCGGCAGATGGGATGGCGGGAGAGCGGGCGCGATTGGCCCCCTTTCTGGCGGCGCCAGGCGCGGTGGTGGCGCGCGGTGCCGGGACGTTATTCTGCGCCGAGTTGTTCGATGACCCGGTGCGGGCGGCCTATCACGCCGACGAGGCCGCATCGGCGGCGTGGCTGGTCTATGACTTCCTGCCGTGGATGCGGCCGGAGTGGTTTCCGGCCGGGCCGGCAAACCGGTTGATGCCGTACCTGCATGCGATGCGGGCGGTCCGGCGCCGGGGGTTCATCAGCGCGGCGACGCGGCGGGAATGTGCGGCGCTGTTCCGACGGGCGGAAGACGGGCCGGTGCTGACGCTGGGGGCGGATGGGCTCGGTCTGGAGCGGCAGCGTTTCGACCCGAGGCGGCGCGACATCGTGCTGCTGGGAACGGTGGAGGCGCGCAAGAACGCGGCGGCGGCACTGGCAGCGGCGGAGACCCTGTGGGCCGAAGGGCTGGAGTTCCGGCTGGTGCTGATCGGGGCGGTCGAGCCGGATGCGTTGGCGGAGCAGGCGATCCTGCGTCGGTTGGCGGGCGAGACCCGGCTGGTTCAGCTGGAGGCGGCGCCGGACGCGACCGTGCGGGAAAGTCTGCGCGGGGCACGGGCACTGCTGTTCCCGAGCGAGGGGGAAGGCTTCGGGTTGCCGCCGGTGGAGGCACTATATTGCGGCATTCCGGCGATCGTAGCGGCCGGGCTGCCGGCGCTGGAACAGGTATCCGCATCGGGCCAGATCAGGCTGGCGCCGCCGGACGTCGAGGGCGTGACAGCGGCGTTGCGGACCATGTTCGACGATGCCGCGGCAGCCCGGTTGTGGGACGACGCAGCATCGTTGCGGTTGACAACGTGGCAGGCGTTTGCCGCCGAGGTGGCGGGGTGGTTGGATTAGGCGGGATCGACAGGGCTGGGCGGAGTGCCGCCGGCTTCGATGGCCTCGCCGGCGAGCAGGCAGAGGTCCTCGCGGAAGCGGGCGGCGATGATCTGCACGCCGGTGGTGGTCTGGCCGGCCATCGCGGTCGAGACGGTCAGGCCCGGCAGGCCCATGACGGGAAGCCCGGTCTGCACCAGCTGGGCCGCCAGCACGCGGTCGAACTCGGTGAGGTCCAGATCCTGCGGGAACGGCAACTCGCCGGAGACCGGGACCAACAGAACGGCGTAGCGGTCGAGGAACAACGACCAGGCACGGGTGATCGGCATACGGGCCTGCAGCGCCTTGGCGACCACGTCGGGCGGCAGGTCGGGAACCAGGCGCTGGAAGCCGGCGAGGACGGCCAGGGCGCCGGGATCGTTCTCGCGCTCGACCAGGGCGCGGAAGGCGTCAAAGCCGTCACCGAGCCAGAGCTTGAAGTTCAGCTCGGTGGAGTCGTGGAACGACGGAACATCGTCGAGCAGTTCGACCTCCCAGCCGGCGGCTTCGAGGCGGCGGCCGGCATCCTTGAGCGCGGCTTCCACTTCGGGAACGATGGCCATGCCACCGGGTCGAAGGCAGAGGGCGGCCACGCGCTGACGCGGCGGGCCGTCGAGCGGGACGGGCATGTACCATGGGTCGCGCGGGTCCGGCGTGGACATGGCTTCCAGGCCGAGGCGGATGTCCTCGATCGTGCGGCCGATCGGGCCGGAGACCGCCATCAGCTGCGGGCCGATCGTGCGGTCGGGGCCGGAGCTGTTCCAGGCGGGGACGCGGCCGAGGCTGGGACGCAGGCCGTGAATGCCGCAGGCATAGGCAGGGTAGCGGATGGAGCCGGCGATGTCGGTGCCGTGGGCAAGGTGCCCGATGCCGGCGGCGGCGGCGGCGGCGGCACCGCCGGAGGAGCCGCCGGGAGTGCGGGACTTGTCGCGCGGGTTGAGGGTGCGGCCGTGGATGCCGTTATCGGTAAACCAGCGCAGCGAAAAGGCCGGCGTGTTGGTGCGGCCGAGCAGCACAGCACCGGCGCGGCGGAGATTGGTGACGACCGGGCTGTCGGCGGTGGCGATCATGTCGCGCTGCAGCTTCAGGCCGTTGGTGGTGGCGTAGCCTTCCTGGTCGGCATTGACCTTGATGGTGATCGGCACGCCGCCGAGCGGGCCAACATCCTCGCCGCGGGCGATTCGGGCGTCGATGGCGTCGGCCTGAGCGAGGACGTCGTCCGGCCGATGCTCGACCACGGCGTTGATGACCGGGTTGACGGCGTCGAGCCGGGCGAGCGCGGACTGCGCCGCCTCGCGGGCGGAGACGGCCTTCCAGCGGATGCGGTCGGCGAGCTGGGTCGCGGAAAGTCGCCAGATGTCGGTGGGGGTATCGCTCATGCCGGCATCGTTGCGCGCAGGCGATGCCAGAGCAAGGCCGCGGCGAACAGATTAAGGGCGGCGCTGAGCGTGAGGATGGACCAGGGCCGCCAGCCGAAGCCGGCCAGGACGGCAACGACGACCGCGCTGGCGACGATGAAGATCGCGTTGACGATATTGCCGGCGGCGACCATTCGGGCGCGGGCTGCGGGCGATGCGGCTTGCTGAAGCAGGGCATAGAGCGGCACGGAATAAAGCCCACCGGCCGCCGAAGCGCCGAGGAGACAGGCGAAGGCAGCCAACCCGGCAGCAGAACTCAGCATGGCGGCCGGCGTGGTCCAGAGCGCCGCGGCGGGACGCGTGATGAGGACGGCAAAGCCAAGGGTGAAAACGGTGAGCAGCAGGGCGGCGACGGGAACGAGGCGCGGGTTCGGTGGAAGGCGGCCGGCGGCAAGGGATCCGAGGCCGACGCCCAGCGCGAAGGCGGTGAGCAGCAAGGTGACGACCTCGTTGCCGGCGTGAAGCTCGGCTTGGGCGAGGACCGGGAATTGGGCGAGAAAGGTGGCGCCGAGAGCCCAGAACCAGGAAAGCCCGAGAATGGCGAGCCAAACGGGCGGATTGGCGCGGGCGGCGCGGATCAGGTCAAGCGTTTCGGCGGCGATGTTGGCGCGCAGAAGCAGCCCCGGATCGGCTGCGGGAAGCTTCGGCAACGCGGCCGCGGCAGCAAGGCCGGCCAGCGCGACCAGCAGCCCGGCGCCCGCGACGATCGGCGCCCCCTCGCCTCGCCCGATCAGCACGCCGCCGGCGATGGTGCCGAGCAGGATGGCGGCAAAGGTGCCGGCCTCGACGAGCGCATTGCCGCGGAGGAGGTCGACCGGGTCAAGCAGTTCCGGCAACACGCCGTATTTGAGCGGGCCAAAGAAAGCCGCATGGGCACCAAGCCCGAACAGCACCGCCAGCAGCGCCGACACGCTGCCGGAAATCAGGGCGGCGGCCGCTGCCGCCATGAGTGCCACGACGGCGAGCTGCGACAGCCAGATAAGCCTGGCTTTGTCGATCTTGTCGGAGAGTTGGCCGGCGGTGGCCGACACGAGCAGGTAGGGCAGCAGGAAGATGCCGCCTGACAAGGCGACCAGGGCGGCGCTGCCCTCAGCCTGGCGAAACACGATCAGAACGACGAGGGCGTTCTTGAACAGGTTGTCGTTCAGGGCATTGAGTGCCTGAACAGCGAACAGTGGAAGAAAGCGACGGGTCAGCATCGGCGGTGAGCTTACACCGAGTTGCCTGCCGCCAGGAGATGCCGCAGCCCGGCGTCAGCGCTCCGGGTGTTCGCGGCGACCTTCTTGATGCTGCTGCGGCTGGCCTGGACGCTGGGCTTGCGGCGGTGGCTGGGGCTGCTGCGGTTGAGGCTGCGGGCGAGACTCCGGCGCGGGGCGCTCATGCATCTGTTGTGGCAGTGGTTGGGAAGGCGCTTGCGGCTGCATCTGTCGCGGCGGCGCCGCTGGCCGGTAATGCTCGGGGACTGGTAGACCGGGCGTCACGATCTGCTGGCGCGGCGGCTCGACGAGTTGTGGACGGGGGATGATCGTGCCGGGCCGGTCCTCGGATCGGGGCTGCGGACGAAACTGAAGTTGGGGCTCCGATTGCGGCCGAGGCTGTACCGGTTGCTGAGGACGAGGAATGATCTCCTCGCGGCGAGGTTCGACGGCGGGCTCCGGCCTGGCGGGGAAGTGCGGTGCCCGTTGCGGCAACTGGCCGCCAAAGGTGGGCGTGCCAAGGATCGGAGACGGCGCGGCACGCTCGAGGGATGGGATGGCGCCGGGTCCACGCGGCATGGCGACGGTGGGTGCCGCCGGCGGCACCGGGCGTGAGATGGCGCCGGGCGCCGGCTGTCCGACGGGGGCACGCTGACGGTCGAATGGTGCTGGCGGCGCGGCACCGGCGGGGCCGACACCACGCGGGCGCAAGTCCGGCAAGCCTGCGACATGGGGCGCCGATGGGCGGAGCGCACCGCCCGCGATCGCGCCAATGGCGGCACCGCCGAGCATCGCCGCGGGATTGATCGACGGGCCTGATGCCGGGCCAGGAGCGCCGATGACCGGCTCACGAGCGAAATCGGGGCTGGGCGGTCGGGAGGCCAGCGCGGGGCCGGGGCCGACATGGGTGGCCGGAGCGGTCATGCCGGCCGGGTTCACCTGGCGGAGCACGGCTTGCGTGGCGCCGATCGTCGCCCGGGTTGGCGCGGCTTGCGGACGGAACTCGAATGCTGCCCTTGGACCAATGGAAGCAGGCGCCGGACCGGGGCGGAACGACCCGGCGACCGGCGCGCTGTTGGTTAGCACCTGGGTCGGCACGATGGTGACGGCATTACGGTTGATCGTGACCGGCGCGTTGGTGATCTGGATGGTGGCGCCGGTGGGCTGATTGAGCACTTGGACGATGCGTTCGTTGACCGCGTAGGGCGGACGGTAGGCGTCGCGCGGTCCCAACGGCGCCCAGCCGACCGACGGGCCGCGGCCGTACCCCAGCGCGGCAGCGCCGAGGAAGCCGACCAACGCCGGCGCATAGGCCGGACGGCGATCCGGTTGCCATTCGCGGCCCGGCACCCAGCCCCAGCGCCCGCCGAGCTCGGCCCAACGGCCATAATGCGTCGGGGCGAACCCCCAGGGCGCATCATCGACCCACGTCCATCCCCAAGGCGCGACATAGGCCCACCTGCCCTGCCGATACGGCACGTAGTTGGCCGCCGGCGGGTACCAGACCGGGCCGTATTCGGCGTTCTCGGTCCACTCGCCGACGTCGTCGAGCGCGTCCGCGCCGGTCATCTGCGACAGGATCGCCGGTGCCGCAGCCGGGCGGGGCGGGCGGGGCCGTTCTTCGGCCAGGACGTGACGAAGAAAGGCGTCCTGCACAGCCGGGCCGACCGAGGCGGAAAACGGCGTGGCAGACCCGTCGCCAACCACGGTCAGGGTCTGGCCAGCGCCGATCTCGGCGGTGGTCGGGATGCCGCTCAGGGTCGCGGCACCGTCCAGAACGGTGACGGTCGTGGGGTGCTCAGTGTCGCCGCTGTTGATCTCGTATCGGCCAGCGGTTGCAATGGTGACGACGCCGCGCGGGGTGCGAACCACGTAGATGTCGGGCGCCGGAACGAGTGAAAGGTGCAGGTAGCTCTCGCCCTGCGGCTGGGTGGTTCCGAAGGTCTGGTCGTCGAGCAAGTCGACGTCGATCTCGGTCGTGGGCCCGACCACCATCCGGTTGCCGCCGCCGACGCCGAGCGCCGCCTCGGCGCCGGGTGCCACCCAGAGCCCGGTGCCGGTCGTCACCGGAAGGTTGGAGCTGGCGACCTGCCATTCGGTGGCCCCGGCCAAGTGGAACGACACCGCACCATTGACCGACGCGATCCGGCCGACTCGACCCGGCGGTGGCGCGGAAGCGGGAACGGCCGAGGCCGGCGGCGACAGTGCCGGAAGCGGGATGGGCTGTGCGCCAGCCGGGGCGACGAGCACGAAACTGACCGCGACGCAGAGAGGAAGCTGACGAAGAGGCATGGCCGGACCAAAGGTTCGTGTGATCCTCTCGTCTGACTGTGGCAATATCACGGCTCGGGCCCAGATAGTTGATGCGATTGGCGCCAGGCTTTGACTAAGCTGGCGCTCCTACTGAGGAGGCGCTGGGTATGAGCGGAACGGCGTTCGTGGTGTTGAGCGGATCGCTGACG
The DNA here is from genome assembly GCA_964613945.1 of uncultured Acetobacteraceae bacterium. Taxonomy (GTDB): domain Bacteria; phylum Pseudomonadota; class Alphaproteobacteria; order Acetobacterales; family Acetobacteraceae; genus JAVVHH01. The sequence continues at coordinate 153,296 of CAZTJC010000003.1, forward strand.
TTCGGCATCCCTTTGCTGTTGGCGATCCATGAACTTTACGACCTACGGCGGCGCGGCAAGGGCAATTGGGATGGCGACGGGCCAGGCCCGAACGCCCCTCCGCGCCCGCCCAGCCTGGGCAAGCCGGGTCTCGGCAGGCCAGGTCTCGGGCACAAGCCGCTGCCGGACTGCCTGATCCCGCAGTTGCAACCCAACTCGGCGCGCATGCGCGAGCTCGAAGAGGTTTGACGCTCACTTCCCCGTGATGTGTGCAAACCCGGGTCGTGCCCGCCCGCTGATACCGTCGTGGCGCGCGTCGTAAGCAGCGCCCCGGCGGGAGACAGCCATGAGCGGCAATTACAACAATACGAGCGGCAGCGCGGACACCTATAATCAGGGTGCCGCGCACGATAGCGGCTTCTACGATCCGGATCGTCACGACAACCAGATCGTCGCGGTATTCGAGGACGAAAAGGCGGCAACCGTGGCGCGCGACGCGCTGGCCGATGCCGGCGTGCCGGCCGACCAGATTGAGGTCGTGGCCCATGTCGAGGGCGACGCGGCACCGGGCCAGAGCCAGGCCGAAGATACCGGCGTGGGTGACCAGATCCTCACGGCGCTGATGGGGCTATTCACGCCGCACGACGACCGGCACGATTACACCCATGCGGTCAGTCAGGGCCATGCGATGGTCGTCGTCCGTCCGACCGGTGACACGGACCGTCACCGGGTGATCCAGGTGCTCGAACACAGCCATCCGATCGATTTCGACGCCAAGCTCGCGGAATGGCGGCAGGCCGGATACGACAATAGCGGCGCACCACGGACGGCTGCGCAGTCAACCGGGCAGTCAGTCGGACAACGCGAGACCATGGCCGCACCGCAGGCTGGCGAGTCGGCGGAGCGGGCACCATCGCTCGGGCCGTCGCGGGTGCGCAGCTACCTCAACAACCGGAGCTGATCTCGATGGATCCGCACGCGCGCCAGGACAGCGCCGACGAGCCGGGTTTCGATCCGGCGCGGCATGAAAGCCAGATCATGGCGTTGTTCGCCGACGATGCGGCGGCCGAACGTGCCGGCGAGGCCGTCGTCACCGCCGGCGTGGCGAGCGAGCGGATCGAGATCATGGCGGACGGCGCCGCCTTGCACGAAGGGATCCGGCATCCGGTACAGGATCTGTTCGTGCCCGAAGACGACTACCAGGATTACCACCATGCGCTCGGCCGTGGTCATGCGATGGTCATCGTGCGGCCGGGTTCGGTGGCCGAGCGGAACGCGGCAGTAGCAGCGCTAGAGGCTAGTTCGCCGCTGGACCTCGAGTTGCACGGGCGGAAGTGGCGGGGACAGTCGTCTTCGCCGCCTCATCGGCAGGAGATCAACCACACCATCGTCTCACGCGCCGACATGCACGGCCGCGCGATCGGCGGCCGCGAGGAAGTCATGCTGGACATGACCGGGCAGAAGATGACGATGCGCATGATGTCGGACACCGACATGGCGCAGGCGGCATTTGCACCGCTGGCGAAGCCGGCCGAACGGCCTGTTCCGCTGGCACCTCCCGCGCCGCGGCGCGAGACGGCGATCCGTGGCACGTCCTACACTTATGGCGTACCGGCCGACATCGTCAGCCGCATGACGCCGGAGGCGCAAGTCATGGCCCAGGCACCGATGCAATCGCCGCAGCGCGAGACCTACCTGAAGGACCTCGGCACTCATACCCAGATGGGTTGGCGGGATCGGCCGCCGAACGCCGTGCATGTGCGCAGCTACGTGTCGGAGCGGCCGTCGGAATTCCGCGAGGTCGACATCCACTCGTGAGAGCGTGGGTATTGGCTGGGCTGCTGACCATTGCCGGTTGCTCCGACCCGCTGCCGATCGCGTCGTTCGACGGTCCCCCAAGCTTTGACCCGGTGCGCTTTTTCGGCGGCACGATACAATCCTGGGGCGTGCTGGAAAACCGGTCCGGTGCCCCGACGGACATCGTAACCACCGATGGCGTCGGCGAAGCCGAAGGTACGAACGGCATACATTTCAAACAGAATGTGCATGTGGGAACCGAGCCGGTTGTGGTGCGGGATTGGCACATGCGCCGGGTTGGACAGGGTCGCTTCGAGGCCGATGCCAACGACATGGTCGGCACCGCGCATGGAGAAGCGGCCGGGCGGGCATTCCATTGGACGTGGACCCTGGCGTTGCATCCCGGCAATCCATTGACCAACGTCACGATGGATCAATGGTGGTATCTGCAGACGGACGGCTCGATGCTGAACCGAACGATCATTACCAAACTGGGCGTGGTGGCTGCCGAGGTCACCGAGCACTTCGTCAGCACGCCGAAGGGATAAGAACATGGGCTTGATGCGGTTGATCGGCCGGGCGTTGACCCCGCTACGGCCCGGCGTGGATGCGTTGACGGGCCAGTCGCTCGGGCGGCGGGTGCCGGCCACGGTTGCGGTGACCAGCCCGGTGTTCAAGGAAAGCGAAGCCATTCCCCGGCTCTGCACCGCCGAGGGCGATGGGCGGTTCCCCGGGATCGAATGGAGCAACCTGCCGGACGGGACGCGATCGGTGGTGTTGCTGGTCGAGGATGCCGACATTCCATTCGCCGTGCCGGTCACCCATCTGATCGTGCATTCGATCGACCCAGCCGTTTCAGAAATCGCCACCGGTGCCGTTCACGCCTTCATGGCCGGGCCGTCGGAGGCCGGCTGGGCTTGCGGTCGCAACTTCTTGGGCGCTGCGGGATGGACCCCGCCGGCACCGCCACCGGGTCATGGGCCACACCGCTACGCATTCCAGGTATTCGCGCTCGATATGGTGCCGTCGTTCCGCCATCCGCCGCGGCGCGGCCGACTGATGCGCAAGATCCGGGGCCATATTCTGGCACAGGGAAGCCTCATCGGAACCTATGTAAACGTTCATTGACTTTGCTGCGCTGCAACAGTAATAAAGTTACGCGCTGTTTGAACGTTCGCGTGCAGTTTTCGCCGCTTTGCTCGTCAATCCCTTGCGCCGGTATGCGGCCCCGATGACCGCAGGCGCTGTCCACAAAGAGACCAGTGGACGGCTTGCGAAAGAGCAATTGCACTATGACCAGTTTCGCCGAACTCGGCCTTGCCGCCCCCATCCTCAAGGCGCTTGAAACCGAAGGCTATCTAAACCCGACTCCGATCCAGGAGCAGGCGATCCCCTACGTGTTGCAGGGCAAGGATCTGCAGGGCATCGCCCAGACCGGCACCGGCAAGACCGCGGCCTTCGCGCTGCCGATCATCCACCGCCTGCTGAACGCGCCGCAGCCGCCGCTGCGCAAGGGCTGCCGCGTCCTAGTGCTGTCGCCGACCCGCGAGTTGGCCAGCCAGATCGCCGACAACTTCAAGGCCTACTCGCGCCACACCAACCTGCGCACCACGCTGATGTTCGGTGGCGTGCCGAAGATGCGTCAGTCGCGCGCCATCATGAACGGCGTGGACATCCTGGTGGCGACGCCGGGCCGCCTGCTCGACCATATGCAGGACGGCGCCGTGACCGTCGCCGGGACCGAGATCCTGGTGCTGGACGAGGCCGACCACATGCTCGACCTCGGCTTCATCGTGCCGATCCGCAAGATCGTCAGCAACACGTCGGCCAAGCGGCAGACCCTGTTCTTCTCGGCCACCATGCCGAAGGAAATCGACTCGCTGGCGCGCGCCATGCTCAAGGACCCGATCCACGTCGCGGTAACGCCGGTGGCGACCACGGCCGAGCGCGTCGAGCAGAAGGTTATTTTCGTCGAAGCCGCCCGCAAGCGGCACATGCTGGGCCATATCCTGCGCGACACCAGCATGGAGCGGACTCTGGTGTTCACCCGCACCAAGCACGGTGCCGACAAGGTGACGCAGCATCTCGAGGCTATCGGTCAGTCGGCCGCGGCGATCCATGGCAACAAGAGCCAGCCGCAGCGGGAGCGGGCTTTGGCCGCCTTCCGTGACGGCCGGGTCAAGGTGCTGGTGGCGACCGACATCGCCGCACGCGGCATCGACGTCGACGGCGTGACCCATGTGGTGAACTTCGACCTGCCGAACGTGCCGGAGGCCTACGTCCACCGCATCGGGCGGACGGCGCGGGCCGGACATTCGGGCATGGCGATCAGCTTTTGCGACAGCAGCGAGCGGTCTTTCCTGCGCGGGATCGAGAAGCTGATCCGCACGCGGATTTCCGTGGAAGAGCCGGCGGCGATGGCGGCCTAAAGCCTCCGGCCCGTCTGCCGGTCGAACAGGTGTAGTTCGGCCGCATCAAGCGTCACGTGAACGGCGTCGCCCACCAGGGCGGCGCCGTTTAGTTTTGCCAATAGCGGCGTGCCATCGGCCATGCGGCCATGGACCAGCGTTTCGGACCCGAGCGGCTCGACGAGTTCGACGCTGAGCGGGATACCACTCTCGGCCAGCGCTATGTGCTCCGGCCGGACGCCCAGCGTAACCGGGCCAGTTGGGCGCGACATCGGCAACGGGTAGATCGCGCCGGTCGCCAGACGAACCGTATGACCCTCGACTTCGGCGGGCACGAAGTTCATCGCGGGGGCGCCGATGAAGCCGGCGACGTAGGTGTCTGCCGGGCGCGCCCATATTTCCATCGGTGTCGCGAACTGCACCGGGCGGCCTTCGTGCAGGATCAGCAGCCGATCGCCGAGCGTCATCGCCTCCACCTGGTCGTGAGTGACGTAAAGGCTGGTCACGCCCAGGCGGCGCTGCAGCCGGCGGATTTCGGCACGCATCTGGACGCGGAGCTTGGCGTCGAGATTGGACAGCGGCTCGTCGAACAGGAACAGCTTGGGCTGCCGCACGATGGCGCGGCCCATGGCGACGCGCTGGCGCTGACCGCCGGAAAGCTGACGCGGGCGGCGCTTCAACAAGGGCTCGATGCCCAGCAGCGTCGCCGCCTCGTTGACCAGTTCGGCGATGCGGGCGCGCTTAGTGCCGCGGATGCGCAGCCCGTAAGCCATGTTGTCGAACACCGTCATGTGCGGGTAGAGCGCGTAGTTCTGGAACACCATCGCGATGTCGCGCTCGGACGGGTCCGTCCGCGTCACGTCACGGTCGTCGATCAGGATGCGGCCCGCCGTCGCCGTCTCCAGCCCGGCGACCAGCCGCAGCAGCGTGCTCTTGCCGCAGCCGCTGGCGCCGACGATGACCAGCATCTCGCCATCGGCCAGCGTCAAGTCGATGCCGCGCAGGATTTCGGAGTCGCCGAACTGCTTGCGCAGGCCATCCAGGACGAGTGTCGCCATCTACTTGTCCGCCTCGGCTAAGCCTTTGACAAACCAGCGCTGCATCAGCACCACCACGATCACCGGCGGCAGCAGCGCTAGCACGGCGGTGGCCATCACCTTCTGCCACTCCACCGCCGCCTCGGACCCGATCATCTTGACGATGCCGATGACGACCGTGTCGAGCGATGGGTCAGTGGCGACCAGCAACGGCCAGAGATACTGGTTCCAGCCATAGACGAACAGGATGACGAACAGGGCAGCGACGTTGGCGGCCGATACGGGCAAGAGGATATCCTTCAAGAAGCGCCACGGCCCGGCGCCGTCCATGCGCGCGGCCTCTACCAGCTCGTCGGGGATGGCCATGAACACCTGGCGGAATAGCAGCGTGGCGGTGGCCGACGCGATCAGCGGCATGGTCAACCCGGTGAAGGTGTTGATCAGGCCCAACCCGGCCATGACCGAGTAGGTCGGGATGATGCGCACCTCGACCGGCAGCATCAGGGTGATGAAGATGGTCCAGAAGGCGAGATTGCGGAACGGGAAGCGGAAGAACGCCACGGCGTAGGCGGACAGGACGGAGATCGCGATCTTTCCCAGCGCGATCGCCATGGCCATGCCGAACGAGACCAGCAGCATGCGCGCGACCGGGCCGTCATGCAGCAGGTCGGCGTAGACGCCAAAGCCCGCCGGGTCCGGCAGCAGGGAAACGCCGCCGCGGGCGATGACGTCCGATGGCTGCGTCGAGGCCGCTACCAGCAGCCAGACCGGCAGCGCGAACAGGCAGATGCCGAGTACCAGGATGGTGTGGGCGAGCCAATCAGTCCGCATTCTTGCGCCCCATGAAGCGGAACTGCACCCCGGTGAGCACAATGACGGCGACCATCAGGATCACCGATTGCGCCGAGGACGAGCCGAGGTCGAGATTGACCACACCGTCGCGATAGACCTTGACGATGAGCGTCTCGGTCGACTTGCCAGGGCCGCCGCCGGTTAGCGCCAGGATGGTCGAGAACGTGTCGAACGCGGCATAGACGACGTTGACGACGATCAGGAAGAAGACCGTCGGCGCGAGCAGCGGCAGCGTAATGGTGCGAAAGCGGTGCCATCCCCGGGCGCCATCGATGCGGGCGGCCTCGACGATCGCCCGCGGGATCGACTGCAGCCCGGCGAGGAAGAAGATGAAGTTGTAGCTCACCTGTTTCCACGCGCTGGCGAGCACGACGACGGACATCGCCTCCGTATCGTTCAGCTTGTAGTCCCAATGGATGCCGGCCCGGTTCAGCAGGCGGCCGAGCAGCCCGATCTGCGGATGCATCAGCAGGATCCACAGCACCGCGGCGATGGCCGGAGCGACGGCATAGGGCCAAATCAGCAAAGTTCGGTAGATGGCGTGACCGCGAATCTCGCGGTCGGCGAACACGGCCAGGAACAGTGCCGCCGCCATCGAGAGCACGGTCACGGCGGCGCAGAAGAACAGCGTGCGGCCCATGCTCTGGATGTAGAGCGGGTCGGCGAACAGGTCGGTGAAATTCTCCAGGCCGACGAATTCGGTGCGGATGCCGAACGCGTCCTGCCGCTGAGTGCTGAACCAGATCGCCTGGCCGGCGGGCCAAAGGAAGAACACCGCCGTGAGCGCCAGCTGCGGCGCGACGAGGAGCAGCGGCAGCAGCGTGCCGGGGAAGATGGTGCGACGATCCATTGTACTACTCTGTCATCGCGAGCTTAGCGTGGCGATCCAGGGACGAACGTGCCGCCCTGGATCGCCACGCTAAGCTCGCAATGACGGCTAGGCCTTGTTGGCCTTCTCGAACTCGCGCAGCACCTTGTTGCCGCGGGTCACGGCGCTGTCGAGCGCCTGCTGTGCGGTTTGCTGGCCCTGGAAGGCCTTCTCGACTTCCTCGTACTGGATGTTACGCAGCTCGGCCATGCGGCCCAGGCGAAAGCCCTTGCTGTTCGGCGTGACGCTGCCACGCTGCAATTGCTCGACGGGAAGGTCGGCGCCCGGGTTGTTGGTGTAGAAATCCCCCTGCTTGATCAGGTCGAAGCCGCTGGTGGTGACAGGCACGTAGCCGGTCGCCTGGCTCCAGCTGGCGGCCTGCTTCGGCTCAGACAGGAACTTGATGAACTCGGCGGTGCCCTTGTACTCGGCCGCAGCCCGGTTGGGCGCGGTCATGGCCCAGAGGCTGGCGCCGCCGATGACGGAGTTGATCGGCGACTTGATGAGCGCCGGGTCATAGGGAAGCAGCGCTTCGCGCCACTTGAACTTGGCGTTCTTGGCGATCTCCGACCGCGAGCCTGAAGAGTTGAAGCTCATCGCGGCCTGACCGGAGGAGAACACCGGGTCCGGCGCATTGTCGCGGCCGCTGTACTTGAACAGCCCTTCCTTGGACATCTCAAGCAACCGATTGAGCTGGCCCACGAAGGTTGGCTTGTTGATTAGTAGCTCGGTGTTCAGCCCCTTGAAGCCGTTCTCCTCGGTTGCGTACGGGAGATCGTGGATGGCGGCGAACTGCTCGAACTGGATCCACGAGAACCACGAACTGGTCATCGGCATGGCGACGCCGGACTTCTTCAGCGCCTGGGCAGCCTTGCCGACGTCGTCCCAGGTGGCGGGCGCCTTGGCCGGGTCGAGGCCGGCCTTTTCGAACGCGTCGGCGTCGATCCAGAACATGGCGGTGCTGGAGTTGAACGGTGCCGAGGCCAAACGGCCGTCGGGCAGGCTGTAGTAGCCACGAACGGCGCCGATATACTGCGCCGGGTCGATAGCGACGCCGGTCTCCTGGGCGAGCTGCCACACCTGCTTGACCGCCGGTCCGGCGGCCAGCATCGAGCCGGTGCCGACCTCGAACATCTGCACCAGGTTCGGCGCCTGACCGGCGCGCCAGGCGGCAATGGCCGCCGTCAGCGTCTCGGGATAGGTGCCCTTGAACACCGGAACGACTTCGTAGTTGGTCTGGTTCCCGTTGAAGGCGGCGACCAGCTTGTCGACCTCACCGCCGAGCGGGGCGTTCATGGCGTGCCAGAACACGATGCGGGTGCGGGCGCCCGGGATGGCCTGGGCGAACGCAGGCGTGGCAGCAAGCGCGGCGGCGCCCACGAGCAGGGTACGGCGGAACATGACGGGTTCTCCCAGAGGATGGCCGCGCCTTACTGGCGCCGTGTTACAGCCATGTTGCCAAATTGTGACGGCCGAGTGAACCCCCTCACCGCTTGTGGACCGACCACAGCATGAGCCAACGTACCGGCAGCACCCAGATTAGCCCGGCAATCCCCCAATACACGGCCTCCACCGGCCACCACATGGGCGGCAAGTACTCCGGCAACACAACAACGGCGACAATGTAAGCAAACACGAAGACCAGGGCGGCCAAGGTGGCGATCGGGATTCTGGACATGGTGGTAGCGGCGCCTCGGTTGCCGCCTCGAGCACAGCGCGATAGAGCGGCGGCATCTTCGAGGCGGTAGTGATGAATCTAAAGGACCATATCCGGGGAATTCCCGATTTTCCCAAGCCCGGCATCCTGTTCTACGACATCTCGACGCTGCTGCGTCATCCGCAAGCCTGGCAAACGGCGGTGGACCGCATGGCCGACATGGTCGGGCGGCATCAGCCGACGCTGCTGGCCGGCATCGAGTCCCGGGGCTTCCTGCTGGCAGCGCCGCTGGCGATGCGGCTGAACTGCGGCTTCGTGATGCTGCGCAAGCGCGGCAAGCTGCCCGGCGAGGTGATCGGGTTGGATTACGCGCTCGAATATGGCCAGGACCGGATCGAGATCCAGGCCGACGCGGTGGCCGAAGGCGAGCGGGTCGTGCTGCTGGACGACCTGCTCGCGACCGGCGGCACCATGAAGGCCGGCATCGACCTGCTGCGCCACGTCGGCGCGGACGTCAGGGCAGCGGCGGCGTTGATCGAGCTGTCGTTTCTCGGCGGGCGGGCGCGGCTCGACCTGCCGTTCGAGTCGCTCGTCGCTTACGATTCCTGATCGCGGCGATGCTATAGCGGTGCCAACGAACAACACGGGGGGACCGCGATGCGACAGGTGATGACGCGGCGGCAGGTGATGGCCGGCCTTGCCCTGTCGGCCCATCTGGCGATCGGCACGGCGCGGGCAGCCGGGTCGAGCTTGCCGGCGACGCCGAAGCTGTGCGTGGCGGGACCGGCTGGCGGCCTGGTGGATCGCTGGGCGGCGGTGATCGCGGGGCCGATGGGCACGGCGCTGCACGATCCGGGCGCGCCGCCGCTTCCTTACGAAAACATCGGCGGCGCCGACGGGGTCACCGGAGTCAACCAGTACCAGGCTCGCGCCGTACCCGACGGAACAATGGCGTTGCTGCTGCCAGGGGCGGCGCTGATGGCGTGGCTGGTGGGTGATACCAGGGTCCGCTTCGACATCGGCACCTGGGCGCCGCTTTGGGGCGTGACGGCGGCGGCCGTGGTAGCCACGCGCGCGCGGCTGGAATCCGGTCATCCCGTGCGGGTGGCGGTGTCGGGCATCGGCGGGCCGGGACTGGAGGCGCTGCTGGCGCTCGAACTGATGGGCATCGAAGCGATCCCGGTGATTGGCGGCCGCCCGGAGGAAGTCGACGCCATCTATATCCGCGGAGCCACCGCGCGCGACCCGCTGCTCCCGCCCGGCTTCGCACCGGCCTTCAGCCTCGGCGGGCGACCCGGCCGTGAACCGGCCTTTCCCGATCTGCCGCAGGCCGCGGACCTGTTCGCGCCGGCGCTCGCGGCCGATCACGAAGCGGTTGAGATGTTTCAAGCCGTCTCGGCCGCGGCATCGATCGAAGTCGCGCTGGTGATGCCGGCGGTGGTTCCGGCGGCCGTGCTGGCCTGGTGGCGGCATGGATGCGCGCAGATGGACGATGCACCGGCCGTGCGCGCCGCTGCCGCGAGCACGTCGGCGCGGCAGGACGATGCCGGGCAGATCGCGACCCAACTCGCCGCCGTGACGCTCGACATGCCGGCCATGCTGGCGCTCCGCGTGCGCCTCGCCGAGCACTATCACTGGCGACCTAGCTAGACGTTCGCCGCTGCGGCCTCATCTCAGGGCGAAGCAGTAACGGCGTTCCATGCAGTCACACACCACACTCGTCTTTCTTCACTTCCTTGGCGGCAGCGGCCGCACCTGGGCGCCGCTCATCGCCGCACTCGGCGACGATGTTCAAAGCCTGACGATCGACCTACCCGGTTTCGGCGACGCGGCGGGCGAGCCCGGCTCGAACGTGGCAGAGATGGCCGCCGCGGTCGGGGCGAAGATCCGGGCAGCCAGCCCGGCCTCCTGGATGCTCGTGGGGCACAGCATGGGGTGCAAAATCGCCTGCGTGCTGGCGCGCGAGATCGAGGATGGGGCGAGTGGGTCGAAAGGATTGACCGGGCTGGTGCTGATCGCCGGGTCGCCGCCATCGCCCGAGCCGATGGACAAGGACAAGCGGCAGGAGATGCTGGGCTGGTTCGCCGATGACGACGCCCAAAGCCGGGAGCAGGCGGACGGGTTCATCGAGGCGAACGTGAGCGCAGCCCTGCCCCCGGCGCTGCACGAAGCTGCGGTGAACGACGTGTTGCGGGCGGACCGAGATCGGTGGCGGGCCTGGTTGACGGGTGGCAGCCTGGAAGATTGGTCGGACCAGGTCGGCGTATTGCAAACCCCGGCGCTGATCGTGGCGGGGGCGGACGATCCGTGCCTGGGTCCGGACGCGCAGGCCGCGTTGATGGCGCCGCATTTCGCCAACGCGCGGCTGATGACGATGCCGGACGCCAAACATCTCTTGCCGCTGGAGCGCACGCGGGAGATCGCGGCGTTGATCAAGGAGCGCCTGTCGTGACGGACACCTACACCGCGTTGATCCACTCCGACCGGGTCAGCGCCAAAACGCGCGAGGCGCTGCTCGAGCGCGCCGAACCGGACGCCGCCAACTACGCGCCAAAGGCGATGGACCCGGCCGCGTTCGCCACCTTGCGTGCCGTGCTGGCCCGCGTGCTGCCGCAGGACCGGGTCGATATCGCGCAGCGGATCGACAAGGCGCTGAATACTGGTGAGAGCGATGGCTGGCGTTTTGCCGTGCTGCCGGCGGATGCCCAGGGCTATGCCGAGAACCTGGCCGCGCTGGCCGGCTTCGGCGAGCAGCTGGTCGCGGCGCAGGACGGGCTGCTCGACGCGATCGCGGCGGGAGACCGGGGCGAGCCGCTGCAGCGCTGGTTCGAGGACATGCGCGGCCAGGCGACGATGATCTACGTCTCCCATCCGTCGACGTTCGCGCGGATGGGCTACAGCGGCATCGGCTATGGCGGCGACGAGGCGCGGCGACCAGGCTTCGTCGCCATCGCCGCGAACGAACGGGAAGCCTGGGAACCAGTGCCGGAGAAGACGCCATGAAGCTCGACGGAATGCGCCGCTACCCGACATCGGACATCGTCGATGCGGTCGTGATCGGCACCGGCGCGGGTGGAGCACCGCTGCTGATGAAACTGGCGCAGGCCGGGCTGCGGGTGGTGGCGATCGAGGCCGGGCGGAATTGGGACCCAGCCGATTTCCCCGCCGATGAGGTCACCGGCGCCAAGATCTACTGGCGCGACGAACGTCTGAGCGGCGGCAAGACACCTGAGGCGTTTGGCGGCAATAACAGCGGCACCGGCGTCGGCGGCTCCATGCTGCACTGGGGCGCGTTCTGCCCGCGGCCGGACCCGCGCGACCTGAAGCTGCGCAGCACGACCGGGTCGGGCGTGGACTGGCCGATCGAGCATGCCGAGTTGGTGCCGTATCTGGAGCAGGTCGAGGCTTTCGTCGGCGTGTCCGGGCCGTCGCACTACCCGTGGGATCCGGCGCGACGTTACGCCTTCCCGCCGGTGACGCTGAATGCGCCAGCCCATGCGATGCAGCTCGGCTGCGCGTCGCTAGGGATCAGGACGGCCACGTGCCCGGCGGCCGTTCTGACGCGCGACGTCGCCGGGCCGGCGGGCGATCGGCAACGATGCCTCAACTGCGGCCATTGCCATCAGGGCTGCCGCGTCGGCTCCAAGACCAGCATGGACGTGACCTACCTGCCGGTCGCGGTGGCGGCGGGCGCCGAGATCCGGGCAGAATGCTTCGTGCATGGCATCGAGCGCGATGCGGCCGGCCGGGTCACGGCGGTGGTGTATCGCGACGCGGATGGGGTGGATCACAAGCAGCGCTGCGCGGCGCTGTTCCTGTGCGCCGGCGCGGTGGAAACGCCGCGGCTGATGCTGCACACCGGCATTGGCAACGCCAGCGGCCAGGTCGGGCGCAACTACCTGGCGCATGTGGCGACGCAGGTATGGGGCACGTTCGAGGCCGAGATGCGCTGCAACAAGGGTTATCCGTCGTCGCTGATCACCGAGGACATGATCCGGCCCAAAGATGCGGATTTCGCCGGTGGCTACCTCGTGCAGAGCCTGGGCGTGCTGCCGGTGACATGGGCCAACCAGGTGGCGCGGTCGCGGCCGATGTGGGGCCAGAAGCTGATCGACTACATCGACGGCTATAATCATGTGGCTGGGATCGGCATCAACGGCGACTGCCTGCCGTCGGACGACAATTTGCTGACGCTATCGGACGAAGTCGACGCGACCGGGGTGCCGAAGCCGCGCATCGATTTCAGCTACGGCGCCAATGAAAAGGCGATGCACGCGCATTCGGTGCGGATGATGTCGGCGGTGTGGGAAGCCGCGGGCGCTACCGACATTTGGGCGTGCCCGCGGGTGGCGCACACGATCGGAACCTGCCGGATGGGCACCGATGCCGATAGCGCCGTGGTCGACCCGGTTGGTCGCAGCCATGACGTGCCGAACTTGTGGATCTGCGACAACTCGGTGTTCCCGAGCGCGTTGCCCGCCAACCCGGCGCTTACGATCATGGCGCTCAGTCTACGCACGGCGGAGGCGATGCTCGCGGGAAGATGAGAGCGTGCGATCGGGCGAAGTGCCTCCGTATAGCGGGTTGATCCACCAGGAGACTTCCGTGCTGTACCGCTTCGCTCTTCCTCTCGCCCTGCTCGCCACCACGCCGGTATTCGCCCAAACCGCTCCGCCAGCCGACGCTCCTATAACCGCGCCGGACACTGCCGCGACCCCTGGGCACGGTCGCGGCGGAGCCATGCGCGAGCGGTTGCAGAAGATTCACGACCGGCTCGCCATCACCCCGGCGCAGGAACCCAAATGGGATGCAGTGGTCGCCATGCTGCGCGAGAACGCGCAGGCAATGCGGGCCAACCCGGCCAGCACGGCGCTGCGCGGCGGCAAGCTCACCGCGGTCGAGGATCTGCGCGCGGCTGCGGACGTTGCTCATGCCCGCGCCGACGCACTGCAGCGCATGATTCCGCCGGTCGAGGCTCTTTATGCCAGCCTGTCGCCCGATCAACGGCACGCAGCTGACGAGACGCTCAGCCGCGCCATGCGGGGTGGGCCGGGGAACGACCGGCATCGTCGCGGTTAGGCGGCGCTTGCTCCGGGGCCGGGTCTCTCTTATAGACCCGGTCTTCGCTGCCGGTCGGTATCGGCGGCCATTCCAGGACAATTCCGATGAAGCCCGGCATCCATCCCGAATATCACGAAATCAACATCATCATGACCGATGGGTCGACGTTCAAGACCATGTCGTGCGCCGGCAAGGCGGGCGACACCATGCGTCTGGACATCGATCCGAAGTCGCATCCGGCTTGGACCGGCGTGCAGCGGATCATGGACACCGGCGGCCAGGTCGCGAAGTTCAACCGGAAGTTCGCCGGTATTGGTCTGCGCAAGGAGCCGTAAGCTTCTTCCAACTAGAGCCGATTTTTTTGGGGCCGCCTCTTGAAGCAAGAGGCGGCCTTTTTTATGTTTGGTCTCGTTGAAGCGCCCATTTGGGGCTTCGATGACTACCTTGGCCGGCCCGTTCGGGCGGTCACACGATTGACCTTGCTTCTTGGAGGTTTTCCTATGTCGACTCTCGACTTCTCGCCACTGTTCCGTACCGCCATCGGCTTCGACCGCATGGCTCGCTTGGCCAGCACCGCACAGGATGCGGCTAGCGCACAGAACGGCGCACAGACCTATCCCCCTTACAACATCGAGCGCACCGGCGATGACAGCTATCGTCTGACGATGGCGGTTGCAGGCTTCAGCGACGAAGATCTCGACCTCGTCGTCCGCGAGAACACCCTGGTCATCACCGGACGAGTGAAGGCAGAGGACAACAAGGCGGAGCTGCTGTATCGCGGCATCGCCGGCCGTGCCTTCGAACGTCGCTTCGTCTTGGCCGACCACATCGTCGTCGATGACGCATCGTTGCAGAATGGCCTGTTGCATGTCGGCCTGAAGCGCGTGGTGCCCGAGGCCCTCAAGCCCCGCCGCATCGCCATCGGTAGCGCACCGGCTGCCAAGCCGGTCATCGCCAACGACAGCACCACGACCGAGGCCGTTCAAGCGGCCTGATCGTCCAAACGGGAGAGGCCGGGTCGACCGGCCTCTCCTACTGGAAGTTGAACAAATCGTCCGCCGCGCTTCGATGCGACTGCTTGGCAGCGACATGACTTTCCGCCCGTGCGATCTCGGCACGAAGCCCGGCGATGTAGCGCTCCAACTCCTCCACACCCATCCGATCCAACGGCACCAGCGCCGGAACCGATTGCGGTTCGTCCTCGTTCATCGCCATCTTGTCACCACATACCTTGGATGCGGCATAGCAGGATTCCTGGGCTTGACCGGCACGGTAGCGCAGCCCCATATCCAATTTCCCGCTAAATTGAACCGCCGACACGGCCTTCCCGTTGCCGGCGAAGGACACTGTACCTCATGAGCCTCCCGCTGATGCCAAAAGCCACCGCCGTGTGGCTCATCGAGAAGACCGCCCTCACCTTCACGCAGATCGCCGATTTCTGCGGCATGCATCCGCTCGAGGTTCAGGCCATCGCCGATGGCGAAGTTGCGCAGGGCATCGTCGGCTACGACCCGGTCAGCAATCAGCAGATCACCGACGAGGACATCAAGCGCTGCGAGAAATCGCCCGATGCGCGCCTCAAGCTCATGGCGCCGGCCAACCCGTCCAAGATCAAGCGCGGCGCACGATATACGCCGGTGGCCAAGCGCAACGACCGTCCGGACGCGATCGCCTTTGTGCTGCGCAACTTCCCGCAGCTCAGCGAGGCGCAGGTCATCAAGCTGCTCGGCACCACCAAGGACACCATCCAGAAAGTGCGCGAGCGGACCCACTGGAACAGCACCAACATCAAGCCGCGCGACCCGGTGATCCTCGGCCTGTGCAGCCAGACCGACCTCAACGCCTCAGTCGCCGTCGCCAACGAGCGCCTGGCCCGCGACGGTCAGGCCATTCCGGTGCCGCCGCTTCCCGAGATCGAGGAAGTCGCCTAACCCGCTCAGGTCGGCGCGTAGAAGCCGACCCCCTCGTCCCGCAGATCGGCGCGGGTACTCAGGATCGTCGCTCGTTCCGTGGCGCTGGACGTATAGAAGTGCGTCCCGTCGGTGAGGTCGAAGAAGCGATAGACCGGGGTATCACCGGGCTTGGCTACCGCATGTTCGTAGAAGGCGGTGCCTTCGAAGCTTAGGTCGGGCCGGGTCGCCAGGATGGTGTCCCGCTCGCTGGCCGAGGCAGAGTAGAAATGCGTGCCGTTGTGGACGTCGAAGAAGCGGAACACCGGCGTGGCACCCGGATCGGTGCTGGGGGATGCCAGCGCCTTCAGCCCGATGCCTTCATAGACCAGGTCGGAGCGTGTCTGGATCAGCGTGTTCCGCTCCGTTTCGCTCGTTGAATAGAAATGCGTGCCGTCCGCGACCCCGAAGAAGCGATAAACCCCCAGCGACGTTCCGTTGACCTGGCTATAGCCGTCATCGTCCAAGATCGCCGCATTCACCCTGCCGTTGACGGTGACGCTGTCGGACGAATTCAAGCTGGTCAGGTTGAGCCGGAAGCCCTGATCCGGTTGCGCGAGCGTGTTGCCCGCCACGTTGACGGTCAGCGTCGCGATGTATGATCCGGGCGCAAAGGTCAGCACACCGCGCGGAAAGGCCTGGCCGGAGAACTCGCTCGCCACCGCCCCGACCGATCCCGTGACGGCCGGGTACGCGGCGGGGCTTACCGAGTAGCCGATCGTGAGCGCGATCGACGGATCGCTGTAGCGGGTCACGACATAGGTGTAGGCGGTCGTCTGGCCGGTGGAACCCTCGGCTTGGACCGGGTTGGCGAGCGACACGGTATACAGCGGATAAAGCGTGTTGATGCCTTGGATGTCCCCGGCCGTGAGGTCCTGGTTCGAGTTTATGGCATACGGGTACATGATGGTGTCCGGATCGGTGGTATGATCCAGACCGAGCGCATGGCCGATCTCGTGCAGTATGACCTGATACAGCGTCGCCCCGAACTGCACATAGGTCAGCTGCCCCCCGTCGTAGAGCAACGGCGAAGTGGCCGGGTCGAGCAGACGGATGAGCGTGTCGTTGGACAGCACACCGCGATAGGAACGGTAGTCGGTTTCACCCAGCTCGCCGAATTGCGCGAAGTTGCCGAACCCGATCCGGATCGGCACGCTGGCGGAGTCCAACACCTGGTTGAACGTCAGGCCCGATACGCTGGACCAGCGCGCGAACGCGGCAACGACGACACTCTGATACATCACCGAAAGCGAACCGCTGAACGGGGTAAAGAAGTCGTTGACGAAATTCTGGTTCTCGAAGCTCCAGCTGATCGCCGTTGAGCTACGCTTTGCCCCTTCGAATGCGAATTCGGTCATTAGACTGGGCTCCGTTCCCCCGATCAGCCTAACCGAACTGCTTCGGCTCGCCCATACCGCAAGAACTGCTCGCGCAGCTCCATGCCGAACCACTCCGCGATGCTGACGCTTTCCTGAAACACGTCCAACGCCGCGCCTGCGGTGCTGGGCAGCTTCCGGGGTTGTTGCTCGGCTAGCCGCCGATGCTGCCGCAACCCGTCCAGCCCGGCCCACACGGCGGCGCCGAGCGCCAGATAGGGCGAGGCGCCGGCATCGCCGAAACTCAGCTCCACGCCGGACGGCACCGCCCCACCCTCATCGTCCGTCTCGCTGCGCAGCCGCAGCGCCCCCGGCCGGCCCTCGACTGCCAATTCTGCCCACTTGCCGGCGAGCAGGCGCGCTTGCGGAGCCACAACGCTCGCCAGCGCCGGCAGGTGGTGCACCAGCCCGGCGACCAGGTGTTCGGCGTCGTCCGACAATCCATGCTCCCCGCTGGGGTCGGCCATCGCCGACTGCCCGAACCGGTCCACCAGACCGACGCCGATCCGCACGCCGCCCAACGTTCCCCCACTGACGCTCTCGATCAGCACCCGCAGCACGGTGGCCTGATCGGCCGCCGCCACGCCCGTCATCGCGGCCGCCCCGGCCTCGAACACGCCGATGGCGTCGCCGGGATGCATCACCTCCGGTATCAGGCCGTTGCCCCGCATCGCGGCCAGCAATCTGCCACACGCTGCCGCCTGCGCCCGCGCCGCCGCGAAGCTCCGGCCGGGCTTGGCGCCGACGACGCCGAACTCCTGGGTGAACCTGGCCCGCACGGTCAGCCCGAACTCCGCATGCAGTGCAGCCAGGCCGCGGCGCAGGAAATAGCGCGGGCAGCACGCCCAGGGTGCGCCATCCAGCTCGAGCAAATCGCCCAGGAGCAGCACCATATCCGGCGCACCCTCGGCCGGGATGTAGGCCCGGGTCGCCGGGTCCGGTAGCAGCAGCAGGTCTGCCGCCCCCTGTATCGCCCCACCCCGCGGCGACATCGACGGCACGTGTCCCGGCAGCACCACGCCCCGCTCCATGACACCCTCCAGCGCCGCCCAGGGCACCGAGACGCCGCGCAGCAGGCCCGATAGGTCGCTGGTGCCGATAAAGGCCAGCGTTTCCGCCTCGATCATGCCCCCACCTGGCCGATGAGCCGCCTCACCAAACCCCGCAACTGGCGCTGCGTGTGGCCGCGCGACAACCCCGTGCGCACCACCGTGTCGGCCCGGCGTCGCTTCTCCGCATCCGGCATCTGCCGCCCGATCACCGCCGCGATCTGCGCCGCCGACATCGTCCCGCGCCGCCGCACCCGCGCCCGCTGCACCGCCGGCGGCGCGCTGACGACCAGGATGTGATCGACCCGGTCCGCCCCGCCGGTTTCCAGCAGCAACGGAACGTCGAGCGCCACCAGGCGCCGCCCCGCGCGCCGGGCACGCGCCAGGAAGCGGCGCTCGGCCTGCCGCACCAGCGGGTGCACGATCCGCTCCAACCGCTTCAGCGCCGCGGCATCCCCAAGCACCGCCGCCCGCAATGCCCCGCGATCCACCTTTCCTTGGTCGATAGTGCCGGGAAACGCCGCCTCGATCGGCCTGACCGCCGCGCCGCCGCGCCCCTGTAACCGGTGCACCGTCGCGTCGGCATCGAACACCGGTACGCCGATGCGCCGCAGCACGGACGCCGCACTGGATTTGCCCATCCCGATCCCGCCCGTCAGCCCCAACACCTTCACCGCCTCCTCACCGGGCCAGCCATAACCCGGTGCCAATCAGGCCGATCCCTGCCACGTGATACGGATGCAAATTCTCTCCCCGGAACAACACAGCCAGCATCCCGCCAACGGCGGGCATGAGGTGCACATATTGTCTTACCCGCGCCGAGCCCACTGATTCGACACCGCGATTATAGCAGAAATAGGCCGAAAAGACCTGAAGCACGCAGGAACAAGCGGTTCCGAACAGCGATGGCGGCAGCAGAATCGCCCCATCCACGCCCCGTTACCTGGCGGTTGGCAGTCGAGCAGGAACTCTGCTTACCTTGCGACATGGTCCGCCTCACTCTCGCGCTGCTTGCCGCGCTATCCGCTTGCGCGGCACCGCCGGTGTCGTTCGACACGCTCGCTGGCACGGGCAATCCGCGGCGCGACGAGACGGTCCTCGTTCCGGTGACCGGCGGGGACGGAGCCGTTTTGCCGATCCAGACCCGAATCTGCCGTCCGGACTCGGATGCGCCGGCCCGGCTCGTGGTCATCAACCATGGCGCCCCGCCCAACAGTGCCGCCCGACCGCGCATGCAGCTTCAACGCTGCGACGGCGAGGCGGCGCGCTGGTTTCTGGCGCGGGGCTACGTTGTCGCCTTTCCGCTCCGCCGCGGCTACGGCGCCAATGGCGGGGTCGCGCCCGAAGCGTCGTCCTCGTGTCGGGAGGCCGATTTCATGTACTCCGGCCTGGAGTCGGCCCGCGACATCGATGCTGTCGTGCGCCATCTTGCCGCCCTGCCCTTCGTGCAGCCGGATCAGACGGTTGTGCTCGGTCAATCCGCCGGCGGGTGGGGCGCCGTGGCGTATGACAGCATTCCGCACCCGGGCGTGACCGCGTTCATCTCCATGGCGGGCGGACGCGGCGGCCATTACCAGCTGCAGCCGAGCAATAATTGTCATCCCGAGCGCCTCGTCGAGGCTGCCGGCCGGTTCGGCGCCACGGCGACGACGCCGATGCTGTGGATCTACACCGCCAACGACAGCTACTTTGCCCCTGCCCTCGCCACCTCCATGCACGACGCCTTCAGCCAGGCCGGCGGCAAGGCCGAGTTGGTCCAGCTTGATTCCTTCGGATCGGACGGGCACGGGCTGTTCTTCGGCCGCGGCGGCTCCGCCATCTGGGGGCCGCCGGTCGAACGGTATCTCGCCGCGCACTAAACGTAGGCGCTCAACCACTCCGCCACGGCGCGATACACCCGCACCCGGTCATCGGCCCGCACGAAGCCGTGCCCAGCGTAATCGAACGTCTCGAAGCGGGTTTGCAGCCCCCGCGCCCGCAGCGCCGCCTCCATCTGCACGCTCTCGCCATACGGCACCCGCGGATCGCGCGTTCCGTGCAGGAGCAGCATCGGCACCCGCACGCGATCGACCTGATGGATCGGCGAGATGCGGTCGAACAGCGCGCGATGCCGCACCGTGTCGCCATATTCGGCGCTCCGATGCGCCCGCCGCCACGGCCCGGTCGCCTCCAGCAGCGTCACGAAATCCGCGATCCCGTAGAAGTTCACTGCCGCGCACCAGAGGTCCGGATATTCCGTCACCGCGGCATTGACCATGTATCCGCCATACGACTGGCCCATGATCGCGATCCGGGCGGCATCGATGCCCGGCAACCCGGCCAGCCAGTGCCGTCCCGCCGCCAGGTCGTGCACCGAGTCCAGCCGCTTCTCCTCGTCGTCGGCGTCGAGCCAAGCCCGCCCGTAGCCGCTGCTGCCGCGCACGTTCGGCATCAGCACGGCGTAACCCTGGGCCAGCAACGCCTGCATGTCCGCCCGGAACCCGGCCCGTGCCTGCCCCGCCGGACCGCCATGGACCCACACCACGGCCGGCCATCCCGCGTCCGGCGGCGTCCCGTCCGGCTCCGCCAGCCAGCCCGGAACCCGCAACCCGTCGAAGCTCGCCCACTCCACCAGCCGGAACGGTCGCGTCGGCAGATCCAGCATCGGCGACCAGACGCTGCGAACCGCTCCGTTCTCCCAGATGAACAGCCCGGCCGGCCGCTCCGAGTCGCTCCACGCGAACGCCAGGCGACGCCCATCGACGGACCAGGCGAGATCGCTCGCCACCCCCGCCTCGAACCCGGCCACCACCGGCCGCTCGCCCCCGCGTGGCCCCACCCGCAGCACGCCGAAGCCGCGGTCATTCTCCACCGTGGCCAGCAGATCGCCCTCAGCGGCCAGCGACCAGGCCTCCACCTCCCGCCCGTCCGGCCCGAACTCGACGGATACGGTGCCACTCGTCGGGTCGATGCGGCAGAGCCAGGCCAGATCGCCGCCATGGGCGTCGGTAAGGCCGAGCAACCCATCGCCATCCCAGCGGAGCGCGCTGAACCGTCCGGCACGGGCGCGCGGCACCGGGCTCGCCGCGCCGTTCAGCGTCAGCACGGCCGGCCGCTGATCCACGGTCGCCCATTCCTCGATCACCACCATCCGCTCGCCCGCGAACGGCCCGACCGTCATCTCGTGACGCCCTTCCAGGACGCGGCGGCGGGCGCCGCCGTCGAGTTCCTGGACGAGCACGTCGTAATGCGCCGGGTCGCGATTGTTGGCAGTGAGGCTGAAGCCGGTGCCGTCCTTGCGCCAGGCGCCGAAGCCGTGGATCACCTCCGGCGCGGTCGTCAGCGCCCGGCTTTCCCCATCGGCCCACAGCCAAAGCTGCTGCCTCTCGTCGCCGCCCGCATCGATCCCGTAGATCAGGCGGTCATCGCCCGGCGCCCGCCGCAAGATCGCGACCTTCTCGTCGTGACTGGTCAGCTGCCGCGACGCCCCCGTGTTCAGATCCAGCGCCCAGACCTGGTGCTGGCCGGCGCCGCGGAGGTGAAACACCGTGTCGCCATTGACGGAGAAAACCGGCGATCCCGCCGATCCGAGAGCTGCGTAGCGCGTTGTTGAATCAAGCATACTGCAACCCTACCCACATCCGCCGGGTTGAAAATACAGCTCGGCACCGCAACTTCTCAGTAGGAGAACATCTGTTCCATGGACCTGCTGAAGAAGCTCGAAATCCTGGCCGACGCGGCCAAATACGATGCCTCTTGCGCCTCGTCCGGCACGGCCAAACGCTCATCCCTCGGAGAGAAAGACGGCATCGGCTCCACCGAGGGCATGGGCATCTGCCACGCCTACGCGCCGGACGGCCGCTGCATCAGCCTGCTCAAGATCCTGCTGACCAATAGCTGCGTCTATGACTGCCTCTACTGCATCAACCGCCGCTCCTCGAACGTTCAGCGCGCCCGCTTCACGCCGGAGGAAGTCGTGACGCTGACGCTCGGCTTCTATCGCCGCAACTGCATCGAGGGCCTGTTCCTCAGCTCGGGCATCATCCGCAGCCCGGACTACACGATGGAGCAGGTCGTCCGCGTGGCGAAGCTCTTGCGCGAGGAGCACGGCTTCCGCGGATACATTCACCTCAAGACCATTCCGGACGCGTCGCCCGAGCTGCTCGCCGAGGCCGGCCGCTATGCCGACCGCCTCAGCATCAACGTCGAGCTGCCCACCGAGAGCAGCCTGGCGACGCTGGCGCCGGAGAAGGACATGGCCGGCATCCGCCGCTCCATGGGCCGCATGCGCCTGCGTATCGACGAAGCCAAGGCCGAGAAGCGCGCGCCGAAATTCGCCCCCGCCGGGCAGAGCACGCAGCTAATCATCGGCGCCGATCAGAGCAGCGACCGCGACATCCTCGATCTCAGCACCAACCTCTACGGCAACTACGGCCTGCGCCGGGTCTACTTCTCGGCGTTCAGCCCAATCCCCGACGCATCGGCCATGCTGCCGCCGGCCAAGGCGCCCTTGCTCCGCGAGCACCGGCTGTATCAGGCAGACTGGCTGATGCGGTTCTACGAGTTCGACGCCAAGGAACTGGCACTCGACGCCACCGGCAACATGGATTTGTCGATGGATCCCAAGCTCGCCTGGGCGCTGCAGCACCGCGAGCAATTTCCGATGGACATCAACCGCGCTCCTCGCGAGCAGCTTCTCCGCGTGCCCGGCATGGGCGTCAAATCGGTGGACCGCATCATCGCCGCGCGCCGTCACCGCCGCCTTCGCATGGATGACCTTGCCCGCCTGCGGCTGCCAATCGGCAAGATTGCCCCGTTCATCATCGCCGTCGATCACCAGCCCGGTGCCCAACTCGACAGCCCGGCGCTTCAAGCCCGCCTCACCCCCAAGCCCGTCCAGACCGACCTGTTCGCATGAGATCGGTTGCACTGGCCCACCAGGTGGATTGGGAAGGCTGGCGCACGGCCGCCCGCACCCTGGCACTCGACGGCGTGCCGCCCGAGGAGGTTGTCTGGTCCGTTGGCGCGCCCGATGATCTGTTCGCCGAAGGTGAGCGGCCGCCGGCACCGGCTGCTACTGGAACGTTTACCGTACCGCGCTCCCTTGTCTCATTGGCCGAGACGGTCATCCAGGCCAACGACAGCGAGCGCTTCGCCCGCTTGTATCGGCTGATCTGGCGCGCGCATCGCGGCGAAAAGCATCTGCTCGAGATCACCACCGACCCGGATGTCCACGCCGTTCAAGAACTCGCCAAATCCGTCCGCCGCGACACCCACAAAATGCGCGCCTTTGTTCGCTTCCGCGAAGTGCCCGAGGATGACGGCACCAAGTATGTCGCCTGGTTCGAGCCCGACCATTACATCGTCGAAGCCAACGCGTCGTTCTTCGTCCGCCGGTTCGCCACCATGGTGTGGTCCATCCTGACACCCTATCGCAGCGTGCATTGGACTGGAGAGGCGCTGGAGTTTGCGGACGGCGCCACCCGCGCCGACATCCCCGACGACGACCGCCTCGAAGCCTACTGGCGCACCTACTTCAGCAGCATCTTCAACCCGGCCCGCCTCAAGATTGGTGCCATGACGTCCGAGATGCCGCGCAAATACTGGAAGAACCTGCCGGAGGCCGCGATCATCCCCGAGTTGATCCGCACCGCTCCCGCCCGCGTCGAGGCCATGGTCGAACAGCCCAACTTCTCCCCGCCGAAAGCCAAGTCCGTCAATCTGAGGGAACCATCATTGCTCGAACACGCTGCCCAGACGCATAGCCCCGGCGAAACCGGCGCAGACCTGGTGACGCTAGCCAAGGATGCCGAAGCCTGCCGCCGCTGCTCCCTGTGGCAGCCTGCAACGCAGGTCGTCTTCGGCGAAGGCCCGTCCGACGCCCGCATTATGATGATCGGCGAGCAGCCTGGCGATCAGGAAGACCTCGCCGGCCGCCCCTTCGTCGGCCCGGCGGGCCAGTTGCTCGACCGCGCCATGGCCGAAGCCGGCCTCGACCGCAGCCAGATCTACGTCACCAACGCCGTCAAGCATTTCAAATTCGAGCCCCGTGGCAAGCGCCGCATCCACGCCAAACCCGGCACGGGCGAGATCAACGCCTGCAAGTTCTGGCTCGAACTCGAACGCGCCACCGTTCAGCCGGCACTAACGGTGATGCTCGGCGCCTCCGCTGCCCAATCAGTGCTTGGCCGCACCGTGACGATTGGCAAGGAGCGCGGCCGTCCGATTCCGCTGACGGGCAACACCCAAGGCTTTGTGACGGTTCACCCCAGCTACTTGCTTCGACTGCCGGATCCCGACGCCAAGGCCCGCGAGTACGTCAAATTCGTAGACGATCTGCGGGCGATCAAGGAACTGGCAGCCTAGCCCGTCGCGTCACCAATTGGTCGACGCGACCCGGATGCTCGCCGTCTCGAACCCGGCGCTCTCGACCACCACAGGGAGCAGCCGCTCGATGGCGTGGACGATCGTGGCGTCGTCCGGCAACGGTTCTTCCGGGTAATCGTCCGGCGTGAGGCCAAGCGTGGCGAGTGCCGTGAGCGCTGCGGGACGAGCCCAGAACATGGTGCCGAGTGGGAAGTCCAGATATTGCGGCAACGGCCCCGTGATCCCCATTCGGTGATGCAAAGCCTCGGCATGGGCGCGATTGCCGTCCCATCCGACCAAGTGGGGATCCTCCGCCATGACCAGGCCCAGGCCCGGCTGCGTCGCGAACTCCGCACAGATCGTGTCGAGAACGGGTTCCGGTCCGACCAAGTTCCCCCAAAGGAACGTCCGCCACCGATCACCCATGCCGGCGTCGATGGATGAACTCTGCTTGCCGTGGACATGGCCGACGACATCGTATCCGGCCTCGATCAATCGCGGTAGGCACGTCAGGAACGGGCCGACGTCCCGACCACGGTTCGGAACGATCTGGATATCGACGGTGCCCGGCCAGTTGGCCGTGTAGCCCCGGAGAGCCTTCTGCTTCTTCTCCGTGTCCGTGGTCAGGAACAAATCGCAACGCGTCGCCTGCGTCAGCAATCGATCGACCAAGTCAACAATAAGGTCGGGGTAGTAGAAATGCCCATGCAGCGCGACGCGCACTCCATGCGCCGTGGCGGTGGACCGAGGCGTCAGCACACGTCGTATCCAGGGCCCCTGCGGCTCGCCGGCGCGTAGCCAATGCGCGAGCGGATGGTGCCCGCCCGTGACGCAGGCATCGAGGTGAGCCGCGGCGTAGACCTGAGGATTGAAGCCCGGAAATCCGCGGCGGAAATAAGCGTTGCCGGCTTGGTCCAGGCTGAGCCCGACATTGGCCCATTGCTGGACCATCGTCCACGCGAGTTCATCCGCGCCGCCCACGATCGCATCAGGCGGCAGGATCAGATCCGGGTCGAGCCGGGTTTCGGCCCGTAACGTCCTGAAATCCTGCTCGAGCAACCGCTCCGCCGCCGCCTCGCCGAGCGCGTCCACCCGTGCCACGTAGGCATCCATGGCGAAGACGGTATTTGCCAGCGTCTCGACCTTCTCTCGCATGGAGGCGTGGAGCGCCGGGTCGCTGGCGAGGCGGATGATGATCCGGGCCGCCTCTTCGGCCGAAAGGTGCGGCGCTACCAACGACGCCGTTTCCGGTGTGGACAACAGCACCTCGGCCGTGCCGCTGGCGCCCTCGAAGCACACGACCGGCAACCCGCGCGACAACGCATCGATGCCGACATTCGGCTGCGGATCCAGGCGCGAACTCAGCAGCAGGACGCTCGAAGCGGCATAAACCGGATCGAGATCGGACACTGGTTCGAGAAACGTGATCGTGTCGGCGATGCCGCTACGCGCGATCTGTTCTGCCAGGTAGGCCGAGTAGAGTTGGTCCTTGAGCGGGTTGTACCCGTCGCCGATCCAGTTGAAGTGGATCGGCAAGTGCGGGGCCAGCCGTTTCACTGCGCCAGCCACCGAGATGAAGATGTCGACACCCTTGCGGACCTGCACCTGGCCGGCGCCGAGCACGGAAAATGACGCGTCGTCCGCCATACGGGTCACAGCGACCAGTGATTGCTTCGGCACGGTGTCCGATTGCGGCAGTTCGATCCGGCCCTGCGGAAACACGTTGACCCCGCGACGGCGGGCGACGTGTGGAGAGAACGCCTCCGCCGAACCGGCGACGATCTGAGCGGGAAACACGATCTCCGCCGCCCAATCGAACGCATCCGCCAGCTTCGATACCGGACGCGTGTAGGCCGCGAACTCGTGCACCAACGCGACGGTCGGCACACCGCGCTTGGCCAGTGCAGGCACCAGCATGCTCGTCTCAATGCTGTTCGCGATCGCGTAAAGTGGCCGGTATTCCTGGACGAGACGATCCGCCAGACGGTCCATCTCCACGCGGTGCCAATGCTCATACCGCATCGGCCCGACGGTCGCTGCCGACTCACGCCGGAAATCATCCTCCAGCGAACCGGGATAAAGCAACACGGACACCATGTCGCGCCGGGTCGACAGATGCTGAACGAGGCTCCAGCCGAGAAGAGGTGCCCCCGTGCGCGATGCCTCGTGCACCAGCAGTAGCACGGCGCGGCGATCGCTGCCCTCGTCGATCGGCGGAAACGCCAATTCTTCCGCGACGGCCCGCGGGCTACGTTGTTCGCGGCGACCATCCACGACGTAGTGGGCCAGCGCATTCCCGCCGGCGGCCGCGATATCCGGATAGCGTTCGAGATAGAATGCCGGGTCGAACTCTGTCGAAGGCCGCCAGCCCAGCGCTTCGCCAACCACGACATAGTGCACACAGGGGTCGATGTTCGGCGGCAGCCTGCGTGCGTATGCTTCGACGTCGAGCAACCCGCTTCCCCGGATGAGGCCGGCTAGATGCTCCGCCACGTCCCGCACATAGGGTAGATTGCCGCCGAGGATACTCAGCTCCATGTGGGTCAGCAGTGGCGGACCTGACCACCCGGAGGCCGCGTAGTGTGGCGACAGGAACGCGCCATCGAAGCCACGCCGCGGCGACAATCCCCAACGCCAGCCGACGTCCAGGTAATGCGCCAGCAGGTCCGCTCCGGGTTCGAGGCCCGTCTGCTCGGCGTAGTAAGTCTCGTCGAACATCCCTGACGCGAGAAGCAATGCGCGCTCCTCGGGCGCGACACCCCAACCGCGCGAACGGCTCGCCGAAACGGTTGTCACACTTGACCAGGGGGAATGATGGCATCGCGCATCGTCCGGCGGATGCCACCCGGCATTAGCCGCACCAAATGGACGAAACCGAACCGGCGAATGAACCGCTCGAGACGCCCGCGCAGGCCATCGTATCGGCTACGCCAAAGGATCGCCTCGGCCCGCACTTCCGTTAATTGCTCGTCGAGCATCCTGGCTCGCTGCTCGGCATCCGAGGCCCGCTCGGACAATTGGACGAAACGCTCCTTCCAACTCAGCCCGGCCTGAACCGCAGCCCGGCGCAGCGCTGCCCTTGCGAGGTCGCGGTCCTTGTTGGCCTGCATGATCAAAATGCGGGACGGCTCACTTTGCACCGCAGCCGCAGCAGTAGCTGCAGCAGCCGCCGCAGCTGTTGCCGCCGCCGCCTCAGCCAGGGCTGCAGCTGTCTGCGCCGCGCGTGCCTCGATCTCTTTCTCGAGTTCGGCCATCCTTGCCGTTGCTGCGGCACGCTCGTCGCCAGCCTCGCTCATGCACTTGGCAATTTCTTCACGGCTAGCATGAAACGCCGCTTCGGCTTTCTCGGCCCGCGTCACGGCTTCCAGCAGGGCGGCGCGTGTCGGCGCATACGAGGCGGATTGCCCAATAATCGGCCCAATCTCGCCGGACTCAATGAAAACCGAGTTGGACAGCGGTTCCAACGGCGCATCGCTTGCGACGGCGAGGAAATACAGGGCTTGAGCAAGGCCGTTGCTGCGCTCGAAATGCGTCGCGCCACGCCGCTCGACCGTCACCGTCGCGCCGGCCTGATCACCGTCCGAGACCAGCACCGACCCCAGCATGGGGCGCTGGGCGAGAAGCCGCACATGGCCGAAATGCCGGCCGACGAGGTCGACGAACTCTAGGCGGGACAGCTCGCGCACGTGATACGGATTCGCCTCGCTGCCTGGCGGTGAATAGGCCTCGCTGTTGGGCGAAGACATCACCAACCGGCCGCCGGGACGCAAAACACGCTTTATCTCGGACAGGAACACGTCCTGCTCGAACAGATGCTCAACCGTTTCGAACGACACCACGACGTCGATCGACGCATCGCCCACCGGGATCTTGCGGGCATCACCCTGCAGGTAACGCAGGTTCGGCCGGACATATTCCCGGGCCGCATGCGCCGCAGCTTCGCTGGAGATTTCGACACCGGTGGCCGATCTAGCGACCTGCGCGAGCAGCGCCGTCCCATACCCCTCGCCAGCCGCAACATCGAGAACGTCGAGGCCTCGGCAATGATCCCGCGCCAGCAAGTATCGATGCAGATGCTCGATCTCGACCTGCCCACCTGCTTCCGAAGTCAGTCGCTCCCCGGTCCAGGTGAGCGGCTTGCTCGGAATCGTCCGTTCGATGATTTCGCCCACGCCGCACTACTACCAATGATGTGATTGCACTTAGCCAGGCCTCTGCCGCCTGTCCACCGAGCGTGTCGCGCCTACGAGTTACGCGTGGATGAAGCTCGACAGGCAATCCATCAACGGCTCGACGTCGACCGTCCACTGGCGATGGACTGGCCGTTCGTCGGCCGGGTCCGCACGCCCCACGAACAGCCCGTAGCGGAGCTGGCAGGAGGCGAACAACCCAGCATGCGCGTAGATCCAGTGCGGCTCGCTTTCGATGTCGACGATCTTGGTGCCGGGTCGGCAGAAGATGGTGTTGAACATCGCCGAACCGGACGGGCCGACGACCATGTCCGCCGAGGCAAACGTCGCGATCTGCTCTTCGACCGACAACCGTTCCGGCTCGATGACCTCGAAATTGAGCGCCGCCAACCGCTCGACCAGCTTATCCTCGTTCAGCATGATGCGCGTCGATCCCGACACCTTGCCGTGCTTCAGCCGCGACACATAAATCCGGCGCCCCAACTGTTCCGGCTCGAACTGATCGGCCAGGGTCTGCATCAGCGCATGGCTTTCGCGGTCCAGGAACGCGTTCGGGTTGCGCAGCGACGGCATGATCGCACGATCCAGGTGTGTGACGCTGGAGAGATCATGCTGGATCAACTGGCCCGGCATGACGCCGCACAACTGCAGCAAGCGTTGATACGGCGCGGGCCAGGCCCAGGCGATCATCGGCAGGTGGGTCAGGCCGAGCTGGCCAAGCGTGACCAGCTTGGGCAGCACGCGGAACAGCAAGGACCCGTAATTGCTGGGCTCGTGCGAGCACAACACCACGGTCGACCCTGGAAAATGCCGCTCCGTACGTTGCCCGACCTCCAGCGTGAACCGGTCGCCGCCGACCCGGCGCAACCCGGTCTCCTCGTTGGGAAACGGATTGGCATCCGCGAGCTTGTCCAGAAACGCGTCACGCGGACCGTCACCGCCCAAGAGTATCTCGTCGTCGCAGAACGACTCGCCCGAGATCACGGTGCGATACCCGACCAACCGAGCATCGTTCAGCGCCGTGGCGAACACCGGCGGCGATCGATACACTGCCGGGCCGATGCCGGCGAACATGCCGCTATTCGGCGGATCGACGATGAATTCGGGCGCGTAGCGCAGCATCTGCCGCGTCTTGCCGGGGATGTCGGTCCAGGTGCCGCCGGGTCCGGGCTGAGCCACGTCCTCGGCACAGAGCGCCGGAAATTGGTCCGGCGGGGTGTAGCGTAAGGTCATTGGTCCAGATCAAATGCCCTCATGTCTTGCCATCACCCATGCCATAAGTCACCCCTTCTCACTTTCCGCGCGGAACCAGCATGATCGAGTCGTCCAGCCAAGAAGGCGTCGAGAGCGGCCGGCAACACCTGATCCTGGGTGGCTGCGGCTTCATCGGCATGGCCGTGGCACGGCAACTGGTCGGCATGGGTGCCGATGTGGTTCTGGCCGACCGCGTCGCGCCCGCCGGCCAACTACCGGCACGGATGCGGTTCGTCCCGTTCGAGCTGGCAACCGCGGATTGGAACGCTTTGATCGGGGAAATGGACGTCGTGCACCATTATGCCTGGTCGACGATCCCCGCCACGGCCAACGCCGATCCTGCGGCCGATCTGGCGGAAAACGTCGGGGCGACCGTGAAGCTACTCGAAGCGCTCCGCCGCCTCGGGCCGGCCGCGCCCCGACTCGTCTTCGCCTCCTCGGGCGGCACCGTCTACGGCAAGCTGCAACACGTCCCGGTGCAGGAGGATCATCCCTTGCAGCCGATCACGGCCTATGGCGTCGGCAAGGCCTCGGCCGAATTGTACATCTCGCAATACCGCGCCAATTACGGCCTCGATTGCCGGATCGCCCGCCTTTCCAACCCGTTCGGCGCCGGCCAGAACGTCGCCAAAGGACAGGGCGCCGTCACGGTTTTCCTGCAGCGCGCGATCGACGCCTCGCTGATCGAGATCTGGGGCAATGGCGAAGTGGTTCGCGACTACATCCACATCTCCGACACCGCTGCCGGTCTCGTCGCCGTGGCGCGAGCCACGCTGGACGACAAGCCGTTCGTGTTCAACATCGGCAGCGGCCACGGCGTCAGCCTCAATGGCGTCGTCCATGAACTCGAACGGCAGCTCGACCGGCCGGTCGCTGTGAAACGCAGTGACGGCCGGGTCTTCGACATCCCGGTCAGCATCCTCGATGTCGGGCTCGCGTCCAAGGTTCTCGGCTGGCGTCCCCGGCTAAGCTTCGCGGAAGGCCTCTCGCAAACGCTCCAGCAGGTCGCCCCGCGTTCGGATCACGCCGAGAAGCCTTAACGGTGCTTATTCGTGGATCAACGTCCCGATCCCGCCATCCTTGAACAGCTCGAGCAGGCAGGCATGCGGCATGCGGCCGTCGAGGATCACGGCACCCTTGACGCCCTTGCGCACCGCGTCGGCGCAATTCTCCACCTTCGGGATCATGCCGCCGCTGATCATCCCGTTCGCCACGCCCGCCGACACATCGGCCAGCGACATGTCCGGGATCAGCCGCTTCTCGGCATTCAACACGCCCGGCACATCCGTCAGCATCAGCAGCCGCCGGGCGCCCAGGGCGCCGGCCACCGCACCGGCCACCGTGTCGGCATTGATATTGTAGGTCTTGCCATCCTCGCCGATGCCCACCGGCGCGATCACCGGGATCAGCCCGGCCCCGGTCAGCGCGTGGATCACCCGTACGTCGACGTGCTCCGGCTCGCCGACGAAGCCCAGGTCCAGCGCGCGCTCGATATGGCTGTTCGGGTCCCTCACCGTGCGCTGCAGCTTGCGCGCCCGGATCAGCCCGCCATCCTTGCCGCAGATGCCGACGGCCAGGGCGCCAGCCTGGTTGATGAGCCCGGCCACGTATTTGTTGACGGTGCCGGCCAGCACCATCTCGACCACTTCGACCATCGCCTCGTCGGTCACGCGCAGGCCGTCCACGAAGCTCGATTGGATCGCCAGGCGCTTCAGCATGGCGTTGATCTGCGGCCCGCCGCCATGGACGATCACCGGGTTGACGCCGACCTGCTTGAGCAACGCGATGTCGCGCCCGAACTGCTCGGCCAGGTGCTCGTCGCCCATCGCGTGCCCGCCGTACTTGACCACGATGGTGACGCCGGCATAGCGCCGCAGGAATGGCAGCGCCTGGACAAGGATGCCAGCCTGCTCGGCCGCGGCCGCGAGATCGAGGGGCAAAGAATTGTGCTCCGTGTTGGGGTCGGGTGCCGCGGCAGACTCGCCGTCAGGCCCTATTAGGTCAAGCCGGCTCGGCTAACCCGGCCAGATCCGCGCGCACCAACTCGACGCCTAACCCGGTCTCGCTGCTCGTCGTCACGATCATCGGGAACGCCGCCGCATGCTTGCTGGTCAGCGCCATGATCTCGGCCTGCTTCTTGGCCAGCGCGGCTGGCTTGACGCCGTCCGCCTTGGTCAGCACCAGTTGATAAGTCACCGCGGCGCGGTCGAGCAGGTCCATCACGGTGTGGTCCGACTCCTTCAATTCGATGCGGCTGTCCATCAGCAACACGACGCGCTGCAGGGTGGGCCGGCCGCGCAGGTAGTCGAACATCAACCCCTGCCAGTCCGCCTTGATGTCCTTGCCGGCCTGCGCGTAGCCATAGCCCGGCATGTCCACCAGCGTCAGTCGCTCACCGAGGTCGAAAAAGTTGAGCTGCCGGGTGCGGCCCGGCGTGTTGGATGCCCGGGCCAGCGCCTTACGGCCGGTCAGCGCATTGATCAGGCTCGATTTGCCGACGTTGGAACGGCCGGCGAAGGCGACCTCGGGTCGCCCGGTTTCCGGGAGCTGATCGATCCGCTGCGCCGCGTAGAAGAACTTGCACTCCTGCGCGAACAACAGCCGGCCCGCTTCGATCCGGGCCGCCTCCTCGGCAGCGTCACCCTCGCCGCCCAGCAGCGGGTTGGGCGAGGGTTCGTCGGTCACCAAGTTTATGGCCGCGCCAGCTCGGGCTTCGGCAACCGCGTCCGCCGCATGATGGTCCATTGCTGCAGGATCGTCAGCGTGTTGTTCCAGCTCCAGTAGATCACCAGCCCGGCCGGGAAGCTCGACAGCATGAAGGTGAAGATGATCGGCATGAACTGGAAGATGCGGGCCTGCACCGGGTCCGGCGGCGCCGGGTTGAGCTTCTGCTGGAAGAACATCGTCACGCCCATGATCAGCGGCCACAGGCCGAGATGCAGGAAGTGCGAGTAGTGCGTCGGATCCCACGGGATCAGGCCGAACAGGGTGAAGATGTTGGTCGGGTCGACTGCCGACAGGTCGTGGATCCAGCCAAAAAACGGTGCGTGCCGCATTTCGATGGTCACGAAGATGACCTTGTAGAGCGAGAAGAACACCGGGATCTGCACGAGCATCGGCAAGCAGCCGCTGGCCGGGTTTACCTTCTCGGCCTTGTAGAGCTGCATGATCTCGGACTGCATCTTCTGCGGCTCATCCTTCAGCCGCTCGCGGATCTCCGTCATCTTCGGCGCGAGCAGCTTCATCTTGCTCATCGACCGATACGACTTGCTTGCCAGCGGGAAGAACAGCGCCTTGACGATGACGGTGAACAGCATGATGGCAATGCCGAAATTGCCGGTCAGATGATAGAAGAAGTCGATGGCGTAGAAGATCGGCTTGGTCAGGAAGTAGAAAAAGCCGAAATCGACCGCCTTGTCGAAGTTCGGGATGTGGTACTCGCTCTCGTACCGGTCGAGCAACTGCACCACCTTGGCGCCGGCGAACAGATGCGAGGTCATGGTCGCAACGGCACCGGGCGCGGCGTCCTGCGCGTTGTTCGGCATGAAGTCGACCTGGTAGCGATCCGCGCCGTTCTCCGTCACATGGCGGAACGACGCCGTGACCGGCACAGCCTGGTCGGGGATCAGCGCCGTCAGCCAATACTTGTCGGTGATGCCGGCCCAGCCACCAGTGGTTTCCGTCTTGAGGCTGGCGCCCTTGGTCTTCTCGCTCTCGGTCTTGGCCTTGTCGTACGTCTGCTCCTGCAGCGTGCCGTTCAGCACGCCCAGCATGCCTTCGTGCAGGATGTAATAGCCCGAGGTCAGCGGCTTGTAGTCACGCCGGATGCGCGACCACGGATACAGCTTGATGGCTGCCGAACCGTTGTTCTGCACCGATTGCTCGATGCCGAACATGTAGTTGTCGTCGATGGTCAGCCCGATCTTGAACACCTGGCCAGCCTTGTTGTCCCAGGACAGGTTGACCTTCTTGCCGGGCGCCAGCTCGCCGCCCTCGGCCGTCCACACGGTTTCGGGGCCGGGCAGCGCAACGCCGTCGCCGGTCCAGCCGAACTGCACGTAATAGGGCTGCGGATCGACCCGCGGCTCCAGCAGGCGAACCAGCGGGCTCTCGGTCGAGACTTCCTCGTGGTAGTCGCGCAGCACCAGGTCGTCCAAGCGGGCGCCGACCAGATTGATGGTGCCCTCGACCTTCGGCGCGATGATCTTCAACCGCGGCACGTCCCGTTGTTCCGCCGGCGCCTGTACCTGCAGCGGCTGCGTGCCGGGGAAAGCCGGATCGGTCGACGGCCTTTCGGTCTGGCCGGTCGGGGTCGTCTTGGTGTCGGTCGAGATCGGCGGCTTATGCGGTCCGTAGAACTGGAACCCGAGCAAGATCGCCACCGAAATCGCGATGGCGAGGAACAGGCGCTTCTGATCCATCAGGAAAAAATCGCTTTCTGATCATGCGAACCACAGCGGCATCCCGGTACGGGATCGGAGCCACCATCGTTCCAGGGATTACATCGCAGCACGCGCCAGGCCGACAACCCGGCTCCGCGCACCGCCCCATGGCGCCGGAGCGCCTCGACCGCGTAGGCGCTGCAATGCGGCTCGAAGCGGCAGTGCGCCCCGATGAACGGCCGCAGCGTCCATTGATAGATGCGCACCAGCAGAATGAGCAGGTGCTTCACGCCGGCACGTCCAGCTTGTCCATCAGGCGGCGGAGATCGCCTTTTAGCGCTTCGAACGGTCGTTTCGCCGTCCCATCCCGCCCGATGAGCACCAAGTCAGCGCCCGAAGCCGCTCGCTCGGCCAACACGTCCCGCGCCGCAGCACGTAGGCGGCGGCGCGTACGATTGCGGCGCACGGCGTTGCCGACTTTCTTGGTCACGGTGAAGCCTAGTCGGACCGGCTGGTCGTCCTGGCGTCGCAACACCTGCAGCACCAGCCCGGGGGACGGAGCCTTGCGGCCCTTGCCGGCGACCGCCAGGAACTCCGCCCGGCGCTTCAACTTAACGGAGGGCGCCGATGCGGAAGGCGCCATCGCGATAGTCCTAAGCGGAGAGTTTCGCGCGGCCCTTGGCACGCCGGTTCGCCAACACCTTGCGGCCGCCAACGGTGGCCATACGGGTGCGGAAGCCATGACGACGCTTGCGGACCAGCTTCGACGGTTGATAGGTACGCTTCACGACGAACTCCGATGACAAAAGCCCGCAGGCATGCGGGGCTGATACTATGGGCACCCGATCGATTGGGAGCCCTTTAAACAATCATGGCCGGGCCGGATGACGGCTCGGGGCAGGCCGGGCTTATAGGAGGCGGCTGCTACCCTCGTCAATCCTTCGCATTTGTTTCGACAACTTAACCGGCCGTTGCGAGTTGATTCGCTTGTGGCGACCAACTCAATGACCCCGACTGGATTACTTGCTCTCTCCGTCGTGGGAGGCGTTTCCGCATTTGCCGCTTGCGGGCTGTCCCTCGCATTGCTTGGCCTTGGCCTGCCTTACTTGGCGTGTGCCGCCATCTCCGGCGCATGTGCCGGGCTGTTGATCTATGCGCTGGGCCGCTGGACCACACCCGCTCCCACCGTCTCCGCCCCGCCAGAGCCGCCGCCGCCAGATCCGGGCGTTCAGCGCCTAGCCGAACTCGAGCGCGAGATGTCGCTCCTGCGGCATGAACTTCGTGGTGCGCTGTCTCCAGCGCTCATGGTCTCGGACCGCCTGCTGCGGAGCGAGGATCCGCTCATCCGTCGCGCGGGTGATGCCGTTGTCCGCTCCGTCGAGCGTGCAACCTCACTGATCGGCGGCGACCGCGCAGTGTCCAGTAAAGCCGGCCCGGTCACTCCTCCCGCTGGGTGAACTCCACGTCTCGATGGACGTGTACCGACATCAGCAGTCCGAAGCCGAACATCACCGTCAGCATCGCGGATCCGCCATGCGACACCAGCGGCAGCGGCACGCCACCGACCGGGATGGCCCCCATCACCATGGCGATGTTGACGAAGCAGTACATGAAGAAGTTAGCCGTGATGCCCAAGGCCAGCAGCCGCCCGAACTGATGCCGGCAGCGTAGCGCGATCGACATGCCGCCGATGATGATCAGCGCCAGCAGCCCCATGACCGCCAGCCCGCCGACGAGCCCGAACTCCTCCGAGATCATGGTGAAGATGAAGTCGGTCTGCTTCTCCGGCAGGAAGTTGAGGTGCCCCTGCGTCCCCTGCATGAAGCCCTTGCCGAACATGCCGCCCGAGCCCAGCGCGATCTTGGACTGGATGATGTTGTAGCCTGCCCCCAGCGGATCGCTTTCCGGGTTCATGAATGTCGTGATCCGGGCCTTCTGGTAGTCGTGCAGATGCCCAAAGGCGATCTGCCCCAAGAACGGCAGCGGCGCGACCACCAGCAGCACCTTCCACCACCGCAAACCGGCCGCCAGGATGACGCAGCCGCCCACGATCGCGGTGATCACCGCCGTTCCGAGGTTGGGCTCCTTCAGGATCAGCCCGACCGGCAGCAGCACCATCACCAGCGGCGGGATCAGGAACAGCGGATTGCCCACCTTTTCCCAGCTCGCGCGGTGAAACCACGCCGCCAGCGCCATCACCAGCCCGATCTTGGCCAGCTCGCTCGGTTGCAGCTGCAGCCCGCCAATGTCGATCCAACGCTGCGCGCCCTTGCCGACATGCCCCATCTTGAGCACCAGGATCAGCAGCCCGATCGTGAACGCATACAGCGGATAGGAGAAGCGGGCGATGAATCGGATGTCGATCATCGCGATGGACAGCATCATGAGCAAGCTGAACGCGAACCGCAGGATGTGCTTGGTGGCATACGGCTCGGGACCGCCGCCGGCGGAGTACAGCGCGACGTATCCCACGCTGGCCAGTGCGCACAGCAACAGCACGTAAAGCCAACTGACCTGCCAGAACTTGTTGAGCAGTCCGAACGACGGCTCCGCCCGTATCAAACGCCGCGCCGTGATCAAATCCGCTGCTCCTAATGCCGCTAGCCCCGGTCGGCGACCTTCTGCCCGGGGCTTTCTGTATGATTGACCGGGTCACGGGTCAGCACGTCGGTCATGATGTCGCGCGCCAACGGCGCCGCCGCCGCCGCGCCGGCATTGCCGTGCTCGACTACCACGGACACCGCATAGCGCGGCGCGTCGTACGGCGCATAGCACACGAACAGCGCATGGGGCCGGAACTCCCAAGGCAGGTTCTCCGACTTGAACCCATGCTCCCGCGCTTCACGCGACACGCGGCGCACCTGCGTCGACCCGGTCTTGCCCGCCAGTTGCACGCCTGGGATCGAGAGCCGCGCCGCCGGGGCAGTTCCATTGACCTCGTTGACGACCCCGAACATTCCCTCCCGGCACAGGTGGAGGAACTGCTCCGGCATGTCGAGCGACGGATAGTCCGCAGCCTGCACGCCGGGCTGCACCACGCCGCCGAGCGAGCGCGTCAGATGCGGCACCACCGCCCGCCCAGTCGCCACCCGCGATACGTAGGTGCACAGCGCCAGCGGCGTCGTCTGGATATAACCCTGGCCGATGCCGCAGCTGATGGTGTCGCCGATGTTCCAGGCATGACCGCGCGACTGCCGCCACGCCTTGGTGGGCATCAGCCCCTTGCGCGCGCCAGGCAACTCGATCCCGGTATCCACCCCGATGCCGAACCGGTTGGCCATGGCGGCCACCTTGTCGATCCCCGCCCGCCGCGCGACTTCGTAGAAGAAGACGTCGCAGCTATGCTTGAGCCCGCCGCGCACATCGAGCGATCCGTGGCCATATTTGCTCCAGCAGTGGAACCGGGTATCGCCGATATCCAGGAAGCCCGGGCAATTGATCCGCGACCCCGGCCCGATCACCTTGGCATCCAGCCCGGCGATCGCCACCACCATCTTGAACGTCGACCCCGGCGCATACACGCCGGCCGCCGCCTTGTTGATCAGCGGCGCCTTGCGGTTGCTCGTCCACTGCACCCACTGCGCTTGCGACACGCCGGAATTGAACAGGCTCGGGTCGAAGCTCGGTGCCGACGTCATCGCCAGCACCTCGCCGTTGCGGCAATCCATGACAACGGCCGAGGCACTCTCCGCCCCCAAACGCTTCAGGACGCTGTTCTGCAGCGCCGAGTCGATCGTGAGCCCCAAATCGAGGCCCGACTGCCCCTCGACCCGGTCCAGCTCGCGGATGACCCGGCCAACGGCATTGACCTCCATCTGCGTCGCCCCGGCCTTGCCCCGCAGCTTGACGTCCTGCGCCTTCTCCATGCCGGCACGCCCCACCCGGATGCCTGGTAGCCCCAGCATCGGGTCTTCGGCGACGTCGGCATCGTTCGGCGGCGCGACGTAGCCTACGACGTGGGCCAGCGCGGGGCCGAACGGGTAAATCCGCGTGGTGCCGACGTCCACAAAGATGCCCGGCAGGTCCGGCGCGTTCACCTCGAGCTTGGCCATCTCCTCCCAGCTGAGGAACTCGCGCACCACCAGCGGAATGAACCGCCGCCGCTTGCGCATCTCGCGCTCGATCCGCGACCGCTCATGGTCGGCCAGCGGCACCACCTTGCTGAACAAATCCAGCGTGGCGTCCACGCTCTCGGTCTGTTCAACCGTCAGCAACGCCCGCCAGTTCAGCTTATTGCCGGCAACGGGAACGCCGAACCGGTCCAGCACCCGGCCGCGCGGCGGCGCCGTAAGCCGGGCGCTGATGCGATTGCTCTCCGCCAGCGTCGCGTAACGCTCCCCGTCCACCACCTGCACCTGATACAGCTTGGCTCCGAGCGCTCCGAGGATGCCCAACTCGCCCACGCCGAGCAGCAGCGCGCGACGGGTGAAAACACCCGTGCGCTTGTTCTCTTTCTTGAATTGATTGCTCACGCGTCAGGCCTTCTCAGGATCCGCGAGTCCGCGGTGTGCCCTGGTGAAAATCGTCGCCAGCAACGGATAGAACCCGGCGCTCACCCCGAACTCCAGCAGCGCCGGGCTGGCCGGCAGCAGCCGGAACGTGAGCAGGCTGATCAGCGCCCATTCCAGCGCCGCAGCGCCGGCCGCCACTGCGAGAAACACCAGCCACACGACGAGAAAGCCCTGCGCCGCGACGAACCGCCGGGTCCGCAAAGCCACGCCATGCACGATCAGCAGCACAAGCACGGAGGTTCCCGGCGGCACCAGGCTGAGCAGATCGGTCAACAGACCCAACAAGAACGCGGCGGCCGGTGGCATGCTGTCCGGCCGGAACACCGACCAGAAGAACACGCAGGCTAGCGCCACCGCTGCCTGAAGCTGCGGTTGCCCCGGCAACCCGAGCGGTGCCGACAGCGCCAGCAGCAGCAACGCCGTGATCGTCACCGGGAAGCTCTTGCGTGCCGTGGCGTCCAGCATTCGCCACATGCTTGGCCGCGGCCGGATCCCGGGAAGGCGGTCGGTCAACCCCAATCACCGACATCGATCACCGACGCCCAGCCACGACCGGCTTGCCTTCCGGACGGAGCGCGTTCTCCGGCGGCTGGATGCCGCGCAGCCCGTAATTGAACAATCGCACGACTTCCAGCCGCCCCAGCCGCGCCGCCGGCTCGACCTCCGGAACCCCACTCGAACTGTAGCGCACCGTGCCCACCGGCAGCCCGGCCGGAAACGCACCAGCCTCGGCCGACGTCACCACCCGCTCGCCCTCGGCCGGGGTGGTCCCCTCCGGCCAGTACATCAGCCGCGGCCGCGGACCGTTGGTCCCCACCATGATCGCCCGCGCCCGGCTGTTCTCAAGCGTGACCGGGATGCGGCTGTTCAGATCGGTGATCAGCAGCACGCGGGCGCTGCGCGCACCGAGTTCGGTCACCCGGCCGACCACGCCGTTCTCGTCCAGCGCCACCTGCCCGCGCGTGATGCCGTTATCCGGGCCCACCGACAGCAGCACCGCGCGCGCGTATACACCGCCCGCATCGGCCACGACGCGCGCGGTGGCGTAGCTGGGTGCCGGGTCGGGGATCCAGTGGAGGTTGGCCTTCAGCACGGTGTTCTCGGCGTCCAACGCCAGCGCCACCGCGTGCCATCGACGCAGGTTGTCGTTCTCGTCCCGCAACGCCTGATTCTCGGCCTTCATGGCCCATAGATTCTGCAAGTCGTCGGAGATCTCGCGCATGCGCGCCAACGGCTCGGCCGCCAAGGCATAAAGGGGCGACAACGTATCGGCCAACGCCATCCGCGCACGCTCGGCAAGCACCGCATCGGCCTTGCCGAGCAACATGACCCCGAACGACGCTGCGATCAGCACCGGCAACGTCAGCTTGGCCAACGCTTGCCGCACCGGGATGGACAGACGGATCAAGCGACGCGGGCCCCCATTCGGTTCAGTACATCGTGGTGAGCACGTTGCGCAGGCGCTTCATCTCTTCCAGCGCGCGCCCCGTTCCGAGCGCCACGCAACTCAAGGGGTTCTCGGCCACCACCACCGGCAACCCGGTCGCATCACGCAGCACTTGATCCAGACGATATAGCAGCGCGCCACCGCCCGTCAGCACAATTCCCTTGTCGACGATATCGGCCGCCAGTTCCGGCGGCGTGTTCTCGAGCGCGACCTTCACCGCTTCGACGATCTGCGCGATCGGTTCTGCCAGGCTTTCGGCGATCTGCCGCTGTCCCACCAGGATCTCGCGCGGCACCCCGTTCATCAGGTCGCGGCCCTTCACTTCGCGATACGGGCCGTCATCGTAATCCATCGACGGCACGGCCGCGCCGATGTCCATCTTGATCTTCT
Source organism: uncultured Acetobacteraceae bacterium (assembly GCA_964613945.1). Lineage (GTDB taxonomy): Bacteria > Pseudomonadota > Alphaproteobacteria > Acetobacterales > Acetobacteraceae > JAVVHH01. Next base: position 193,848 of record CAZTJC010000003.1, read on the forward strand.
CGGCCGAACTCTCGCCGATCAGCAGGTTATGCGTGCGGCGGATGTAGGAGATGATCGCCTCGTCCATCTTGTCGCCGCCAACCCGGACCGAGCGCGAGAACACGATCCCGCCCAGGCTAATCACCGCGACTTCGGTGGTGCCGCCGCCGACATCGACGATCATGCTGCCCGACGGCTCCGTCACCGGCAGCCCGGCGCCGATCGCGGCCGCCATCGGCTCCTCGATCAACAGCACCTTGCGCGCACCCGCGCTCTCCGCGCTCTCCTGGATGGCGCGGCGCTCCACGGCCGTCGAGCCGGACGGCACGCAGACGATGATCAATGGCGAGGCGAAGCCGCGGCGGTTGTGCACCTTGCGGATGAAATGCTTGATCATCTCTTCGGCGACTTCAAAATCCGCGATCACGCCGTCGCGCAGCGGCCGGATCGCCTGGATGTTGCCGGGGGTGCGGCCCAGCATCTGCTTGGCTTCCTCGCCAACGGCCAAAACCTGTTTCTTGCCTCTAACGTCGGCGATCGCGACCACGCTAGGCTCGGCCAGAACGATTCCCCGGCCCTTCACGTAAACCAGCGTATTCGCGGTCCCCAGATCGATGGCCATGTCAGCCGACATGATGCCAAGAAGGCGTCCGAACATGCGCTAATTCCCAGAGAAGTACATAAGTCAGCCCAGCGGCTGACTTCGGCACGCAGGCAAGCGCCGTGGCTTACCGGCCCGGCCCTGCGGCGGCAAGGGCCACGCCGGGCCGCTTCACCTTTTAGTGAAACCTGCCCTGCCGCCACATTCCAGCCAAGTCGGCGTTGTTTGTTCATCTTGGGTAAATCTTTGCACGGTAGTGTTGCAGGGTACCAAAGACATCGGAGAATTCATGTTCAAGAAAGCCTCACTGCCCCTCGCCCTTCTTGCTCTGCTCGGCGTCAGCGCCTGCAGCAACCCGTATGATCCGGGCCAGCGCGCTGTTGGCGGCGGTCTCCTGGGCGCCGGCGCCGGCGCTGCCATCGGCGGTCTCGCCGGCGGCGGCACCGGTGCGGCCGTGGGCGGCCTGACCGGCGCGGCCGTCGGTGCCGGCACCGGTTACATCACCACGCCGCAGCGTCGCTACTAAGCAGCAGGCTGGCCGACCCTCGAAGTAGGGGGTCGGCCATTGCTGAATTTTAGCGAGAAGGACATTTGAGATGCGCATCAAAATCGCAACGGCTCTGGCGCTCGTTGCCGGCCTGGGTTTGACCGCCTGCACCGACCCGTATGATCCCGGACAGCGTGCCGTCGGCGGCGGCCTGCTTGGCGCCGGTGCTGGCGCGGCGCTCGGTGCCGTGGCTGGTGGTGGCCGTGGTGCCGCGATCGGCGCATTGGCTGGTGGCGCGCTTGGCGCAGCTGGTGGCGCCGCGACGACGACGGCGCGGCCGGAACCCTATTACGCGCAGCCGGCTTATCAGCCGGGCTACGCGCCGCAACCAGCCTATCAGCCGCAGCCAGGCTACGCGCCGGGCTATGCGCCCGCGTATGAGCAGGCTCCGCCGCCGGGTTACTACCGCCGCGACTACGGCTACTAAACGACGTCGCCCCGGTTGCCCGGGGCGACGTCCGGTCAGGCGGAGAGTGCTGCCGGTTCGGTCTTGATCCGCTTGACCATCAACTTATTGAGGGCGTGTAGATAAGCCCGCGCTGATGCGACGATGGTGTCTGTATCGGCACCTTGGCCATCGACCATCTTGCCGCCCTCTTCCAATCGCACGGTGGTCTTCGCCTGCGCATCTGTCCCTTCCGTCACTGCACCGACCGAGAACAGCAGCAACCGGGCGTCGTGCGGGAAAATGCTCCGGATCGCGTTGAACGTCGCGTCTACCGGGCCATCGCCGGGCGACTCCGCCGTCTGTCGCTGGCCATCGACCTCGAGGGTCAGCACCGCCTTGGCTGGTCCGGCCGAGCCGCAGGTCAGTTCGAGCGAACCAAACCGGATGCGGTCATGGTCGCGCCCGACCTCGTCATCGACCAGGGCGACGATGTCTTCGTCGTAGACGACCTTCTTGCGGTCGGCCAAATCCTTGAACCGCTTGAACGCGTCGTTCATCTGGTTGTCGCCGACTGAGCCGTAGCCCAGCGATGACAGCTTGTCGCGGAACGCCGCCCGGCCGGAATGCTTGCCCATGACCAAGCTGCTCTTGGTCCAGCCGACGCTCTCTGGCGTCATGATCTCGTAGGTCGCGGCGTTCTTCAGCACGCCATCCTGGTGGATGCCGCTTTCATGCGCGAAAGCGTTGCGCCCGACGATCGCCTTGTTCGGCTGCACGTCGAAGCCGGTGATGGTCGACAGCAGCTTCGACACCCGCAGGATCCGCTCGGTCTTGATGCTGTTGGAGTACGGCGCCGCATCCGGCCGCGTACGGATCGCCATAACGATCTCTTCCAGCGCCGCGTTGCCGGCCCGCTCGCCGATGCCGTTGATGGTGCATTCGATCTGCCGCGCCCCGGCCCGCACGGCAGCAAGCGTGTTGGCGACCGCCAGGCCGAGGTCGTTGTGGTTGTGCGTGGACAGAATGACCTTCTCGACCCCGGGCACGCGCTCGCGCAGCATGGTGAAGATCCGCGCCATGTCCTCCGGCGTGGAATAACCCACGGTATCCGGCACGTTGATCGTGGTCGCACCTGCTCGGATCGCCGCCTCGACGCAGCGGCACAGGAAATCCGGCTCCGTCCGGCTACCATCTTCGGCCGACCACTCCACGTCGTCCGCGTGATTGCGCGCCAGTGTCACGGAGTCGGCGGTCAACTGCAGCACGGCATCCGGCTCCATCCGCAGCTTATACTTCATGTGCAGCGGGCTCGTGCTCAGGAACACGTGGATCCGCTTGCGCTCGGCCGGCTTCAGCGCTTCGGCCGCCCGCAGGATGTCCGCCTGCCCGGTGCGCGCCAGACCGCAGATCACCGGCCCCTTTACTGTCCGCGCGATCGCCTCGACGCTTTCGAAATCCCCCACCGACGCGATCGGGAACCCGGCCTCCATTACGTCGACGCCCAGCTCTGCCAGCGCCTCGGCCATCCGGATTTTCTCCGTGAGGTTCATCGAGAAGCCCGGCGACTGTTCGCCATCCCGCAGCGTCGTATCGAAGATGACGACGCGATCGTCCGGCAGATCGCCGAAGCTCGGATGATTGATGCTCATTGAATTATCCTCTGAGTCGTTTCGCCAAACCCTCCCGGACTAGGGCCCGGGTCGTGAAAACCCCTGGGCAGCGCCGGCACGGAGCCGGCGGGACGCTCAGGGGCGGATAAGTCGAAGGAGAAGGGAGGCGGCCGCGCATGGCAGCGCACGCGCCAGACCCTGCGCGCGGCGATATCCCAGGAACGGGGCTGCCGACACCATGGACGAAGCCTATCAGCCGCTGCCGCACTCGACAATCACTTGGCCGGGCAAATTTCTTATCAGCTGTGACTCTGGCCTTGTTCTCCGTCCAGAGAACACCTTAGTAGTCGGATACAGTTTCAGGTGTTGCACATGCAGCGTCTTCTTGGATCGCACCTCGGTATTCTCGGCTCCTATGTGGCGTTCGTCGCCGCGGTGAGCCTCATCGCCCGGTGGCAGATCTACCTTCTCGGTTGACTTTTCGCGCTTCTGCCGATACTAGGCGCGCCTTCCGGCGGACGAGCCTCGATGCCCGTCCGCTTCTACTAAAAAGGGCCGCCGGACTACCGGCACGGCCGCAAGGATCAAGTCGATGTTCGCGATCATCCGCACTGGCGGAAAGCAATACCGCGTCAAGCCCAATGACGTGTTGAAAGTCGAGAAGCTGCCCGGCGCCGCTGGCGACGTCATTACCTTCTCCGAAATCCTCGCTGTCGGCAGCGATGCCGGCACCACCGTTGGTGCCCCGCTCGTGGCCGGCGCCACCGTTTCGACAACGGTGATCGCGCAGGACCGCCTCGACAAGATCATCATCTTCAAGAAGCGTCGCCGTCAGAACAGCCGCCGCAAGAACGGGCACCGCCAGGAAGTCACCGTCCTTCGCGTCTCCGGCATCACGGCCGACGGCCACGAATATCGCCCCAAGGAAGCTCCGGCCAGCGCCGAAGCCACTCCCCCGCGCGAGCCCGAACTCGAATCCGTCCCCGCCTAAGGAGATCCGGCTATGGCACATAAGAAAGCAGGCGGTTCATCCCGCAACGGCCGCGATACCGCCGGCCGCCGTCTCGGCGTCAAGAAGTTCGGCGGCGAGTCCGTCATCGCCGGCAACATCATCATCCGCCAGCGCGGCACCAAGGTGAAGCCCGGCCTCAACATCGGCGTCGGCCGCGATCACACCCTGTGGGCACTGGTCGATGGTCACGTGAAGTTCGAGCGCCGCACCGAAGGCCGCGTCCACGTCTCCGTGCTGCCCCTCGCCCAAGCCGCCGAATAACCTCGCCTTGAAGAACCCTCTCCCGCGTGCGGGAGAGGTTTGGGTGAGGGTGGCGCCCCAAGTCGTACCCCTGGACCCCACATGAAATTCCTCGACCAAGCCAAGATCTATTGCCGCTCCGGTGACGGCGGTAACGGCGTTATCGCCTTCCGGCGCGAGCGCTTCATCGAATACGGTGGCCCCGATGGCGGCAATGGCGGCCGCGGTGGCAGCATCTCCTTCGTCGCTGTCGCTAACCTCAACACGCTGATCGACTTCCGCTACACCCAGCATTTCCGCGCGCCCAAGGGCGGCAACGGCTCTGGGTCCGATCGCACCGGCGCGGCGGCTGAAGACATCACCATCGCTGTCCCGATCGGCACGCAGCTGTTCGACGATGATCGCGAGACTTTGCTCGCCGACCTCGACGAGCCCGGCAAGCACATCACCCTGCTACGCGGTGGCGATGGCGGCCATGGCAACGCCCACTTCAAGTCCAGCACCAACCGCTCGCCGCGCAAGGCCACGCCGGGTTATCCGGGCGAGGAGCGTTGGATCTGGCTGCGCCTGAAGCTGATCGCCGATGTCGGCCTGGTCGGGCTGCCCAACGCCGGCAAGAGCACGTTCCTCAGCGTCGTGTCTGCCGCGCGTCCGAAGATCGCCGACTACCCGTTCACCACCCTGCATCCCCAGCTCGGCGTCGTGCGCCTCAATCATAGTGAGGAATTCGTTGTCGCCGATATTCCCGGCCTGATCGAGGGTGCGCACGAAGGCGCCGGGCTGGGCGACCGCTTCCTTGGTCACGTCGAACGCTGCGCCATGCTGCTGCACCTGATCGATGGTGCGGCCGGCAATGTCGTCGACGCCTGGCGAACCATCCGCGAGGAACTGGTCAATTACGGTGGTGGCCTGGCCGACAAGCCCGAGTTGCTGATCCTCAACAAATCCGACGCCATGACCGCCCGCGAAGCCAGTTCCCGCAAGTCCGCCCTCGCCCGCGCCTCCGGCAGCCCGGTGATGCTGATGTCCGGCGTGACCCAGGCCGGCTTGCCAGAAGTGCTGCGCGTGCTGATGAACGGTGTCGCCGAAGCCCGCGCCAACGCCCCGGCCATCACCATCGAAGATCGCCCGATCGAGCCAGCCCGGCCTCGTGAGGAGCCCGAGGAGCCCTTGCCTCCCTTGACGGCATGACGCCGGACTTCGCGGGCGCGACCACCCTCGTCATCAAGATCGGCAGCGCCCTCATCGTCGATGGCGCCGTTCCTCGCACGGCCTGGATCGATGGCGTCGCCGCCGACATCGCCGCTGCCCGGCTGCGCGGCACCCAGGTCATCGTTGTCTCCTCCGGCGCGATCGCACTGGCTCGCCCGGTGCTCAGCCTCACCAAGCGCCGTCTCCGCCTGGAGGAGAAGCAGGCCGCGGCAGCCGTTGGTCAGATCCGGCTGGCGCAAGCCTGGACGGCGGCGCTCGCAGCCCACGGATTGATCGCAGCGCAGCTCCTGCTGACCCTCGAGGACACCGAGGACCGCCGTCGCTATCTCAACGCGCGCGCCACCCTCAGCACCTTGCTCGGTCTCGGCTGCATCCCGGTTATCAACGAGAACGACACCGTCGCCACCGCCGAGATCCGCTTCGGCGACAACGACCGCCTCGCCGCCCGCGTCGCCGAGATGGTTCAGGCCGATCAGTTGCTGCTGCTATCCGATATCGACGGCCTCTACACCGCCGACCCCAAGCGCGACCCGGCGGCCACGCACCTGCCGGTCATCACCGCGCTCACGCCCGAGATCGAAGCCATGGGGGGTGATCCACCACCGGGCTACTCGAGCGGCGGCATGCGCACCAAGCTGGTGGCCGCCCGCATCGCCACGCAGGCCGGTTGCGCCATGGCCATCGCCCTGGGCCATACCGACCGCCCCCTGGCGGCTTTGCTCGCCGGCGCCCGCTGCACGTGGTTCCTGCCGACCGAGGACGGGCGCTCGGCCCGCAAGCGCTGGATCGGCGGCAGCCTGCACCCGGCCGGCACCATCACCATCGATCCCGGCGCCGCCCGAGCCCTGGCCGCCGGCCGCAGCTTGCTGCCCGCCGGCGTCCGCGCGATCGAGGGCGAGTTCGACCGCGGCGACCCCGTCCTGATCCAGTCCACCAGCGGCACCGTCCTGGCCCGCGGCCTCAGCGCCTACGCCAGCGCCGATGCCCGCCGCATCGCCGGCCATAAGTCGACCGACATCGAGTCGCTGCTCGGCTGGCGCGGCCGCGACGAACTCATCCATCGCGACGACCTGACCCTTACCTCCTAACCTCTACCTTCTAACTGGCCGCCGCCGGTTGGCCTCCAGCTCCGCCGGCGACAGCTGGAACCCGGCGGTCACCTGATACGTATCCGCCTTCATCGTCTTGCTTACCGGCAGCCGCAGATCGACGCTGTCGCCGGTCAGCCGCACGCGGTCCGTGTTCTCGGGGAACTCCGCCTGGATGGTGTAGACCTGCTTGTCGAGCACCCGGTCGCCCTGGCTCACGGCGACGAAGAATGAGACGTCGGCCGTGCGTCCCACTGCCGCCGGACCGCGGGTCAGCTCGATGCCGACGTTGATCGTCGCCACCACCGCCTGGCTACCATCGGCCGAGCAGCTGCCGTTGACGCTGGTGACCCGGCCCTGCAGCGCAGTGTCGAGGAAGTCGCGCCCGTTGCCGCGGAACCGCTGCAGGTCGTTGGCATCGCTGAGGATCGCCGGCCGTGGACAGGCGGGCGCGAACTTGGGGCCGGCACCGCCGCCGCCGCCGCACCCGGCCAGGAGAGCCGTCGACAAACCGGCCAATCCAACCGCCACCAAACGCCCACACATCGCTGCCATTCGTCACTCCACCCCGCCTGCCCTTGGCGCAGGCCCTTCTTGTAGCCATAACAAGCCTTCGGGACACTCCCCGCCATAGGTCCGGAGACGATGGACATCATTCCGCAAGTGCTGCCGCAAGCGAAGCCCCAGTTAAGCGTCGTGCTAGCCGGCCCCCGGGGCTTCTGCGCCGGCGTCGACCGCGCCATCCGCGTCGTGGAGGAAGCGCTCCGCCGCTACGGGGCGCCCGTCTACGTGCGCCACGAGATCGTTCACAACCGCACCGTCGTCGAGGATCTCGAGGCGCAGGGGGCCGTGTTCGTCGAGGAGTTGGACGAGGTGCCGGAAGCCGGGCACGTCGTGTTCTCCGCCCATGGCGTGCCGAAATCGGTGCCGGCCGAGGCGCAGCGCCGCAACCTGCTGTATTTCGATGCCACCTGCCCGCTGGTCAGCAAGGTGCACCGCGAGGCCGAGCGGCACTTCGCCAATGGCGGCCCGGGCCAGCGCCACATCCTGATGATTGGCCATGCCGGGCATCCCGAGGTCGTGGGCACCATGGGCCAGTTGCCTCCGGGCAGCGTGACCCTGGTGCAGGACGTCGACGACGCCCGCACCGTGACCGCCGCCGACCCGAGCAACCTGGCCTTCATCACCCAGACGACGCTGTCGGTCGACGACACCGCCGAGATCGTCGAAACGCTGCGCACGCGCTTCCCGCTCATCGAAGGCCCGAAGAACGAGGACATCTGCTACGCGACCACCAACCGCCAGGCGGCGGTCAAGGCGGTGGCGCCGGAGTGCGACCTGGTCGTGGTGATCGGCAGCCCCAACAGCAGCAACTCGCAGCGGCTGCGCGAGGTCGCCGAGCGAGCTGGCGCCAAGCGCGCGATCCTGTTGCCGCGCGCCAACCAGCTCGACTGGTCCGCGCTCGACGGCGTCCGTCGCCTGGGCCTCACCGCTGGCGCGTCCGCCCCGGAAACGCTGGTGCAGGAACTGCTCGGCGCCCTGGGCGAGCGCTATACGCTGGAGATCGAGGAACGCCGGGTCACGACGGAGGACGTCGTCTTCAAGCTGCCCGCCGGCCTCACCTGACGTCCGACACCTGAGAGCGCATTTGTGGCCGTTTACACCGAAGTCACCGACGATGCGCTCTCATCATTCCTCGAGGAATACGACCTCGGCACCGCCGTAGCCTTCCGCGGCATCGCCGAGGGCGTCGAGAACAGCAACTTCCAGCTTCGCACCACTCAGGGCGATTTCATTCTGACGCTGTACGAGCGCCGAGTCGATCCGGCGGAATTGCCGTGGTTCATCGGCCTCATGCAGCATCTGGCCAGCCAGGGCATCGTTTGCCCGCTTCCCGTTGCCGGCAAGGATGGCGGCAAGCTCAGAAACCTGGCCGGCCGGCCCGCCTGCATCACCACCTTCCTCCCCGGTGTCTGGCCTCGCCGTGTCCGCCCCGAGCATTGCGGGCCGCTGGGCGCCGCCCTTGCCGAGTTGCACCAAGCCGGCGTCGGCTACGCTCCGCAGCGCCCGAACGCGCTCGGCCCCGCCGGCTGGCGGCCGTTGCTCGAGCACTGCCTGCCCCGCGCCGACCAGGTCCAGCCCGGCCTTGCCGCCGAGTTGGAAACCGCGCTGGACCACATCCTGGGCAACTGGCCGGCCGACCTGCCCCGCGGCCATATTCATGCCGACCTGTTCCCCGACAACGTGTTCTTTCTCGACGGCAAGCTGTCCGGCCTGATCGACTTCTACTTCGCCGCCACCGACCTGTTGGCCTACGACATCGCCGTCTGCCTCAACGCGTGGTGCTTCGAGCCGGCGCATCAGGCCGCGCCGCTGCAGTTCAACGTCACCAAGGCGCGCGCCCTGCTCCGCGCCTACACCGCGACCCGGCCGCTCTCCCCTGCCGAACGTGCCGCCCTGCCCGTGCTGTGTCAGGGGGCCGCGATCCGCTTCCTGCTCACCCGGCTCTACGATTGGGTGAATACCCCGGAGGGCGCCATGGTCACGCGCAAGGATCCGCTGGAATATCTCCGCCGTCTCCGATTCCATCTGAAAGCGACCGACGCCCATGCCTACGGACTCTGAGCCCGTCCAGATCTGGACCGATGGCGGCTGCAAGCCCAATCCCGGCCCTGGTGGCTGGGCCGCGATCCTGCGCCTCGGCGGAGCCGAAAAGGAGCTGACCGGCGGCGACAAGGTTACCACCAACAACCGCATGGAACTCACCGCCGCCGCAGCCTCGCTCGAAGCGCTGACCCGGCCCTGCAAGGTCGTGATCAACACCGACAGCGAGTATGTGAAGAACGGCATCACCCGCTGGCACACCGGCTGGGTCCGCCGCAACTGGCGCAACTCGGCCGGCGATCCCGTCGCCAACATGGACCTCTGGCGCCGCCTGCTCGACGCGGCCAAGCCGCACGACATCGAGTGGAAATGGGTGCGCGGCCACAATGGCGACGTCATGAACGAACGCGCCGACCGCCTGGCCACCAGCGCCCGCGAGGCGATCCTGTGACGGTCCGGCATGTGGGCGTGATCGGTCTTGGCAACATGGGGCTGCCGATGGCTACCGTGCTGGCCAAGGCCGGCTTCGCGGTCTCCGGTTTCGACCTCAGCGCGGAACGGCTCGCCTTGGCAGGGAAGAGCGGCATCACGCCGGAGGCCGACCTCGCGACGCTGTTGCGCGACGTCGATGCGGTGGTCTCCTCCCTGCCCTATGCGCGCGATGTCGAGGCGGTGTTGACCACGCCGGATGCGCTGCTCGCCCGGCGGGACCGCCGGGTCATCGTGGTAGACACTTCCACGGCCGATCCCACTACCAGCCGCCGCCTCGCTGCCCAGCTTGCCGAGGCCGGGCATGGCCATCTCGACGCCCCCGTCAGCGGCGGTCCGTCCGGTGCGGCCGAAGGCGCGCTGACGTTCATGGTCGGCGGCAGCATGGACGACGTTGCTCTCGCGCAGCCCCTCCTCGACGCCATGGCGGCCAAGGTCGTCCATGTCGGCCCGTCAGGCGCCGGCAACGTCGCCAAGCTGATCAATAACATGCTGGTCGCCGCCCATATGATCACCACCGGCGAAGCCATCCGCCTGGCCGAAGCGGCGGGCGTCGATGCCGGCGCCGCGCTCGCCGTGGTCAATGCCGCGACCGGGCGCAGCGGCATCAGCGAGGTCCACTTTCCGCGCTGGATCATGTCGAACCGCTTCGATAGCGGCTTCTCGGCCGGGCTGATGCGCAAGGATGTCGGCCTGGCTGCCGATCTGGCTGCCGAAACCGGTCTCGACCTGCCGCTCAGCCGCGAGGTCGCCCGCCTCTGGCTCGAGGACCGCACGGCCGTCGCCGACACCGAGGATTTCACCCGCATGGCCGGCTACCGTCCCGAGGACCATTTATGAGCGACGACCTTCTCAAGACCGGCCTGGCCATCCGCGGCGACGTGATCGGGCACGCACGCTCCGAAGCCGCCCTGGCCGGGGCCACCGCCTTCGATCGCCCATTCCAGGAACTCGCGCTCCGCTATTGCTGGGGCGAGATCTGGGGCCGACCCGGCCTCGACCACCGCACCCGCAGCATGATCAACCTCGCCATGCTCGCTGCCATGGCCAAGCCGAACGAACTCCGCATCCACCTCCGCGGCGCGCTGACCAACGGCGTGACCAAGGCGGAGATCCAGGAGATCTTCCTGCAGGCGACCGTTTATTGCGGCGTGCCGACTGCCGGTGAAGCCTTCAAGGTCGCGCGCGAGGTGTTCGAGGAACCGGACTACGCCGCGCTCGGGGGCGAACTGCCACAGTAAGATGTCGCTGACGCGGTTCCTGTTCGGCCGCTCCCTCGCCAACAAGGAGGCGGAGGGCCGCAAGATCGGCGTGCTTGAGGGGCTTCCCGCCATGGGCCTGGACGGGCTCGGCTCGGCCGCCTACGGGCCGGAAGCCATGCTGACCGTCCTGGCGGTGACCGGGGCGGCCGGGCTGTCGGCGATCGGGCCGATCACCTGGGTCATCCTGATCCTGCTGGCGATCGTGTTCCTATCCTATTGGCAGACCATCGCGGCCTACCCCAGCAATGGCGGCGCCTACACCGTCGCGCGCGAAAACCTCGGCACCGATGCCGGGTTGCTCGCCGCGGCGGCGCTGATGGTCGACTACATGCTCAACGTCGCCGTCGGCATCTCCGCCGGCATCGGCGCGCTGGCTTCCGCCATTCCGGCGATACACGCCTATACGCTGCCGCTCTGCCTGGCGGTCCTCGCCGTGGTCACGCTGGTTAACCTGCGCGGCACGCGCGAGAGCGGCCTCGTGTTCGCCGGCCCGACCTACGTCTTCATCGCCAGCCTGGCCGTCGTGCTGGTCACCGGCGCCAGCATGGCCTTCACGGCGAACGGTCACCCGGCCGCGGTCATCGCCCCGCCGGCGCTGGCGACGGCTGAACCGGTGTCGCTGTGGCTGCTGCTCCGTGCGTTCGCTGCCGGCTGCACGGCGATGACCGGGGTCGAGGCGGTCAGCAACGGCGTGGGCGCCTTCCGGGAACCCCGCGTTCGTCACGCCCATCGCACGCTGGCCGCCATCGTGGTCGTGCTCGGCCTGCTGCTGCTCGGCATCGCCTACGTGGCGCGCGCCTACGGCATCTCGGCCATGGACGAGACGGCCGAGGGCTATCGCAGCGTGCTGTCCCAGATCGTCGAGGCCGTGTTCGGACGCGGCTGGATCTACAACGTCACCATCGCGTCCGTGCTGGCGGTGTTGTGCCTTTCCGCCAACACCAGCTTCGTCGGCTTTCCGCGCCTGTGTCGCCAGATCGCCAGCGACGGTTATCTGCCCAAGGCCTTCGCCGTCCCGGGCCGCCGCCTGGTTTACACCGCCGGGATCCTGTTCCTGGCGGGCGGCGCCGGGCTGCTGTTGATCGGGTTCGGCGGCATCACCGATCGGCTGATCCCATTGTTCGCAGTCGGTGCGTTCCTGTCCTTCACCATGAGCCAGGCCGGCATGGCCACCCACTGGCTCCGTACCCAAACGCGGGACACGATCCGGCTGGGCATCAACGGCACCGGCGCCCTGGCCACGATGGCGGCCTTGATCATCATCCTGATCGCCAAGTTCGAGGATGGCGCCTGGCTCACCATCGTCATCATCCCGGCCACCCTGGTCCTGCTCCGCATCATCAACCGCTATTATGCCAATCTCGATCAGCAGCTGCTCCAACCTGTAGAGCGCCGGCTGGACCTCAGCACGCAGTCGCCGCCGTTGATCGTCATTCCGATCAGCCGCTGGGATCGGGTCAGCCAGAACGCGCTGGCCTACGCGCTGCGTCTCTCGCCGGACATCGTCGCGCTGCACTGCACGGAGCTTTCCGGCCCCGATGCCGAGGAGATCGTCGCCCGCATCAGGACGGACTGGCAACGCGACGTCGAGGCTCCGGCTCGCGAGGCCGGTATCGCCGCGCCGCGCCTCGTCGTCGAACCCTCACCCTATCGCAGCGTGCTGGCACCCCTGCTGCGCCAGATCGCCGGGCTGCGAGCCGATCAGCCGAACCGCTGCATCGCCGTGTTGATTCCGCTGCTGATCGAGGCTCGCTGGTGGGAGGTGCTGCTGCACACGCATCACGAACGCCGGCTCCGTACCGCGCTGCTGCGTCATGGTGGCGCGGACACCGCCGTCATCGGCGTTCCGTGGCAGCTACAGCCGCCCGATCCCGGGCGTGGCATCGCCGAAGAGGAACAAGGCTGAACCGCCGCTGGTAGCGGCCCCGAAGCTGCGTTACGGTCAGGGTCAATCGGCCGAACGCCGCACGACGGGGGAAATGACATGCGCTGTCCGGGTGATGGACCGACGTAATCGAAGCGTCTCGAGCGTGACCGAACGCGTGGGACTCGCGGGCGCCCCGCTGCTTGAGATCGACGCCGTGGCCGTGCGATTCGGCGGCATCCGCGCGCTGCAGGGCGTGTCGTTCACCGTAGGCGCCGGCCAGATTTGCGGCCTGATCGGGCCGAACGGCTCCGGCAAGACGACGATGTTCAACTGCATCAGCGGCATCTATCGACCCGGCGAGGGCGAGGTGCGGCTGTCCGGCCAGTCGCTCCGCGGTGTGGCCAAGCACACCATCGTCGACCGCGGCATCGGCCGCACTTTCCAGAACGTGGCGCTGTTCCGCTCCATGACCGTGCGCGACAACATGCTGGCCGGCGCGCACCACCTTGGTCGATCCGGCTTCATCGCCAACGCATTGCGCCTGCCGCGCGCGCGCCGCGAGGACACCGCCGCACACGAGCATCTCGAGCAGTTGCTGGATTTTCTCGAGCTCCGCGCCGTCGCCGACATCCCCGTCTCGGCACTGCCGTTCGGTACCCAGAAACGCGTCGAAATGGCCCGCGCGCTGATCGGGCGGCCCAAATTGCTGCTGCTGGACGAGCCCGCCTGCGGCCTCAACCATGCCGAGGTCGACGACCTCGCCGGCCTCATCCGCCACGTCCGCGACCGGCTCGAGATCAGCGTGCTGCTGATCGAACATCACATGAGCCTGGTCATGCGCGTCTCCGACAAGGTCGTGGCGCTCGAGCTGGGCCGCAAGATCGCCGACGGACTGCCGGCCGAGGTGCAGAACGACCCGGAAGTCATCCGGGCTTACCTGGGCGAGCCCGTGCATGCATCTGCTTGAGGTGAAAGACCTACACGCCAGCTACGGCGACGTGCGGGTGCTGCACGGCATCGACTTCCATGTCGAGCAGGGCGGGCTGACGGCGCTTCTCGGCGCCAACGGGGCCGGTAAGACCACCACGTTGCGCGCGCTCTCCGGCATGATCCGCACGGAAGGCAGCGTCACCCTCGCCGGAACCCGGCTCGACGGCTTGCGTCCCGAGCAGGTCGCCCGGCACGGCGTCGCCCATGTGCCCGACGGGCGCGGCACCATCCTCGAGCTGAGCGTCGACGAGAACCTTCAGCTCGGCGCCTACACGCGCAAGAAGGTCGAGGCCGCGGCCGACCGGGAGCGCGTGCTCGACTACTTCCCCAAGCTGCGGCAGCGCCTCAAGCAGCAGGCCGGCACGCTGTCGGGCGGCGAGCAGCAGATGCTGGCGATCGGCCGCGCGCTGATGCTGCGGCCGCGCCTGCTGCTGCTCGACGAGCCCTCCTTCGGCCTGGCTCCGCTCATCATCCGGGAGATCTTCGACATCATGCGCCGCATCCGGACGGAGGATGGCGTCAGCATCCTGCTGGTCGAGCAGAACGCCAATCTCGCCCTCGAGTTGGCCGACCAGGCCTGCCTGCTCGAGACCGGCCGCATCGTGGTCAGCGGCCCGGCTGCCGACATCGCCGCGGACGAGACAGTCCGCCGCTCCTATCTCGGCTACTAGGGATGGACGGCTTCCTCCACCAACTCCTCGCCGGCATCGCCTCGGGCGGCATCTACGCCAGCGTCGCACTCGCCTTGGTGATGATCTTCCAGGCCACCCACCACGTGAACTTCGCCCAGGGCGAGATGGCGATGTTCTCGACCTACATCGCGCTGGCGCTGATCCAGGCCGGCTTGCCCTACTGGGTGGCGTTCGCGGTCACGGTGGCGATCTCGTTCGGCATCGGCGCCGTCATCCAGCGCGTGTTGCTGACGCCGCTCGCCGGGTCGCCGGTGCTGGCCAGCGTCGGCGTGTTCATCGGGCTGCTGCTGATCTTCAACAGCGCCGCCGGGTGGCTGTTCGGCTACACGATCAAGCAGTTTCCCTCGCCGTTCGACGGACCGCCGATCCTGGGCGGCTTCGTCACCCCGCACGATCTCGGCGCTTTTGCGGTCACGCTGGTGGTGCTGCTCGCGGTGTGGGCGTTCTTCCGCTTCACCAAGCTCGGCCTAGCCATGCGCGCTGCCGCCTACAACCCGGCGTCCGCCCGCCTCATGGGCATCCGCGTCGGCGCCATGCTCGCGCTCGGCTGGGGCCTGGCTGCCTCGATCGGCGCAATTGCTGGCATGATGATCGCGCCCGTCGTGTTCCTCGACCCAAACATGATGTCCGGCGTGCTGCTCTACGCCTTCGCCGGCGCGTTGCTCGGCGGCATCGCCAACCCGCTGGGCGCCGTCGCGGGCGGTTTCGCCATCGGCATCATCGAGAACCTCGCTGGCACCTACCTCGTGGGCAACGAGCTGAAGCTGACCCTGGCGCTACTCATCATCGTCGGCGTGCTGATGATCAAACCCGCCGGCATCTTCGGCCGCACCATCGTGAGCCGCGTATGAGCCGCGAGACCCTCCTTGGGCTGATCGTCGTCCTGGTCGCGGCGGTGCTGGCCTTCGTGGTCAGCGACTACCGTCTGTTCCAGCTCACTACCCTGACCATCTACGCCGTCGCCATCCTCGGCCTGGCGCTGGTCACCGGCTATAACGGCCAGATCTCGCTGGGCCACGGCGCGTTCTACGCCGTTGGCGCCTACGTCACCGCCATCCTGACCTCGATGTACGACGTGCCTTACTGGGCCACGCTGCCGGTCGCGGCAATCGTCTGCGCTGCGATCGGCTTCTTGGTCGGCTTGCCCGCGCTACGCCTCGGCGGGCTCTATCTCGCGCTGACCACCTTCGCCCTGGCCGTCGCCACACCACAGCTGCTCAAGCACAAGGCGCTGGAGCACTGGACCGGCGGTGTGCAGGGCATCGTGGTCGATAAGCCGGACCCGCCGTTCGGTTTGCCGATCAATGCGGATCAATGGGTCTACCTATTCAGCCTGCTCGTCGCCGCGGTCCTGTTCGGCCTGGCGGCCAACCTGGTGCGCGGCCGCATCGGCCGGGCCATGCGCGCGGTCCGCGACAACGCGCTGGCCGCCGAGGCCACCGGCATCGACGTGGCGCAGTTCAAGACGCGGACGTTCGCCGTCAGCGCGATGATCACGGGGGTGGCGGGGTCGCTGAGCGCCATCGTGGTCGGCTTCGTGTCGCCGGACAGCTTCACCGTATTCCTGTCCATCACCCTGTTCACCGGGCTGGTGGTCGGCGGGGCCGCCACGATCGCCGGGCCGGTGTTCGGCGCGATCTTCATCACCTTCCTGCCCAACGTCGCCGAGCAGGTCTCCAAGGCCGCCCCCGGGGTGATCTACGGCGTCGTGCTGATCGCCTTCATGTTCCTGCTGCCGGACGGCGTCGCGGGTGGGCTCGCCCGCAAGTCTTCGCGCGGGCTGGGCCGGCTGCTGCGCTCAACCAACAAATAAGGAGGAAACCCATGTTCCGCCGCACCCTGCTGACCACTGCCGGCGCCGCCCTCGCCACCCCCGCGATCTTTCGCCGCGCCTGGGCCGCCGACGCTCCGGGCGTGACCGCCACCGAGATCAAGGTCGGCAACACCGACCCCTATAGCGGCCCGGCCTCGGCGTACGGCGCCATCGGCCGCGGCCTGACCGCATTCTTCGCGCGCCTGAACGAGAATGGCGGCATCGAGGGCCGCAAGGTCAACTTCATCAGCTATGACGACGGCTATTCCCCGCCCAAGACCGTCGAGCAGACTCGGCGCTTGGTCGAGCAGGACGGCGTCGCTTTCACCCTGAACGCACTGGGAACCCCGACCCAGAGCGCGGTGCAGCGCTACATGAACCAGAAAAAGGTGCCGCAGATCTTCGTTTCCAGCGGCGCCGACAAATGGTCCAACACCAAAGAATTCCCCTGGACCATCGGCTGGCAGCCCAGCTACCGCACCTCCGGCCAGATCTTCGCCAAATACATCCAGGCCAACAAGCCGGACGGCAAAATCGCCGTGCTGTTCCAGAACGACGATTTCGGCAAGGACTACCTGCTCGGCCTCAAGGACGTGCTCGGCGACAAATTCGCCAAGATGGTCGTCATCCAGTCGAGCTACGAGGTCACCGACCCGACCATCGACAGCCAGGCCGTCGCCATGAAGTCGTCCGGCGCCGACGTGCTGGTCTCCGCCGCCACGCCGAAATTCGCCGCCCAGATCATCCGCAAGATCTACGACCTCGACTGGCACCCCATGCACCTCGTCACCGACGTGTCGATCTCAGTGGGCGCCGTCATCAACCCGGCCGGCCCCGAGCGCGCCACTGGGCTGATCGCCGCCTCCTACCTGAAGGACAATGCCGACCCGCAATGGGATAACGACCCCGGCATGACCGAGTGGCGCGGGTTCATGAAGAAATACATGCCGGACGCCGAGTTGTCGGACTCCAACTATCCTTATGCATACGGCGTGGCGACATCGTGCATGCAGCTGCTGAAGCAATGCGGGTCGGACTTCTCGCGCGACAACATCATGGCGCAGGCGAAGAACCTGGCCACGCATCAACCGCCGACTCTCATCCCTGGCTGCGTCGTCGGCACCAGCGCCACCAACTCGCACCCGATCCGACACCTGCACATGCAGCGCTGGAATGGCACCCGGTGGGAGTTGTTCGGCAACATCATCGAGGGTGCCGGCACCTGACCACCTCCCTTTAGTAGGGTGGTCCCTCCAGCCGGACCGATGTAAGCCATCGGCACACATCGGTCCGGGGCTCATGGCGCGCGAGCAGTATCACCACGGCAACCTTCGCGAAGCCCTGATCCAAGCAGCACTCGTCTTGATTGCCGAACGCGG
The DNA here is from genome assembly GCA_964613945.1 of uncultured Acetobacteraceae bacterium. Taxonomy (GTDB): domain Bacteria; phylum Pseudomonadota; class Alphaproteobacteria; order Acetobacterales; family Acetobacteraceae; genus JAVVHH01. Next base: position 211,621 of record CAZTJC010000003.1, read on the forward strand.
CATCAGCGGCTTCGCCGTCGCCGAACTGGCCCGCGCCGTCGGAGTCAGCGCCGCCGCACCGTATCGCCACTTCCGCGACCGCGACGCCGTTCTGGCCGAAGTGTCCCGCCGTGGTTTCGAGGCGCTGGAAGCGGAGATGCGCGCCGCCTTGCTGTCCCGCCCGACTGACCCGGTGGCCGCACTAGAGGCCTGCGCCCAGTCCCACCTCGCCTTCGCTGGCCGCGAAGGCCCGGTGTACGGCGCCATGTTCGACCCACATTTTCCTATCACCGCCCATCCGGACCTCGCGCGCGCCCGCGATGCGGCGCTGGCGGTGCTCCGCGGTGCCGCGCAGACCGCCTGCGACCGCAGCCGCGCCGCCCGCCGCCCACCGGCGCGCATGGTGGCGCTGCACATCTGGGCGCTCACCCACGGCGTCGCGACGCTCTATCTCGGGCCGAGCGGCGCCGGACAACTGCCGATGACGCCGGCTGATCTGCTCGAGGCTGGCATGTTGGTTTATCTGCAATCTCTGGCGCTGACGGATTGAACTGCCGTTGCGGTCTCCCAATTGTAAATAAGACTTACATACTTTGGAGGCACCGATGATCAGCAAGATCGACGAATACGGTAAGGTGGGTTGGATTACCGTCACCGTGGTGGGGTTCTGGCTTGCCTGGCCGATCGGCTTCGCGATGCTGGCCTTCCTGGCGGGCAGCGGCCGTCTGCGCGGACTGCGCACAACGGCGCCCGGCACTTGGTTCAATCTCGGTGCCCAGGACAATCGCTGGAACGGCGGCTTCAAGGCACCTTGGGGCGCGACCAAGTCGGCCACTTCCGGCAACAAGGCGTTCGACGACTATCGCGACGAGACCCTGCGCCGCCTCGAGGACGAGGAGCGTGAGTTCCAGTCGTTCCTCGATCGCCTCCGCAAGGCGCGCGACAAGTCGGAGTTCGACGCCTTCATGGCGGAACGCCGCAACCGCCCTGCCCATGTGCAGGACGTGACGGACGCCGCCTGATCACGACCCGAGGCCCTCTCCGACGGAGAGGGCCTCGACCGTTTTACTTCACCGTGACGAAGCGCAGCGGGAAGCTGTTGTCGGCCAACTGCGCCACGTCGATGTTCGCCCGCGTTGCCCAAACCAGCACCTGCTGGTGAAGCGGGATGGTGGCCACCTCGTCCTTGGCAATCGCCGAGGCCTGGCTGATCAAGGCCTGCCGCTTCTCCGCATTGGTCTCAATGGCGGCCTGATCGAGCAACTCGTCGAACTTCGCATTGCTCCAGCCACCGTCGTTGAACACTCCCCGGGTTCCGTTGCGGCTACCCAGCAGGTTGAATAGCGAGTTCCAGGCGTCGTAGGTGTTGGGCGTCCAGCCCAGCATGTAGAAGCTGGTGCGGTAGTCGGGGTTGCTGATCTCGGCGAAGTACTTGAGCCGGGTCTGGGCGTTCAACGTCACCTTTACGCCGATCCGCGCCAGCATCGCCGTCGCCGCCTGACAGATCGCCTCGTCGTTGACGTAGCGGTCATTGGGGCAATCCAGCGTCACGCCGAATCCGTTGGGATATCCGGCCTCGGCCAGCAGCTTCTTGCCCTCTTCCGGATTGTAGGGGTAGCGCACGTCGTCAGCTTCTTTGTAGGCACCGACGCCGGGCCCATACATCAACCCGGTCACATGCGACTGGCCGCGCATGACGCGCTGGCGAATGGCGTTGATGTCGATCGCCTGGTAGAACGCCTGCCGCACCCGCTTGTCCTGGAACGGGTTCTTGCCCTTCACGTCCGACTTCAGCAGCTCCGGCCGGGCGATGTCGAAGCCGAGGAAGATGGTGCGCAGTTCCGGGCCCATCCACAGCTTGATCCCCGGCGCTTTCTCCAGGCGTTGGATGTCCTGCGGCGGCACGGTGTAGATCATGTCCACATCGCCCGACAGCAATGCCGCTACCCGGGTCGCCGCGTTGCTGATCACGTTGAACGTCACGTCCGTGGCGTTGCCGGACAGTTTGTCCCACCAGGCCGGGTTGGCGTGCATGGTGGTGCGCCGATCGGGCTCACGGATATCGAGGATGTATGGTCCGGTGCCGTTGGCATGGCGGGTGGCGTAGTTCTCGCCGACCTTGGTCAGATCCACCGGCTGCACCGCATCATGCGCCTCGCACCAGGCCTTGGACATGATCACCCAGCCGGTGATCTCCTCGGTGAAGATCGGATCCGGCACCTTGGTGAAGACGTCGACGGTGAAATCATCGACCTTCTTCATTTCTTTGACGGCTTGGAAGTACGAGTTGATCTGGCTGCCCGGCCCGCTCGCACGCTGCCAACTGAACACCACGTCGTCGGCGGTGAAATCCTGGCCTTCTTGGAACTTCACGCCGTGGCGGAGATGAAAGCGCCAAGTTGTGGCATTCAGCGCTTCCCAGCTCTCGGCCAGCGCGGGCTCTACCTTGAGGTTGCGGTCGCGGCGAACCAGCGGATCGTAGAAATTCTGAGTGAACGTCAGCAGGAAAGTCTCGCTGCGCGTGTAGGGGTCCATAGAGTTCGCGTCGCCGTCGTTGGCGAAACGGAAATTCGCACCTTGAGCCGTATGCCCACCAAACAGGACCATTGCTGAAAGGGCTGTAGTTTGCGCGAAAGTTTTTAGCGAGATCACGATGTCCTCACGGCCAGGTTAAAACCACGATAGATGATGTCTAGCACCAGGAAAACGAAAAGGGCGGCCCGAGAGCCGCCCTTCGCCGTTTGATTGTAGAGACGCAGACTTATGCGGCGCGTCGGCCGGCGAGGGCGGCCGGCAGGCCCTGGATCGCACGGTCGATCAACGGTGCATCCTGCTCGGGGCCGAAGCCCTGCGCAATGATCTGCTCGGCGGCGCGGGACGCGATGTCGGCGGCAGCTTGCTGCACCTCGGTGACTGCCGCCTTCTCGGCCGCGGCGATCCGGTCCATGGCCATCTTCTCGCGGCGCTTGGCTGTGTCAGCCGCTTCCTTCTGTGCTGCCGACGCGACATCGGCAGCCTGGCTGCGAGCATTGTCCAGCATGATCTGCGCATCCTTGGCCGCCTGCTCGCGCTGGGCCTGGGCGTCCTTCAGCATGGCTTCCGCTTCGGTGCGCAGCCGCGAGGCCTCGCTCAGCTCGTGACGGATCGTCGCTGCGCGCTTGTCGAGCATCCCAGTGATCGCCAACCACAGCTTACGGCCGAACAGCGCGTAGAAGATGAAGAAGCCGAGGCCGACCCACGTGCGCGGATTGCCGAAGAGAGTCTCGTGATGTTCCATGGACTAGCGGGCCCCCATAACGGTGCCGACGGCATTATCGACGCGCGCGGGATCGGGAGATTGACCGGTCAGGCGCGACACCACGGCGGTAGCGGTCTCGCTGGCGACCTGACGGAGGGCGCCCATTGCCTGCTGCCGCGCGGCGGATATCCGATGTTCGGCCTCGGCGAGTTGCCGCTCGAGCTGCTCGCCATCGATGCGCGCGCGCTCGGCAGCTTCCCGCTTGGCACCGTCGGATGCCTGGGAGATCTGCAGCTGTGCTTCGGCGGAGGCCGAACGCCCACGCTCGGCGATCTCGAGGGCAGCATGATCGGCGGCCTGCTTGGCGTCGCGTGCGCTCGCCAGGTCCGACGAGATGCGCATCTCGCGCGTTTCCAGCACAGTGCCGACCTTGGGCAGCGCCCAGTACCGCAGCGCCATATAGAGGGCTGCGAAAATGATAAACATCCAGACGACCTGGGCGATCGTCAGTGGATTGGAGAAATCGAGCTGGGGCATGCGCCTCGCGTCCGGCAGGAAAGGCCGGCCCGGTGGCCGGCCCGTAACGTAGATAAAAGAAAGCCGGCGGCGGACCCTCGAGGTCCGTCGCCGGCTCCGGTCGGCTTAGGTGAAGAGGATGAGGAAGGCGATCAGCAGCGCGAACAGCGCAACGGCTTCCGTCAGCGCGAAGCCAAGAATGCCGATCGGGAACACGACGTCACGGGCGGACGGGTTACGGCCGACAGTGGTTACCATCGCGGAGAAGATGCTGCCCATGCCCAAGCCGACGCCGGCCAGAGCGATAACGGCGATGCCTGCGCCAAGAGCCTTATAGGCCAGGACGGATTCGTGAGCGACGGCGACAGCGGTTTGCGGGTCCATGACGTAGGTCCTTTCAGTTTAACTTTGAGGGTATCGGTCCCGGATCAGTGCAGGTGCACTGCGTCGTGCAGGTAGATGCACGTCAGGACGGCGAACACGTAAGCCTGGAGCGCGGCCACCAGGAGCTCGAAGCCCTGAAGGATCACGGTCAACGCTAGCGGCAGGATGCCGAACGCACCGGTCACGACACCCGCGCCGGCCAGGATGAGGATGAAGCTGCCGAACACTTCGAACATCACGTGCCCGGCCACCATATTGGCGAACAACCGGATCGAGAGGCTCACCGGCCGCGACAGGTAGGAGATGACCTCGACCGGAATGATCAACGGCGCCAACAACTTGGGTGCGCCTTCCGGAAAGAAGTAGCCGAAGAATTTCAGCCCGTGGATGCGGAGCGCCACCAGCGTGACGATCACGATCACCATGACGGCCAGCCCGCCGGTGACGGCGATGTGGCTGGTGTAGGTGAAGGAATACGGCAGCAGGCCGAGCACGTTGCCGAGGAACACGAAGAAGAACAGCGTGAACACGAACGGGAAGTATTTTTTCCCTTCCGGCCCGATCGCGCCGACCGCCATGTCCATGATGCCGGAATAGGCCATCTCGGCCAGCGCTTGTAGCCGACCCGGAATGATCGCCTGCGGCTTGGCGCCGTAATACATCGTCGCCAGCAACAGCGCCGAGGCCAGAATCATCATGAGATTCGAATTGGTGAAGTTCACCGAGCGGCCGATCGCCCCCAGGGCGCCATGCAGCTCGAACTGGCCAAGTGCGTCGATCTTCGGTGCTGCTTCGGCGGCCAAACTCAGTTCCCTTCCACTCACGAGCCCGGCGTGGGCCGTGTCTTGCGCGGCATCATCAGCCGCCAAACGTTCGCCACCCCAGCCGCACCGCCGAGCAGCACGAACAGGGCCAGCAGCCAGGGGCGAGTCCCCAGCAGCCAATCCAAACCCCACCCGATCGCAAGTCCGACCGCAAGCGCGGAAACCAGCTCGACCCCGACACGCGCGCCAATGCCCATGGGGCTTGGCGAGCTACCCGAGCCCACACCAGGTGCCGGTTTAGGCGCTGCCGCCTCTTGCCGAGCCTGCGCACCGCGCAGACGCTCCTCGAAGGAGCCTCCATCCTGGGATGGTTTATCCCGATCACTCATTTCCGCCCCCGCACGCCCAACGACCGCGCCGCAAAGGCGCCCGTCTGCTATCTTCGAGGGGGTAGGGTGTCAAGGCTGAGACGCGCTTTCATCTGCGAAACTACTCCGCAGCCACGGCCTCGACCATTTCCACCGCCGCCCCGAGATCCACCGACAGCAGCCGCGACACCCCACGCTCCTGCATCGTGACGCCATACAGCCGGTCCATCCGCGCCATGGTCAGGTGATGATGGGTGACCACCAGGAAGCGCGTGCCGGTCTCGGCGACCATGTCGGCCAGCAACGTGCAAAAGCGCTCAACATTGGCGTCGTCGAGCGGCGCATCGACCTCGTCGAGCACGCAGAGCGGCGCCGGATTGCAGCGGAAGACGGCAAAGATCAGGCTCAGCGCCGTCAGCGCCTGCTCGCCACCCGACAGCAGCGACAGCGTGGCCAGCTTCTTGCCCGGTGGCTGCGCGTAGATCTCCAGCCCGGCCAGCAGCGGATCGTCCGACCCCACCATCGCCAGATGCGCCCGCCCGCCACCGAACATACGAGCGAACAGCTGCTGGAAGTGCTTGTCCACTTGATTGAACATGTCCGACAGGCGCTCGCGCCCTTCCCGGTTCAGGTGCCCGATGCCGCCCCGCAGCTTGGCGATAGCGGTGCCCAACTCCTCGCGCTCACCGACGATGGTGGCCATTTCGCCGGCCAGCGCCTCGGCCTCCATTTCGGCACGCAGGTTGACCGGCCCCATCGCTTCCCGCTCGCGGGCCAAGCGCTGCCACTTGCCGCGCGCGCGATCTTCCGCCGCCGCCGAGACGTCGTCCGGCGGAGGGGGAATGTCCAATGCGCCGAGCCGTTCCGCCACCGCTGCTTCGGCGGCCGCCACGCCCGCCGTCGCCGCCTCGATGCCGCCCTCCGCCCTGACCAACGCCTCGCGTGCGGCATACAGCGCCTGCTCCGCCCGCCGCGCGGTGTCGCTGGCGACCGAAACCTGGCGTTCCGCGCCTGCCAGCGCCGTTGCCGCGGCCTGATGCGCCGCCTGTGCCTCGTGCAACGCCGCCTCCGCCTGCGCCGCCTGTCGCGATGCGGCTTCGGGACCGCCAGACAGTTCATCGGCTTCGGCCGCCGCAGCCTGCGCCCGCGCGCGCAGATCCGTGACCCGACCCCGCGCATCCGCCGCCCGCATGCGGCCATCCTCCCGCTCGCGGCCGATCACGCCCCGCCGATGCTGCCGCCCGACATGGCCGCGCTCGAGCGTCTGCAGCGCCAATTGCGCCTCGCGGTCCCGCGCCCGCGCTGCCGCCTGTGCCGCCTTGCCGCGCTCCACCTCGGCCCGCAGCATCGTTATATCCGGCGCCGCGTCCCGCTCGCGCCGGGCTTCGGCCAGCGCGGCATCGGCCTCCGCCCGCTCCGGGGCCAGCGCGTCGATCTGCGCCAACAAATCCGCCAACCGCGCCCCGCTCTGCTCGGCCCGGCCACGCAGGCCCGCCGCATCGCTCCGGCTTCGCTCCGCCGCCTGCTCGGCCGCTCGCAGCGCCGTTCGCGCCTGGCCGTCCGCCGCCATGGCGGCCCGCTCGGTCACATCCGCCGCCTCGCGCGCCGTCCGCGCCGCCGCCGAAACCTTCTCGGCCGCCCGCAACTGCTCCTGCAGCCCGGCCAGCCGGTTGCGCTGCTGCAGCCGCACCGCCGCCGCCGTCGGCGCGCCCGCCCGCACCGTGTAGCCGTCCCAGCGCCATACCGCGCCCGCCCGCGACACCAGCGTCTGACCCGGCAGCAACGCCGCCTGACCCGCCTGTCCCCCCGCATCGTCGGCCACCACCGACACCCCGGCCAACGCCCGCGCCAGCAGCGCCGGGCCCTGCACCAGACCGGCCAAACTCTCGCCCGGCATCGCCGCAACCTCGAGCGGCGGCAACTCGCGCCAGTGCCGCGGCGCGTGGGGATCCGCCGCCGCCGCCAATTCCTCGCCGAGCGCCGCACCGAGCGCCGCCTCCAGCCCGGCCGGCACCTCGAGCCGATCCACCATCTTGGGCCATTTCTCGCCATCGCGGACGGCCAACACCTGCGACAGCCCGGCGACCTCCGCCGCCAGCTTCGCCCGCGCCGCCTCCGCCTGGTTCAGCCGCTCCCGCGCCGCAATCGCGGCCGGTAATGCCGCCACCCGCGACGCTTCGGCCGCTTCCGCCTGGGTCCGGGCGGCGGCCAACGCCTCCCGCGCCGACGCCTCGGCCGAGATCGCCCGCTGTAACTGCGCCGGGTCGGGCGCCGCGGCTTCAGCCCGGGCCCGCTCGGCGGCCAATCGCGCGCCCGCCTCGGCGGCCCGACGCGCCCGCGCCTCTGCCGCCGACATCACCTGCTGCAACGTCGCCGCCCGCGCCGTCAGCTCCGCCGCCCGCTCGGTGGCCGCACTCGCCGCCGTCTCGGCTGCTGCCAACGCGTCCGCCGCCGCCGCCGCCGCCGCCTGCGCCGCGGCCGACGCCGCCGGATACGCCTCGGCCTCGGCTGCCAATCGCGCGCTTTCAGCCTCGAGCCGGGCGTCCGCGGCGTCGACGTCCTTCTGAATCTGCTCGGCATGCCCGAGGTCGCGCACCGCCTGCGCCTGCCGCGCCACCGCAGCCGCCAACGCGCTCTGCGCCCGCGCGATCTCCGCTTTGACGCCCTCTTGCGCCACCCGCGCCCGCTCCAGCAGCGTCCGCGCCGCCGCCTCGTCGGCCCGCAAGCCCGGCACCGCCGCCTGTGCCACTTGGGCTGCCTGCGCCCTGCCGACCGCCGCGGCCGCCGCTGCGGTCACCGCATTCTCCGCCGCGACCAACGCCGCCTCGCCCGCCGCCGCCGCCGCCCGCGCTCGGGCCTGCGCGATGGACAGCATCGCCGCCTCCGCCTCCCCCACCGTCGACGACAGCGTCCGATACCGGCTCGCCTGCTTGGCCTGCTTTTGCAGCCCGTCGAGCTGCGTTTCCAGCATCGCCCGCCGCTCTTCGGCCCGCTCGAGATTGACTTCGGCCGCCCGCAGCCGCGTCTCCGCCTCCGCCCGGCGCGCGTGCAGCCCGGTGATCCCGGCCGCTTCCTCCAATACTTGGCGCCGCTCCTCCGGCCGCGCCGACACCAGCGCGCTGACCCGGCCCTGGCTCACCATCGCCGAGGACCGCGCGCCCGATGCCAGATCGGCGAACAGCGTCTGCACGTCCCGCGCCCTGGTCTCGCGGCCGTTCACCCGGTAGGCGCTGCCGGACCCGCGTTCGATCCGCCGCGCCACCGCCAGTTCCGGCACCCCGCCGAACGGCACCGGAAAGCCGCCCGCTTCGCCGCCGCTTTCCAGCGTCAGCACCACTTCGGCCAGGTTACGGCTCGACCGCGTCGCCGTGCCGGCGAAGATGACGTCGTCCATCTCCGCGCCGCGCATCGTCCGCGCCGAGGCCTCGCCCATGGCCCAGCGCAGCGCGTCGGTGACGTTACTCTTGCCGCAGCCGTTCGGCCCGACGATGCCGGTCAATCCCGGCAGGATTTCGACCGTCGCGGGCTCGGCGAAACTCTTGAATCCGGTGATCCCTAGCCGGACGAACCGTGCCCGCATCCGAACTAGGCGGAAGCGTCCGTCACGGCCTTGACGAACGTGTCGAACGGCACCGCGCCGGCCATCGGCTTGTCGTTGAACACAAAGGTCGGCGTGCTGTTGACGCTGTAGGTTTTCTCGCCGCGGGCCTGCTCGTCGAGCACGAACTGCTTCAGCTTGTCATCGCGCACCGTCGCATCAAACGTCGCCCGCGTCATGCCGGCCAGCATCGACAGCTTGGCCAGCTCCTCGACCGGGTTGCCACCGCGGATGAACGCCCAGCGATCCTGCGTCGACAGCAGCGCCGAGATGAACGGCTCATACCGCTCCGGCGGCAACGCGCGCGAGATCATCGCGGCATACAGCGCCAACTGGTCGAGCGGGTAGTCGCGCCAGACGTAGCGGATCTTGCCGGTATCGATCAGCTCCGCCTTCACGCGCGGAAAGGTTTCTTTCTGGAACGCGGCGCAATGGGTGCAGGTGAGGCTGAAATACTCCTGCACCGTCACCTTGGCGTCGGGGCTGCCGAGCGCGCGGTCGGCGAAGCGGGCGTCCTCGCCCTCGGCAAGCGCTGGGCGGAGAAGCGCACTGGCGGGAAGTGCCAGCAGGCTGGCGGCAAGCAAGGTGCGGCGGGTCGGCATGGTGGCAGCCTCGAGATGGGAGGATTTGGCCCGATATGCCTCCGTTACCCGAGTCCTCGTCAAGTGTCGTCCGTGTCACTCGTCTTGCGCGGGGCGCGCTTGCGTGCCGCAGGTTTCCTCGCCTGCGCGACCGCCCCGCCGAGGGCAGCCAGGGCGTCCCGCAATGCGCCCTCCTTCATGTCCGGGATCTCGACGGGCGCCGGGGGCGGCGCCTTGGGCCGGGCTGCGACCTTCGCCAGCGCCGGGGCGGCGGCCTGCACGAAGCGAAGCTGCTCCACCATGACCCGGCCGTAATGGGCGTTGATGCGCTCGGCCAGCTGCGCCGACAGGTGCTGCAACTCCATCGCCACCGGGCCGGAGCAGGCCAGCGTCAGCGAACCCCGCGCGAGCTGCCGCGGCACGCTGACCGCCGCCAACGCCGGCCCGACGATGACCGGCCAATCCGCCATGATCTGCGCCGCGCCGGCCGAGCGCGACCGGAACACCGGCCGTGTGATGGCCGGCAGCAGCACGCCGATCGAACGGGGGCCGCTGTAGAAACGGCTCACCCGCTCCAATGCATCCTTGCCCGCTCCCTGCTTGCTGCCAGCGTCGTCGCTCGCCATACCGGCCCCGTGCTCCCAACTCCTCCAGCCGCCGACCTCCTGCGGTGGTACGACCGGCATCGCCGCTCTATGCCATGGCGCGCCACGCCCGGCGAGACGCCGGACCCGTATCGGGTGTGGCTGTCGGAGATCATGCTGCAACAGACAACGGTGGCGACGGTCGGGCCGTATTTCGCCAAGTTCCTGGCGCGGTTCCCCACTGTCAGCGCCCTGGCCGCGGCCGACGAGGACTCCGTGCTGCAGGCCTGGGCCGGGCTGGGCTACTACGCGCGGGCGCGCAACCTGCACCGTTGCGCTCAGATCGTCGCGGCCTCCGGCGGCTTTCCGAGCGATCTGGTCGGCTTGCGCGCGCTCCCCGGCATCGGCGAGTACACCGCGGCCGCCGTCGCCAGCATCGCCTTCGGCATCCCGGTCGTCCCTGTCGACGGCAACGTCGAGCGCGTCGCCGCCCGCATCTTCGCCATCGACCGCCCGCTGCCGGCTGCCCGCGCCGCTATCGCCGCCGCCGCCCGCACTCTCGGCCACGACCCGGCCGCCATCGCCCGTCCCGCCGACTTCACCCAGGCGCTATTCGATCTCGGTGCCACGATCTGCACCCCGCGCACCCCGGCCTGTGCCCTCTGCCCCTGGCGCCCTCACTGCGCCGCCCAAGCTGCCGGTATCCAAGCCACACTTCCTATCAAGGCGCCCAAGGCCATCCGGCCCATCCGCTACGGGGCCCATTTCTGGCTCGAATCCAGCGCCGGCGACGTGCTGCTCCGCCGCCGCCCCTCGACCGGCTTGCTGGGCGGTATGCTCGAGCTTCCCGGCACGGCCTGGCGACCCGAACCATGGCCCCGGCCCGACGCCCTCACCGAAGCGCCGCAACCTGCCGACTGGCACTTCGCCGGCACGGCTAGACACGTCTTCACACATTTCGAATTGCTGGCTGATATTTACCGCGCCCGCGTCGATGCGATCACCGCCTCAGGATTGCATCGGCCCGTGGATTCACTGGGCAGCGAAGCCCTGCCGACCGTCATGCGCCGGTGTATCGAAATTGCGCAAAAACCCGCAGGCTGATTCACCTGGCGTTAATATCTTTCCTGCATATTCCAGTCAGCCCAACAAAACGGGGGCTTGATCTGATGATTAAGCAAGAAGGCAATTCAACATGTCACTCAACTCTGTAAACACGAACATTTCGGCTCAAGTCGCGCTTCAGTCCTTGAACGCGACCAACTCGAACCTGCAAGCCACGCAAAAGCGCATCAGCACCGGCTATCGCGTCTCCGATGCGACCGATGACGGCGCTGCCTTCGCGGTGGCCCAGAAAGTTCGGGCCGACACCGGTGCACTGACCACCGTCAACCAGCAGCTTGGCAATGCCAAGGGCCTGGTCGGCACGACCATTGCTGGTCTCACGTCGATTTCCAACTCGCTGACCAGCGGAAGTTCGCTTCTGGTCAAGTTGAGCGACTCGGGAATTTCTTCGGATCAACGTACCCAGTACCTGACCCAGTTCAAGGCACTGGTTACTCAGGTCGCGAGCACGGTTGATGGAACGACCTACAACGGTAAGTCGCTGCTCGGAAAAACCGGTGATAGCACTGGTCCGAGTGCTGTTTCGGTCGTTTCGACTGAAGCCGGCGGACAGACGACAATCTCGTCAGAAGACAACACGAAGCTTGCCGTCAGTCTCGCTAAACTAGTGGGGCTCAGCTACACCCCTGCTTCTGGCACAACTCCAGCAAGCTTTGCCGCGGCAGATCCGGCGGATAGTGCTGTCCAAGCGGCAGCCGTTGCGGCACTGCAGCCTTCGGCTGCTGGATCAACAAATGATACGACCACGATCAAGGGACTTCAGACGACCGTTGCCGGTCAGCTGAACCAGGCAAGCTCCGACTCGAACACCTTGGACGCGACGATCACGTTCAACTCGTCCAAGATCGACAGCCTCAACGCCGGTCTCGGTGCACTCATCGACGCCGACTTGAGCAAGGAGTCAGCCAACCTGCAGGCGCTGCAGATCCGTCAGCAGCTGGGCACGCAAGCCCTGTCGCTGGCGAACCAGAGCCCGCAGTCCCTGCTCAGCCTGTTCAAGTAAACTAGGCTCCGGCGGCGGGTCCTCCGCCGCCGGTTTTCTTTGGCATCAATTTGAAAGCTAGAGGCTGACAGTATGTCGAACCTCGTTTTGGAACTTCGGCAAGGGGAGACGATGATCATAAACGGCGCGCCGATCCGTTTCCGCACGAAAGCCCGCATCGAGTTGACCGCGCACGCCCGTTTCTTGTTCGGCAAGCAGATCATGTCACCCGAAGCAGCCGATAGCCCGGCCCGGCGGCTCTATTTCGCCCTGCAATCCGCCTATATCGGCACCGATGAGGAACGAGTTCAGGGTCTCGTGACCGCTCGCGCACTCACCGCCGCGTTCAAGGAAGCCACGACCTCGGCTCTCGCCCGCGAGATCCTCGATCGTGCCCTCGCCGCCGCCGAAGCGGACGAGTGTTATACCGCTCTCAAACTGGCACGTCGCATCATTCGTCACGAAGACGCCCTGCTCGGTCGTTCCACTGGCCCCGTGGAGGAAGTCGCACAATGCATGGCCTGAATGCGACGCGCGCCTATCAAGCGCGCTCGGCGGATCGCAACCTCCGGGACCAGGAAGCCGACGTATTTCGGCGCGCAACTGCCGCATTGCGACATGCGCAATCCGCCGGCGAGATCGACCGCGTTCGCGCCCTCGCCGACAACAGCCAGCTTTGGACAACCGTGGTTCTCCTCGTCAAAGACCCATACAACGCGTTGCCTGAGGCGATCCGTGGATCGGTCGCGTCGGTCGGCATGGCAGTTCAACGCGAGATGGACACCAAGGAACCCGATCTAGCGTTTCTGATCGGTATTAACGAACAAATGACCGCCGGGCTTATGGGAATCTAGTCAGACCTCATGGCCTGAAGACGGGCCTCGAGATAATCGAGGCCAGTTGCTCCAGATACGCATAGGCGCTCGCGTAACAGCGCCGGTGCAGTGTTTTCGCCATCTCCGTAGGTGGCCTTCGACACGGGTCAGAATCAGTTCTGATGCCAAGTTGATTCCTGACCGGGTTCGCCCAGCCTTATTATAGCTGACTTGTCGTTAGGCTTGTCTTAAGTGTCTCGACATTGGCGGTCGAGCCTGTGTGAAACCATGATTACTAGCTGCCGGACATAGACCGGCAAATTTCCTGGGTCGTCAGCTCTTGGGCTACAGGATCATGGAGTCTACATGGTCGGCCAGAGCGTTCCCGCGACCATCACAGCATTGCGTTGAGAGAAGACTGCGGTCGACACCGGGCTTGCGCAGCGACGACCGCGCCAAGGATTACTGCTTGTTCCCCCAGCCGGTTCAGTGCCAACCTTGCTCTGCCCATGAGATCTCAAGTGAGTTGGCCAGTTCGTATCGGTAACGCAGTGCAGTGAGTGTCGCAGTCGTATCCTCACCGTCTCTCGAGACCGCCGCTGCCGGCGCGGTCCTGACCATCGACCTGGCCGCGATGGGTGCCAATTACCGGCTGCTGCAATCACATAGCCACCCCGCTCTTTGTGGAGCGGTCGTCAAGGCGGACGCCTACGGCCTCGGTGCGGCACGCGTCGCGCCGGTCCTGTCGGCCGCCGGATGCCGCCATTTCTTCGTCGCTCACCTGGATGAAGGCGTGACACTCCGCCGCTACCTCCCTGCCGACATTTCGATCTACATCATGCATGGCGTGTTCCCGGGCGGCGAGACGCTGTGCCTCGCGCATGATCTCATTCCCGTCAGCAACAGTCCCGCGCAGCTTGCCCGTTGGGCCGCCCTCGCCCGGGTGTCTGGCCGCCGTCTGCCAGCCGTCCTCCAAATCGACACCGGCATGGCCCGCTTTGGCTTCAGCGAAACGGAGATCATCGACCTCGCCGACGATCTTCGGCCGCTCGCCATCCGCTACGTCATGAGCCATCTCGCCTGCGCCGATACACCCGATCATCCGGCCAATGCCGAGCAACGCGCCCGCTTTGACGATCTTCGTGCCCGTCTCCCCCCTGCCCCAGCCACCCTGGCCGCCTCGTCGGGAACGTTCCTAGACCCCGTCTTCCACTACGACCTCGTCCGACCCGGCGCTGCTCTCTACGGCGTCGCGCCAACCGCCGGTCTGCCCAACCCGCTCAGCCCCGTCATCCGCCTGGATGCCAAAGTCGTGCAACTGCGCGATGTCCCCGCCGGCACCCCGATCGGCTATGGACATTCCGTCCGAACCGTTGTTCCCGCTCGCCTGGCCACCATCGCGGTGGGCTACGCGGACGGTTATCTCCGCAGCGGCAGCAATGGCGGTGCGGCTTGGTTCGGTGATGTCGCTCTGCCGATCATGGGCCGGATTTCTATGGACAGCATTATCCTCGACGCCTCGGCCGCGCCGGATGGCGCCCTGCACGAAGGCTCGTTCGTCGAACTGATCGGCCCGCACCGCGATGTCGACGCTGTCGCAGCCGATGCCGGCACGATCGGATATGAGGTGCTCACCAGCCTCGGCCGGCGCTATCATCGTTGTTATCTTTCGGAGGCCTCATCGGTTTGAAAGTTCTCATCCTTGGTGCCGGCGTTGTCGGCATCACCTCGGCCTTTTACCTCGCCCAAGCCGGTCATGAGGTCGAGGTCATCGACCGCCAGGATGGCGCCGGGCTGGAGACGTCGTTTGCCAATGCGGGCCAGGTCTCGCCGGGTTACTCGTCACCCTGGGCCGCGCCGGGTGTCCCGTTCAAAGCGCTGAAATGGTTGATGATGCGGCATCGTCCCTTTGTCATCTGGCCGCGCGCCGACTCCAGGCTCGGCTGGTGGCTGGCGCAGATGTTGGCGAACTGCACCGAGCCGGCGTACCGCACCAACAAGGCCCGCATGGTTCGCCTGGCCGAGTACAGCCGCGACGTCCTCCGCAATCTCCGCACCGAAACCGGCATCGAATACGATCATCGCGAACGCGGCACCCTGCAACTCTTCCGCACCCAGAAGCAACTCGACCACATCGATAGCGACACAACCGTGCTCGACGATTTCGCCGTGCCATACGAGGTGTTGGATGCTGCCGGCTGCATCGCCGCCGAGCCCGCTTTGGCCCGTGTCGAGCGTAAGTTCGTCGGCGGCCTGCGCCTTCCCGGCGATGAAACCGGCGATGCGCATCTGTTCACGCAACGGCTGGCGGCCCTCGCCGAAGCCAAAGGGGTGCGTTTCCGCTACGGCGTCCGGATCGTTCGCCTGCAGACCGATGGCAAGGGCGGCGACATCACCGGTGTCGAGACGGATCAGGGTGTCATCACCGCCGACCGCTACGTCGTGGCGCTCGGCTCATATTCGCCGGCGCTGCTCTGGCCGCTCGGCATCAAGTTGCCGGTGTATCCGGTCAAGGGCTACTCCCTGACCCTGCCGATCACCGACGCGTCGTCCGCCCCGGTCTCCACCGTCATGGACGAGACCTTCAAGATCGGCATCACCCGTCTCGGCGACCGCATCCGTGTGGGTGGCACGGCCGAGTTGGTCGGCTTCAGCCAGCGCCTGCGCGCGCCACGGCGCCGCACGCTGGAGCATTCCGTGCACGACCTCTTCCCCGATGGCGGTGATCTCTCGCAGGCCAAGTTCTGGACCGGACTGCGCCCCATGACCCCCGATGGCACGCCCATCGTCGGAGCCACGCCGGTGCGCAACCTGTTCACCAACACCGGTCACGGCACGCTGGGCTGGACGATGTCGTGCGGCTCCGGCCGTGTCCTGGCGGACCTGATCTCCGGCCGCACGCCGGACATCGACGCATCCGACCTGGCCGTCGCGCGCTATGCCAAATTCAACCCGGAGCGCTCGGCCGCCTGAGCCGAGCGGCGCCCAAAGATGTTCGGGGAAGATGCTGGGGACAGGATTTGAACCTGCGTGTGGTTACCCAACCGGATTACAAATCCGGTGCAATCGACCGCTCTGCCACCCCAGCATGGGCGGGCCCGCGCTTTACCTAGTATAAAGCCGCGCGTTCGTCACTTCCCAGGCATCATGCGCGCGAACACGCCGTCCTCGCGCGCTAGCCCGTGCCAGCACGCGGCTGTCACGTGCAGCCCGATGATCGCCAGCAACCCCCAGGCCAACCACCCGTGGATCCCGCCCCACCATTCGGCGCTGCGCTCGTTGGCCGGCGCGATCAGCGGTAGTTTGGTCAGGAACATCAGGCTCGGCCGGGCACCGAAGCCCGATGCCGAGATCCAGCCCAGCACCGGGATCGCGATCAACAGCGCATAGAACGCCCAATGCGTCAGTCGCGACAGCAGTTGCAACGGCGGCGCGATGTCGGCCGGTGCCGGGGGCGGCCGATGCGTCAGCCGCCACCCGAACCGGAACACCATCAGCAGCAGCACCGTCGGTCCGATCGCGAGATGCCACGCGTTCAGCCCGTCTTCGGTCACCCCGGCGAAAACCTCCGGCGTGACTAGCTTGGTGAAGAACTGCGCCGCGACCAGTCCGACGATCACCCAATGCAGCGTCTTGGCAACGGGATCGTATGTGTCATGCATCGTCAGTTTCCCGTGCAAGGTCACGAGGCGAAGCGGAGCGTCACCATTCCACACCGGGCAAATTGCGCCGCCACCTCGGTGCCCGGCGCCACGTAGTCCTTCCCCGTCCACGACCCGGTCGTCACCACCTGCCCGGCTCGCAACCCGCCGGCCCAGCGTGTCCCTTCATTGGCCAGCCAGGCAACCAGCCGTAGCATCTCGCCACCGGGGTTAGCCTTGCCGGTCTTGATCTCCACCCCGTCGACCAACAGCCGCACTGTCTCGGTCGCCAGGTCGATGTCGTCCCACCCCTCGATCGCCGGCCCGAGCACCAGGCTGTGGTTGGACAGGCTATCGGCCAGCGCCGACATCGCGCCCGCCGCGGCCGAGTCGATGAACCGGCTTTCCAACACTTCGATGGCCGGATGCGCCGACGCGATGGCGTCCCGCACCTCGGCAATGCTGTAGGGCGCCTCCCGCGGCGGCAGGTCGCGGCCGAGGCGAACCGCGATCTCCGCCTCCACGCCGCGCTCGCTGCCCTGAACCGTCAGCGGCCCGTCCGACACCGTGCCGGACGGCAGCGGAGCGCAGGTGAAGTGGGTGGCGGCCGGGTTGGGAGAGCCGACTTTCCAGCCGGCGATCCCGCCCATCGCCGTGCTGACGGCATGCTGGATGTCATAGGCGTCGGCTTCCGTCGCCGGGCGCATCGCCTCCGGCAACCCGTCGAGCCGAGGCAGGTCGCCGCGGCGGACGGACAGGAACAACGTGGCGGCATCATCATACGGCGTCATGGCGGTGTGGAACGTCCTTAGGCTCAGGAGGGTGGCTCGAGGGTGCAGCTTGACCGCAGCATCGCGCCCGTTGCTGTTAGAGGCAAATACGTCGAGGTCTTCTGAGTTGGATATCCTCCGCACCTGGCGCGATCTGCCCGAGGCGTGCCGCGGCGCCACCGTCGCGCTCGGCAATTTTGACGGCATCCATCGCGGTCACGCTCACTTGCTCCGCGCCGCCCACGCCGCGCGACCCGGCGCCAAGCTCGCCGTCCTCACCTTCGAGCCGCACCCCCGCGAACTGTTCCGCCCCGAGGACCCGCCGTTCCGCCTCACCCTCGACTCCGAGCGGGCAGACCTGCTGGCAGCATTCGGCGTGCAGCTGCTTTACGAGATCCCGTTCGACCGTGATTTCTCCTGGCTATCCGCCGAGGCCTTCGTCAGCGACGTGCTGCATGACGGCATTGGCGCGGCGCATCTCGCCTGCGGGGCGGATTTCGCGTTCGGGCATCGTCGCGGCGGCGATGTCGGCTTCCTCGCTGCCCGGGCCGAGGCACTCGGCATGGGTCTCTCGGTCGTCCCGCAACTGACCGACGCGCAGGGGCCGATCAGTTCGACCCGCATCCGCCGCCTGTTGCAGGACGGGTATCCCGAGCGGGCCGCCGCCGACCTCGGCCGCCCCTGGGCGCTGCGCGGCATCGTCGCGCATGGCGACAAGCGCGGCCGCACCATCGGCTTCCCGACCGCCAACGTCCCGCTCGGCCGCCATCTCGAACCCACCCGCGGCGTATATGCCATCACGGCGCGGCTGCCGGACGGCACGGTGGTGAATGGCGTCGCCAACATCGGCCGCCGCCCGACCGTGGACGAGGGGCTGCAAAGCCGGATCGAAGCCAATTTGTTCGACTGGCAAGGTGATCTCTATGGTCAGGAGATCGCCGTTGCGCTGCATGCCTTCCTAAGGGCAGAGCAGAAATTTGCATCGTTCGACGAATTACGCGCCCAGATTGCAACCGACGCTGCCCAGGCACGCGCTTTTCTATCAGCCAGAGCTGGCCTGTGACATAGTAGGGCAAAGCGCGGGAGAGCAGCGTGCATCATATCGTCGTGGCCGGGGGCGGAGCCGCCGGGTTGGAACTGGTGACCAAGCTCGGCAACAAGTTCGCCCGCAAGGGGCGCGCGCAGATCACGCTGGTCGAGCGCAACCGCGCCCACATCTGGAAGCCGCTGCTGCATTCGCTGGCCGCCGGCAGCCTCGCCCGGTCGGAGCACGAGCTGAACTACCTGGCCCAGGCGCACTGGCACAAGTTCACCTACCGCTTCGGCGAGGTCGTCGGCCTCGACCGCGACAAGAAGAGGCTGTTGCTCGGCCCGACGATGGACGACGAAGGTCGGCAGATCACCTCGGCGGTTTCGCTGCCCTACGACACGCTGGTCATGTCGATCGGCAGCATCACCAATGATTTCGGCACGACGGGGGCGGCCGAGTTCGCCGTACCGCTGGAAACCGCCGAACAGGCGAACCGGTTCAACCGCCGGCTCATCAACGCCTGTCTGCGCGCCAATGGGCAGGATGCGCCGATCCGGCCGGGTCAGCTTCACGTCGCGATCATCGGCGCTGGCGCGACGGGCACGGAACTCGCCGCCGAACTGCACCGAACCGTGCGCGCCATCGTGGCCTATGGGCTCGATAAGATCGCCCCGGAGCGCGACATCCGCATCATCCTGATCGAAGCCGCCCCGCGCATCCTGCCGGCGTTGCCGGAACGCATCTCCAACGCCACGATGGCGCTGCTCGGCAAGCTCGACGTCGTGGTGCGAACGGGCGCAAAGGTGGCCGAAGTCCGCGCCGATGGCGTCGTGCTCGAGGGCGGCGAAGTGATCGCGGCCGAGTTGGTGGTGTGGGCGGCCGGGGTGAAGGCACCCGAGGTGTTGAAGGATTTCGGCGGATTGGAGACCACCAAGGTCAACCAGCTCGTCGTAAGGCCCACGCTGCAGGCGACGCGCGACGACGACGTGTTCGCGATCGGCGATTGCGCCTCCTGCATTGACCCGCGCACCGGCAAGCCGATCCCGCCGCGGGCGCAGGCCGCACACCAGATGGCATCGCACATGGTCGCCCAGATCACTGCGCGGCTGGCCGATAAACCGTTGACGCCGTTCAAATATCGCGACTTTGGATCGCTGGTGTCGTTGGGCCGCTACAGCACGGTCGGCAGCCTAATGGGCTTCAACGTCGGCCGTTCGATGTTCGTGGAAGGCATGTTCGCCCGCATTATGTATCGCTCGCTCTACAAGATGCACCAGGCGGCGCTCCACGGCACCGGCAACGTCGCGCTGCGCACGCTGGCCGGCGTATTCAGCAGCAAGCCGGTGACGCGGGTGAAGCTGCACTGACCGCCACCTCCGCTTGACCCCGCGCGCGCCGCATCCGCATATGCGCGCCATGGTCCGCTCCGGCTCTGCGCGAATTATCGCCTCGGCTTCGTAAAACGAGGCCGACCCGAGCTGCGCGCCACAGCCGTCCAGGATTGAGCCCGAATGACCGTTTCCACACCCGCCGACTACAAATCCACCGTCTTCCTTCCGACCACCACCTTCCCCATGCGCGGCGATCTGCCCACCCGCGAGCCGGCCTGGCTTGACCGCTGGGCCAAGATCGACCTCTGGCAGCGCACCACCGCCGCCATGGAAGGCCGCCCCCCCTTCGTGCTGCATGACGGACCCATCTACTCCAACGGCAACCTGCATATCGGCCACGCGCTGAACCGCATCCTCAAGGATGTCATCATGCGCGCCCACCGCCTGGCCGGCGAGGACGTGCCCTACATCCCGGGCTGGGACACGCATGGCCTGCCGATCGAGTGGAAGGTCGAGGAGGAATACCGCAAGACCGGCCGCGACAAGGACGCCGTTCCCGTCCTCGACTTCCGCGACGAGTGCCGCCGCTATAGCCAGCACTGGCTCGACGTGCAGACCGCCGAGTTCAAGCGCTTAGGCGTCGAGGGCGACTGGACCCGGCGCTATGCCACCTTCGACTTCACCTCCGAAGCCGCCATCGCCGCCGAGATCGGCAAGTTCCTGCTCAACGGCGCGCTCTACCGCGGCCTGCGCCCGGTCATGTGGAGCCCGGTCGAGAAGACCGCGCTGGCCGAAGCCGAGATCGAGTACCACGACCGCACCAGCGACACCGTCTTTGTCCGCTTCCCGCTGATCGCCACCCCCGATCCGCGCCTGGACGGTGCCTCGGCGGTGATCTGGACCACGACGACCTGGACCCTGCCGGGCAACCGCGCCATCGCCTACGGCCCGGAGATCGACTACGCCCTGGTCCGCATCGACAGCGTCGCCGACGGCTCCCTCGCCCAGCCCGGCGAGCGCATCCTCGTCGCCCTGGGCCTATTGCCCGATCTCGCCAAGGCCGCCGGCATCGCCACCCATCATGTCGAGCACGTCTTCGCCGGCACCCAACTCGAGGGCGCCATCGCCCGCCATCCGCTCCGCGGCCAGGGCTACGACCACGATGTTCGCCTGCTGCCGGCCGACTACGTCACCACCGACCAGGGTACCGGCCTCGTCCACACCGCGCCATCGCATGGCGTCGAGGACTTCGTGCTGGGCCGGGAGTTCGGCCTCGAGGTCCCGGAAACCGTCCAGGGCGACGGCACCTATTCCGCCTGGGTTCCGCTCTTCGCCGGCACCCACGTGTTCAAGGCGTCCAAGCCCGTCGCCGATGCCGTCGAGGCTGCCGGCGGGTTGCTCGCGCGCGGCACCCTGAACCATTCCTACCCGCATAGCTGGCGCAGCAAGGCCCCGGTCATCTACCGCGCCACCCCGCAGTGGTTCATCGCGCTCGACGGCGAAGGCCAGATCCGCACCAAGGCGCTGGCCGCCATCGACGAGACGCGCTTCATCCCCGAAGCCGGTCGCACCCGCCTCGCCTCCATGGTCGCCGGCCGCCCCGATTGGTGCATCAGCCGGCAGCGCGCCTGGGGCGTGCCGATCCCCGTGTTCGTGGAGCGCCGCTCCGGCGAACCGCTGCGCGACCCGGCCGTCCTCGACCGCATCGTCGAGGCGTTTAAAATCGAGGGTGCCGACGCCTGGTATAGCAGCCCAGCCAGCCGCTTCCTCGGCGAAGGCCGGAACGCGGACGACTACGAGCAAGTCATGGACATCGTCGACGTCTGGTTCGAGAGCGGCAGCACCCATGCCTTCGCCATGGAAGCCATCGGCGATGGCTGGCCCGCCGACCTCTATCTCGAAGGCAGCGACCAGCATCGCGGCTGGTTCCAGTCGAGCCTGCTCGAAGCCGTGGGGACCCGCGGCCGGGCGCCGTATAAGGCCGTACTGACCCATGGCTTCGTGTTGGACGAGAACGGACGCAAGATGAGCAAATCGCTCGGCAACGTGACCGCGCCGCAGGAAGTCACGGAAAAGATGGGCGCCGATATCCTGCGCCTGTGGACGATGAACTCGGACGTCAACGAGGACCTCCGCATCGGCTCGGAAATCCTCAAGCAGCAGGCCGAGCTATACCGCCGCCTGCGCAACACGCTGCGCTGGCTACTCGGCGGCCTCGACGGTTTCGACGACTCGGAACGCCTGCCGGAAGCCGAACTGCCCGAATTGGAGCGCTGGGTGCTGCACCGCCTGGCCGAGTTCGACGCCCGGCTTCGCAAGGCGCTGATCGACCATGATTGGACTGGGGTCTACCCGGAGTTGCACGCGTTCTGCTCGGCTGATCTATCCGCCTTCTACTTCGACGTCCGCAAGGACGCGCTCTACTGCGACGCACCCGACAGTCTGCGCCGCCGCGCCGTGCGGACGGTGCTGGACCATCTGCACCGTTGCCTGACCGCTTGGCTGGCGCCGGTGCTCTGCTTCACCGCGGAGGAAGCCTGGCTCGCCCGCTTTCCCTCCGACGATGGCAGCATTCATCTGCAATCCTTTCCCGAGATCCCGGCTGCCTGGCATGACCCGGCACTCGGCGAGCGTTGGGCCGCGTTGCGCACCATGCGCAGCCAGGCGACCACCGCGCTGGAGCAGGCTCGCGCCGAGAAGCTGATCGGCTCCTCGTTGCAGGCCGTGCTGGAAGTGCCGCTCGAGTTCCTGGACCGGCTGGACGCCGAGACTTGGGCCGAGATCGCCATCGTTTCCGCCGTGCAACCGAGCGGCTCGCTGCTCGTGCTCCGCGCACCGGGCGAGAAATGCGCCCGCTGCTGGCGGGTGTTGCCGGAAGTCGGTCAGAGCCCGAACCAGGCGCCGGTATGCATGCGGTGCGAAGCCGTGGTCGAGGCACTACCGGGTCATAAGGCGGCCGCGGAATGAAGCGGCCCGCCATGCTGGGCTGGGGCCTCCTGGCTGCCGCGGTCGTGCTCGCGGCGGACCAGGCCAGCAAATACTGGATCGTCAACGTGCTCGACCTGCCGTCGCTCGGCTCGGTCGAGCTGTTGTCCTGGCTCAACCTGACCATGGTGTGGAACCAGGGCGTCACCTTCGGCCTGCTGCGACAGGGCAGCGTCACCGGCACCTACGTGCTGGCCGGCGTTTCCATGCTGGTGGTGTGCTTCCTGCTGGCCTGGATGGCGCGCGCCGAGCGCGTGCTGCTCGCCGTCGCGCTCGGCGCGGTGGCCGGCGGCGCGGTCGGCAACGTGCTGGACCGGCTGCGCTTCGGCCGCGTGGTGGACTTCATCCACGCCCATGCGTTCGGCTATTCCTGGTACGTGTTCAACGTCGCCGACGCGGCGATCGTCTGTGGCGTGGCTGTCCTCATCCTCGACGGCCTGCTGCCGCAGCGGACTCGCTTGCAGGCGCCGGGCGTCCCGCAGTAGTAAGCGCCGCATGAGGAAACAATATCGTGTGGTGGCGCTCGCCGGCGTGCTCGGCCTCGGTGCTTGCACCGGCGACGAACTGACCCGCACCTTCGGCCTGACGCGCGACGCGCCGGACGAGTTCCAGGTGACGACGCGTGCGCCGCTGTCCATGCCGCCGGATTTCTCGCTGCGTCCGCCGCGCCCCGGCGCCTCCCGTCCGCAGGAGCTCAGCGGCGCCCAGCAGGCCGAAGCCGCCCTGGTGCCGGACTCCATCAACGCCCAGGCGCCACGCGCCTCCAGCCGTGGTCAGGAAGCCCTGGTCGCCGCCGCGGGCCGTCCCGCGCCCGCCAACATCCGTGCCGAGGTCAACAGCGAGGCCGCGATCGACGCCCCGAACCGCAGCTTCGCCGATCGGCTGATGTTCTGGCGCGCCACTCCGCCCGCCGGCACCGCCGTTGATCCGACCCGCGAAGCCCAGCGCCTGCGCCAGAATGCTGCCCTTGGCCAAGCCACCGATAGCGGTGACACGCCGATCATCCAGCGCCGCCGCGCCGGCATCCTCAGCAGCATCTTCTAGCCATGGCTTCCCCGCGCCTGCCGACCATCCCGCCCGCGGCATACGACGAGGGCCAGCGCGAGGCCGCCGCCGCGTTCCGCGACCTTCGCGGCATCGACCCATTCGGCCCGTACGAAGCGCTGATGCACTCGCCGCGGCTGATGATTCTGGCGCAATCGGTGGGCGAGTACCTCCGCTACCACTCGGGCATTGGCACCACGCTGTCCGAACTGGTGATCCTTGTCGTCGCGCGGCACTGGTCGCAGGATTTTGAGTGGTATGCCCACGCGCCGATCGCCGCCAAGGTTGGCATCGCGCCAGAAATCATCGCCGCTATTCGCGACGGCCGCCGTCCGGAGGCGATGAGCGACGACGAAGCGCTGGTCTACGACTTCACGATCGAGCTGCAGCAGTTCAAGCGCGTGTCGGATGCCACCTGGGCACGGGCCGAGCAACGCTTTGGCAAATCGGCCGTCGTCGATCTGGTCGGCATCAACGGCTATTACGGCTTTCTCGCCATGCAGATGAACGCCTGCCGCTATGCGCCGCCCGGCGACGACCGCCTTCCCCGCTTTCCGGACTAGCTCTTCTTTGCGCGTGCTCCCCACGCGTCCAGTTTGCCGCCGCCGAGCAGTCCTGTAGAGTGTCGGACTGCATGGGTTCCGCTACCCTCCCTTCCGGCGTCGTGCCGCAATTCCCGGTGGAGCTGAGCCCGCCCAGCCTCGACTCTTGGATGGTGGGCAATGTCGGCATCCCCGGCGTGACCCGGCGCTTCGGGCGGGAGCCCGGACCCAACGTGGTAATTCTCGGACTGCTGCATGGCAACGAGATCGCCGGCGCCATCGTGCTCGAACAACTCCTGCGCGAACGCTTCGAGCCCGCATGTGGCACGCTGACCATCATCCTGGCCAACCTCGCCGCCTATGCTCGCTTCGACCCGGAGCAGCCGACCGCGTCGCGCTTCATCGACGAGGACCTCAACCGGGTCTGGGACCCGGCGGTACTCGACGGACCCCGCCGCAGCTGCGAGCTGGACCGCGCCCGCGCCATCCGCCCGATGATCGACCGCGCCGACCTGCTGCTCGACCTGCATTCCATGCTGTGGCCCAGCGATCCCCTGCTGCTGTGCGGCTCCGGCCAGGCCGGCCGCGCCCTCGGCATGTCGCTCGGCGTACCTGATCTCGTCGTCGCCGACCGCGGCCATGCTACCGGCCCCCGCCTGATCGATTATCCCCGCTTCACCGGCGACGGTAAGGCCGCCGCATGCCTGGTCGAGGCAGGGCAGCACTGGCGGCCTGAAACCGTCACCGTGATGCGCGACTGTGTCGAGGCGATGCTCGGCCGCGCCGGCATGGCCCCCGTCCCGGCACCGCGGCCCACGCCGCGCTGCGCCGAAGTCACCCTCGTGGTCACCGCGGCGACCAGCGGCTTCACCTTTGTGCAATCCTACCGCGGGGGCGACGTGATCCCCGAGCGCAACACCCTGGTCGCCCTGGATGGTAACAACGAGATCCGCACGCCGCATGATGATGCGCTGCTGGTCATGCCGAGCTTGCGCGCCAGCCGCGGCCATACTGCCGTCCGTATGGCGCGTTTCGTCGAGCCCCCAACAGAGCCAAACCCATGCCCCTGAGCGCCCCAGCCCCCCGCCGCAAGCTGCACACGCGGGCCATCGAGTTGTGCGGCTACGAGCGCGAGGACGGGCTGTTCGAGGTGGAGGCCAGCCTGACCGACACCAAGACCTACGTGTTCAGCAACAGCGACCGCGGCGACATCACTCCCGGCGTACCGTTGCACGGCATGTTGTCGCGCATGACCTATGACGCCGCGATGCTGATCCATCGCTTCGAGTCGGTCACCGAGTTCGGCCCATATTTCGCCTGCCCGGCCGCCGCGCATAATTTCGCTGACCTTGCCGGCCTGACCATCGGCCGCGGCTTTATTCGTGCTGCCAACGAGCGCATCGGCGGCATCAAGGGATGCACGCACCTGCGCGAGCTACTGGGCCAAATGGGCACCGTGGCACTGCAGACCGTGGTCCGCATGCGGATGAAAGCGGCCACCACCACGGTGACCCGGCCGGCGCAGCTGGATACCTGCATGGCCTATGCCGATGGCGGCGAGATCGCACGCCGGACCTGGCCGGAATACTACGCGTTGCAGGATGCCGCGAAAGACTAGGCTTCGCCCGGCGCCCGCAACGTCAGTGACAGCGCATGCAGCCCGGCAGTGAACTCCTCGCTCAACGCGTCATTGATCAGCCGGTGCCGCGCGACGCGGTTCAAGCCGCTGAAACGCTCCGACACTACCAGCACGCTATAATGGGTTTCGCCTTCCGCGCGCGCGCCGGAATGGCCGGCATGCTTGGCGCTGTCGTCCTCGATCTGCAGGATGATTGGCGCGAAGTGGGCGCGCAATGCGGCTTCAATTCTGGCGACGCGATTCGACATGCGCCTCATCTAACGCCGGGTCTTGCCGGGCGCTACCCCGAACGCACATAGTCGGAGGATGACCCGTCGCCCTTCTTCGCGTCCCCGGGCCTACGCGCCCGATCCGGACGCGCCAGGCCGGGCCTGCGACTCCCCCGGATGCCCCGAACCCGGCGCGTATCGTGCGCCGAAGTCGCGCGACACGCTCAGCGACTATCACTGGTTCTGCCTGGAGCACGTCCGCGCCTACAACGCGGGTTGGGATTTCTACAAAGGCATGACGCCGGGCCAGATCGAGCAACAAACCCGCTACGACACGTCGTGGCAGCGCCCGACCTGGCCGCTCGGCACCAACAGCGCGCGCAGCTTCGACGAGACCGACCTGCGCGACCCGCTGGATCTGCTGCAAAAAGGTAAGATCAAGCGCGCGCAGAAGTCTCAGGAAGCCCGTCTGCCGGCCGAGATGCGCGAACCGATCCAGGCGTTGGGCCTGGAATGGCCGTTCTCGCTGGACGTGCTGAAGGCGCGCTACAAGGAATTGGCCAAGCGGCATCACCCCGATGCGAATGGTGGCGATCGCGCGGCGGAGGAGCGTCTGAAGACGATCAACCTCGCATATGCGGCCGTTCGTCATTATTTGACCACGGAACCGAGGATGGCGGCGGCCGGCTAAGCTTCCGTCGCGACAATGAGGGGGCTACTCTGATCGCCTTGCGGTCGGCTCCTCCTCCGAATGGTATGGGACACTTGTCTAGATGAACAATATCGCAGCCCTCGCTGACGCGCGCTCCACCCCGACATCGGCGATCAACGCGCCCGATACCACCGTCTCGGCGCGCGAAGCGTTCGGGATCGACTCCGACATGCAGGTCCCGGCCTTCTCGACCGCGACCGAGCACGTGCCGGAGGCCGACCCGGCCTACAAGTTCGACCGGGAAACCACGCTGGCGATCGTCGCCGGGTTCGCGTTTAACCGCCGGGTCATGATCCAGGGCTATCACGGCACCGGTAAGTCGACCCACATCGAGCAGGTCGCCTCGCGCCTCAACTGGCCGTGCATCCGCGTCAACCTCGACAGCCACATCAGCCGTATCGACCTGATCGGCAAGGACGCCATCGTCTTGAAGGATGGCAAGCAGATCACCGAGTTCCGCGAGGGTATCCTGCCGTGGGCGCTGCAGCACCCGTGCGCACTGGTGTTCGACGAATACGACGCCGGCCGACCGGACGTGATGTTCGTGATCCAGCGCGTGCTCGAGGTTGAAGGCCGCCTCACGCTGCTCGACCAGAACAAGGTGATCCGCCCGCACCCGAGCTTCCGCCTGTTTGCCACCGCCAACACGGTCGGCCTTGGCGACACCACGGGCCTGTATCACGGCACGCAGCAGATCAACCAAGGCCAGATGGACCGTTGGAACATCGTCGCCACGCTGAACTACCTGCCGCATGCGCAGGAAACGGCGATCGTGATGGCCAAGTCCGGCTACTCGGCCGATGACAAGGCCAAGAAGAAGCAAGTCGAGAGCATGGTCGCGCTGGCCGACCTGACGCGCGCCGGGTTCATCAACGGCGACATCTCCACCGTCATGTCGCCGCGCACGGTAATGACGTGGGCCGAGAATGCCCGCATCTTTAACGATGTCGGCTTCGCCTTCCGCCTCACCTTCCTCAACAAGTGCGATGAGGCCGAGCGCAGCACGGTGGCCGAATATTATCAGCGCTGCTTCAACGAGGAGCTGCCGACCGGGCTGCTGGGAACGCGCAAAGGCATCTGATGTCTGGATCGAACAAGGACAACGCCCGCACCGAGGACTTCAAGCGGGCCACCGCAGGGACGTTAAGGGCAATCGCCAAGACGCCCGAAGTCCAGGTTGCCTTCCAGCCGGGCCCGTCCGGTCTGGTCGGCAAACGGGCACGGTTGCCGCTGCCGACCCGGGCGCTGCCGGCCAACGAGATGGCGAAGCTGCGCGGCGCTGCCGACAGCGTTGCCTTGCGCTTGCGGCATCACGATGACGTCGTGCACGCCGCGCGCAGCCCGGCGCGCCGGGAAGCCAAGGACGTCTACGACGCGCTGGAGCAGGCACGCTGCGAGGTCGTCGGCTCCAGGCACATGTCGGGCGTTTCGGAAAACCTCCGCGCCCGGCTGCAGGAAGAGTGCGAGGCCGAAGGCTTCGACCGTATGACGCGCAAGGACCAGTTGCCACTACCGGCCGCGCTGGGATTGCTGGCGCGAGAAATGATGTCCGGTCAGGACTCGCCGGAAGCGGCCAAGCGCATTCTAGAAAGCTGGCGCGATACGCTAGGCCCGGCGGCCGAGCAGGCATTGTCGGAGATGGCCGAGCATCAACTCGACCAGGGCAAGTTCACCCGCTCCGCCCGTAAGCTGCTGGCAGCGCTCGACCTGGCTGAGGCCGAGATCGAGAGCGAGCCGGAGCCCAACGAGGACGAGCAGGACCAGGGCGGCGAGGAAAGCAGCAGCCAGGATAACCAGGAACAGCAGCAGGGCGACCAGGAAAGCGATGCGGAGTCCATGCTCGGCGCTCAGCCCGAGGAAATGGAGTCCGACACCGCCGAAGAGGAAGGTCAGGAGGACGCCGACGACGACTCCGCCACTGCCGAGGGCGAAGACCGACCCGGCGGTCCGCAACAACAGCGCGAGAAGCCGGTTGCCGACGATCACCAGGGCTACAAAGCCTATTCCAAGGCCACCGACGAGGAGATCGAGGCCGAGGACCTCTGCGACGCTGACGAACTGAGCCGCCTGCGTCAGCAGCTCGACCAGCAGCTCCAGCATCTGCAGGGCGTGGTCAGCAAGCTCGCCAACCGGCTGCAGCGCCGGCTGATGGCGCAGCAAACCCGCGCCTGGGAGTTCGATCTCGAGGAGGGCATGCTCGATGCCGGCCGCCTGGCGCGCGTCATCGTCAACCCGATGGTGTCGCTGTCCTACAAGCGCGAGCGCGAGACGGATTTCCGCGACACGGTCGTGACGTTGCTGATCGACAACTCCGGCTCCATGCGAGGCCGTCCCATCACGGTGGCGGCCATGTGCGGCGACATCTTGGCCCGCACCCTCGAGCGCTGCGCCGTGAAGGTCGAGATCCTCGGCTTCACCACGCGCGCCTGGAAGGGCGGGCAAAGCCGTGAACGCTGGGTGCAGGACAGCAAGCCGCGCAATCCGGGCCGGCTGAACGACCTCCGCCACATCATCTACAAGAATGCTGACGCACCCTGGCGCCGGTCGCGCAAGAATCTCGGGCTGATGCTGCGCGAGGGGCTGCTAAAGGAGAACATCGACGGCGAAGCGCTACAATGGGCCTACCGCCGCTTGATGAGCCGCTCCGAGCACCGCCGCATCCTAATGGTCATCAGTGACGGCGCGCCGGTCGACGACAGCACGTTGTCGGTCAATCCTGGCAACTACCTGGAGAAGCACCTGCGCCAGGTGATCCACGAGATCGAGAGCCGCGACCAAGTGGAGCTGATCGCCATCGGCATCGGCCATGACGTGACGCGGTATTACCGCCGCGCCGTGACCATCGTAGATGCCGAGGAGTTGGGCGGCACGGTGATGAAGAAGCTCGCCGAACTGTTCGACGAGGATGTCGGCATGGCGTGGGCCCGCACTGCCGCGGAGCGGGCGCCCGCTATCGGCTAGACAGCGGCGGGTAGGTCGTCAGCCCGCCGCTCGATCCCCGGATGAGAGTGGCGATCTGGTCGGACGCATCGGCCAGCGCCTGGCTCATAGCCGCGACATAACTCGCCGTGCTGCTGCCGGTCGGTGTTTGCTCGATGCGGATAGCCCGCGTGGTCGGTTCGGAGCGGTTGCCGGACCGGGTCACGGCAACCTGGGCCACCAGCACGATCTGACCGCCCGCATCGGCGTCGAAGCGCTGGATGTCGATCTCGACCCGCGCGCCGGCATCAGCCGAGATTGCGCCGGCAGAGGTGAACACGCTGGTGCCGGTCAGGCGGCTGCCGAGGTCCTCGGCCAGGACGCGGCCGACCATGTCGCCGAACGGCTCGCCCCAGCGCTCGTTGCTGGCCAGCTTGAGCTGATATGGCGTGTTGGATCGCGTGATCTCCGACCGATCCAGATACCCGGCGATCCCCGGCCGACGCAGCTCGACCAGCGCCGGACCGCCCGGAACGGACGCCCCGCGGATCGGAGCCAGCGTATAGAAGCTGGGGTTCGGCGAACTGCACGACGTCAGCGCCAGCAGCCCGGCTGCCGCGCCAACGGAAAACAACTGACGGCGTTTCATGGTCGATACTCTCATTGCGCGCCGGCCCGGCCGCGGATCAGCGCCTCCGGATGGCGATCTAGGAAGTCGGCGAGCTGGCGGATCGACCGTGCGGTGTCACCCACCTGCACCATCGCGCGCGACAGCTCCCGCTGCGTTTCGGAATCCTTGCCATAGCCCTTGTCCAGCGAGGTGAGCACCTGGTTGGCGTGCGTCATGGCCTGCTCGATCGAGCTGGTGATCGCCGGCAAGCGTGCGAAGGCCGGGCTCAGGCCGGCATTGGCATGGGTCGCCAGATCGCCGACGCTGGCCATCGCGGTCGAAGCCGAGCGCAACGTCCGGTTCAGGTTGGCGCCGATCTCATCCAGCGGCAAACGATCCAACTTGCTGGCGATATTGCTGGCCGACGTCATGATGTTGTCGAGACCGCCGCCCTCGCTCGGAACGACCCACTCGCCATTCTGCTGCTTCAGCTCGGCAGGCGGCGCGTTCTTGTCGAGGTTCAACGCCAGCAACATGCTGCCGGTTAGGAAACTGCCGGTCTGCAACTGCGCCCGCATGCCACGGGCAACCAGCTTTCGGGCGACATCGATCGGGTCCGCACCGCCATCAGCCGGCGAACTGAGCGCGATACGCTCGGGCTGCACCTGGAAGCCGACCTTGACCCGCGTCTGCGCGGTTGCCGGGTTGAGGTCGAGTTCGACGCTTTGCACGGTGCCGACCTGGATGCCGAAGAAGTCGACCGGCGCGCCGACGCCCAGTCCGCGGGCGGAGCTCTCGAAGTATGAGACGAAGTCGATGCGGTTTCGATAGCCCGCCGACTGGGCGTCATCGTAACTTTTATAGACTTCGAAGGTGGAGTTCGGCGGGGCCGGCTTGGCGTTGCGATCCTTTGGCGCGTCAAAGGCAACGCCGCCGTTCAGCACGGCTTGCAGGCTGGCCAGTTCGACATGCAAGCCAGTTGGTCCAACTTGGAGCGACAGGCCGGAGGCGTTCCAGAATTTAGACCCCACCCGCACCAGCTTGTCATACGGTGCGCGGACGAAGACGGTCAGGGAAACCGGGCCTAGCCCGTCGCCGATGTCATAGTCGAGTACCTCACCGGCGGCGATGTCGCGGTAGAACACCGGCGCGCCGGAGGCCAGCGAACCAAGCCGCTCGGTGGTCAGCTTGTACGTCGTGCCGGGCTCGCCGCTGCGCACGGCGGGTGGTGTCTCGAGTCCGGTGAACTCGTATTTCTTGTCATTGCCCCGCTCGCCCGGGTCCATCTCAATGTACGCGCCGGAAACCAGTGTCTCGATGCCAGCCAGGCTGCCGGAACTGAGCCGCGGCCGCACCACCCAGAAACGAGCATTCTCGGTCAGGTAGGCATCCGCCTCACGCCGCATCCTGACTGTCACCAGCACATTGGCGAGGTCGTTGGTCAGCCTGACGGTCTCAACCTGACCTAACTCCACAGCCTTAAAGCGGACCTTAGTCTGCCCGGCGGTGAGACCATCGGCGCTATGGAAGGAGATGGTGATCTGCGATCCCTGCTCATGCAGCGTACGCCAGGCCAGGAACCCGGCGATCAACGCTGCCACGACCGGGATCAGCCAGACCCAGGAGATTCGGCTCTTGCGGACAACCGCTTGGGGAGAAACGCTCAAGCGGCGACCCCACTCAAAGCAGGGTCCGTTTGGTTGGTTTCAGCCTCTTCGGCAACGTCCCACATCAGGCGGGGGTCGAAGGTGGCGGCGGCAAGCATGGTCAAAATGACGACTCCGCAAAAGCAGATGGCGCCAGTGCCGGGGATAACGGATGCGACGGCCCCCATGCGGACCAGCGCCGTGAGAATGGCGATCATGAAAACGTCGATCATCGACCAACGGCCGATAGCGTCGACGACGCGGTACATTGCGGCCCGCCGCTTGAGGCCGATATTGGAGCGCCGTTGCGTCGCGACCAGCATGTAGATCAGCAGAAACAGCTTCACCACCGGAACCGCCACGCTGGCGATGAACACGATCGCCGCGAGCGGCCACATCTTGTAGGCAATCAGCTCCTCGACGCCGCCCAGGATCGTCGTGGTCGTGTCTCTGTGCAGACGGATGATGGTCATCACCGGGAGGATGTTGGCCGGCACATATAAGGCGGCCGCTGCCACGACCAACGCCCAAGTCCGCGCCACCGACTCGGGCTTACGGACACGGAGATGACTTTCGCAGGTGGGACAATTGTCCCCGGGCTGCCCGATGGAGACGTGGCCACAGGTGTCGCAGCCGATTGGCTCGCCGGGTCGGTCCGGCGGGGCCGGCTGGCGTCGACCGATCGCGTCCCAGAGCGCGTGCTCGTCGAGCCATGCATCGGCCGCCACCATGATGAGCATCAACCCGGCCATGGCATACAATCCAAAGCCGATCTGGACCGTGGCGTAGGAAATCAGCCGCGTGTAGGCGACGAACAGGCCGAGGAGGAACACCTCGATCATCGCCCATGGCGAAAGCCACGCGCGCACGCGGGCCAGAGTCGCCAAGGATGCCGGCCGGACGTTCGGCATCCGCAAGCCGATCAACACGCAGGCGGTGGTGGCGAGTTTGAGCAAGGGCGCGACGAACGTGAACGCCAGCACGACGATCGCCAACTCGCCCATGCCGAAATCTTCCAAGGCGAACGGCAGCACCGGCAAGGTGGTCTCAACCTGGCGGCCGAGCAGGCTGATGCCCAACAAAGGTGCGTAGGCGACGATGGAGAACAGCGCCAATCCGGCGATCATCAAGGCGCTTGTAGTCGAAAAGCTGTTACGCCGCCTCGCCCGCAACACCTTGTCGCAACGCACGCATTGCGCCACCAGTCCCGGCCTCAATGTCGGCAGACGTTGGAACAGCCCGCAATCCGGGCACTCTCGAAGTTCGCTGAGGGAAGAGTCTGACTCGTCTAGAGCGTCAACGTCGTCGGTATCACGCAGTACGGTTGGGGGCATTCGTGCGTAAACGCCTTGAGGTGACTGCCGTTCCATGGTTGCGGCGGAACCGACTGGACTGTATATGCCGACGGGCAGAGTCTAACGGACTATAAATTCTCCGAAAGACCCTGCCCGGATGCCGACGTAGCTCAGTGGTAGAGCAACTGATTCGTAATCAGTAGGTCCTCAGTTCAATCCTGAGCGTCGGCACCACTTTTTCTCAGCCCTTGAGACTGTCCGGCACTTTGCCGCCGTTCTCGGCCAGCTTCTGCATCACTGCCTTGTGCAGGGCGATGTTCTGCTCGGCCGAACCATCGTCGCCTGCATGAACACCGAGTTCCTGACCCAGCTCCTTGCGAGCGTTCAGGCTCGAGTCGAGGTCGAGCAGCTTGAGCAGGTCGACGATCGACGTCTCGTAGTTGCCGCCGCCGCCCTTCTTGGACGCCATGTCGGTCAGCACGGCGCCGACATCGACCGGGGCGGACGTGGTGTCCGGCGAGGCCGAAGCTGGCGAGGCGGCCGGGTTGGCGGTGGTCGACGCCGAGGTCGGCGCGGCTCCGGCATCCGGGGTTGCGGCGTGGTGATGGAAAATCTTGTCGGCGATAGCGCTGAATAGGCCCATGGATCATCTCCCGTCATCGACGCTCGGGAAGAGCGCCTGCTGATCGTGCAGACCGAGCGCGCCAGATCGCGGAGAGTTGCGCCGGCGCTGTCAGCGCCGTGCTTCTGCCGTGTGGGCAGCGAACCAGTCATATGTCTCCACCAGGCCATCGCGAAGCGTCCGTCCTGGCGCCACGCCGAGCGCGCGTAACCGCGAGACGTCGTAAGCCCGGCGCAGCTGCCCGTCCGGCTTGCTCCGGTCCCACAGGATCTCGCGCCGGTAGCCGACGATCTCGGCGATCAACTCCGCTACCGCGCGAATCGACACCGCCTGCCCGCTGGCCAGGTTGATCGCTCCCGACCCGGTCGCCCCGATCTGCCGCAGCGCCGCCGCGGCATCCGCGACATGGAGGAAGTCCCGCGTCGGCGTGCCACTGCCCCAGACCGTCACCGGCTCGCCCGTGACGATGGCACGATGGAACTTGGAAATCAGCGACGGGATCACATGCCCGTGCCGCTCGTCGAAGCGGTCACCCGGCCCGAACAGGTTGGTGCTGATGCAATAGGCGTAGTCGAGGCCCCATTGCTCGCGATACGCCTCCAACTGCGCCAGCATCGCCAGCTTGGCATGAGCATACCCCGCCTCAGACCGGTGCGGCGGTCCAGCCCAGGCGTCGTCCTCGCGCATCGGCAAGGGCACGCTATCGGCATAAATCGCCGCCGAACCCATCACCACCAGCTTGCGTGCGCCAGCCTTGCGGGCAGCATCGACCGTGTTGGTGTTGATGCGGACGTTGTCGAGAAACGCGTCGCCCTGGCTGCCGGCGTTGCCCATGATGCCCCGCACCCGTGCGGCGAGATGATAGACGATCTCCGGTCGATGTCGCGCGAACACCGCGTCGGTGATTGTGGCATCGCGGAGATCCGCCTCCTGGCTGCCGAGCGCGATCACCTCCTCGCCCGCCGCCCGCAACGCGGCGACCAGCGCCGTCCCCATCAGCCCGGTCGCCCCCGTGACCAGCGCTCTCATGGTTCACAAAAGACCATCTCGATGTCCGGGTTCATGTACGCCACGGCCGTCGAGACGTTGCTGACGACGTGCAGCAACGCATGGCATCGGGCCATGACGTAAGCGTCGCGCACCACCTCCCACGCCATCCGCCAGCTCCACCCGGCGCGATCGGCGGCGACGAGGTGTTGCAGCTGGTGGCCGTCCTGATTCTGCTCCGCCGGCGTGAGCGCGTCGAAGCAAGCGTCCTCGTCGGCGCGGGTACGGCGCGCATCGGGGAAGAACACGGCGCGTTCGCCGAAGGCGGCGCGAAAACGATGCAGCACGCGCTCCTGATCGGTGGCGACGAACACCGCCCAGCCGGGACCCGCCGGGTCGCCGCCGCGGCGGCGCACGGCATCGCGCACCTGCTCGAGGTAAAGGTCAGTGCCGGCGATCCGGCCGGTGGGTTGCTCCACCGTGTGGCTCGGATGCCGGACGTGGGCGGCGATCAGGATCGGCGCCGTCAGATGGGCGGCAGCGAAGGCGTCGATCTCGGCCTGGTGCTCCGGCCGCAACCGGACGTGCTGCGTGAACACGCGATGATACTGCCGGCGGAAAGCGGCGAAGTCGGGGCTGCGATACAGCGTATAGGCGCGGACATAAGTCATGGTCGGCTCGCGCGCCTCGTTATGGCGGTCGGCCGGCAGCTCGGCATGGCGATACAGGAAGCGGGGGTCGTTCATCTCGGTGTCGGTGGCGCCGAACAGCGGCCCGAACAGCTTGCTCCACAGATTGCCATCGCCGGGCTGGCTGTAACAGAAGCTGCGGATCGGCGCTTCGAGCCGTCCAAGGAAGCGTTCGACGTCCCAGTCCGGCAGCACGGCATGACAGCGATCCTCGCGCTGCTGCCAGACGAGGTGGCTGAGATAGGTGTTGAAGACGGAGAAGAAGCCGCCGTCATGCGCGGGACAGATCTGGCGGCGCGTGCCGCCGATCACGTCCGCTCGCCGCCCGAGTCGCCTTTCCGTGAGCCGGATGATCGCCGGGTCGATCGCGACCCCGCGAAAGGCGGCGATGCTGGGGTCGATCAACGCCGCGAGCTGCGCGACCACGGGCGACGGCACCAGGCCCGGCGCGTCCAGGTCCAGCGGCGACGGCACCGACAGCACCGGCCGCGTCGCGCCGCCACGCCGGAGGGCATCGGCGAGATCAGGGTCCGTCACCAGCACCGCGTCGAACTGCGCGTTCAGCCAGGCGATGTGGGCCGCCGCCAGCGGATCGGCCGACGATACCCACGCATAGCGCAGGTGACCCGGCGGCTCGATGTCGCTCCCTCCGTCGCAAACCACGCTGACGATGATCCGCGCCGCGTCGCGGCAGACCGGCAGCACCCGGCCACTCGGCAGCGTCACGCTGTCCCCCTCCGCGTCGGTGGGCAGGAACGCGACCGGGAAACTGCGGGCCAAAGCCTCTGCCAGCCCGCCGGCGAGGATGCCGGCGTCGCTGGCGAAGTCGGTTCGCCCCACGATGCAGATCTGCGCACCGCCACTGCCGAACGACAGCATCAGCGGCGCAGCACCGCTTGCAGCACCCGCCGCGCCGGCCCGGTCATCCGCCAGGCCGTGCTGGACGTCACCCGCTCGAGCATCGCACCGGTGGCGTGCGCCTCCATGCGGGCCCGGTCGCGCTCGGCGATCACCTTGTCCCGCTCCGCTGCCATCGCATCGCGATCGGCCCATGCCTGGTCGCGCTCGGCCCGGATCGCCGCGAACGCCGTTGCCGACTCGGTTGCCGCCACCTGCCGTGCCGCCTCGATCGACTGCAGTCTGATGCCGTCGATCGCATCGCTCAGGTGCTGCCGCTCGATCGCGGTCTGCGCGGCAAAGCGTTGCGCCTCGAACGCTGCCTGCCGCCATGCGTCCCGCTCGGCCATCGCTGTCTCGAAAAGTCCATCGGACTCGGGTCTTTCGGCCATGCCGATTTCTATGCCACACATCCCGCCGGCGGACACTCGACCTGATTGGATGTCCACCCGGGAACCCCTTGATGACCATGTCGCGCCTAAGCCGTTGGGGGAGCTCCATCATCCACTGCGTGCTGCTGCTCGCAGCGGTCGGGCTGATCGGGCTGAGCCTGCTGCCGCTCTCCGGTTCGGATGCCTGGTGGGTGCGCTATCCGGACTACCCGGCGTTGCAGATCGGGATCGCCATGGTGGCGGTCGCGGTCTTGCTCATGCTGTGGCGTGGCTGGCTGGACTGGATCGCGGTCGCCGGGCTCCTGGCCGGGATCGCGTTGGAGGCGGATCGGCTCGCGCCGTATCTGGCGCCGGCGGTGTTCAGCAAGCCCTCGCCAACGGTGCCGGGCGGTAGTTGCAGCGTGCTGGACCGGGTCCGCGTGCTGGAAGTGAACGTGCAACGCACCAATCGGCACGACCACGCGCTGCTCGACATGGTCCGCGACCTGAAGCCCGACATTGTCTGGTTCCAGGAGGTCAACGAGTGGTGGGAGGACGAGCTTTCCGCGGTGAAGACGATCCTGCCGTATGGCATCGCCCAGGTGCAGGAGAATTACTTCGGCGTGCATCTGTATTCGCGACTGCCGCTGACCGACACGAGCACACCCGAACTCACCGACTCCAATAACCCTTCCATCTTCGCCACCGCGACCCTCGCCTCGGGCCGTCGCCTCCGCCTTTACGCGATCCATCCCCGTCCGCCGCAGATCGGCCAGAGCACCGCCGAGCGGGATGCGCAATTGGCCGCGACGGCGCTGGCCGCCCATGACGACACGCTGCCGCATGTCGTGCTCGGCGACTTGAACAGCGTGCCGTGGGCTGGCGAGATCGCGACGTTGAAGACCATCGGCCGGGTGGAGGATCCGCGTATCGGCCGTGGCTTGTTCGTCACCTGGAACGCCGAACGGTTGCTCGCGAAATGGCCGCTGGATCATATTTTGCCTGGGCCGGGCATCGTGCTGAGCAGCATGCGCGTCATGCCGGCCTTTGGGTCGGACCACATGCCGCTCTTGGCCGACCTATGCGTCACCGGCACGCCCGGTGTGGCCAGGCCGCTCGATCCTGCGCTGCGCGCTGCGGCCGAGGCCACCGTGGCGCGCGGCCAGGGCAAGGCGCTGGGCCCAAATTCGATTCGGCAATAATCGTTGCCACTTTCCCGCCGCATCGCGCGTTCATACTGGCAGTGGGCTTCGAACTAGGATGTCAGTAGCTATGAGAAAGATGATCATGGGCGCGCTTGGCGCGTTGGCGCTTTGCGTCAGCGGGCTTCCGGCGGAAGCCGCCCCCGCGATCGACGCGCCGATCCAGACAGCGCTGTATCAGGCCGACGGCAGCAATGCCGTCGCGCAGACCGTGCAGTATCGTCCATACGGCTATCGCGTGCCGCCGCGTCGGTTCTATCGGCCGCATCGCCGCTTCTACCGTCCGCCGGTGCGTGGTTTCCGTGGTCCTCCGGGTTACTACCGCGGCCCGATCGTGCGCCCGGGTTACGGCCGCTACTAAGGTCTGCGTCATCAACTGTTGACGGCGTGGCGGGTTCTTTCGACAAACCCGCCATGCCGACTGCCGCCATCCTCTGCGAGCCGCTCGCCGGACTTCAAGCGCAGGCCCAGGGCCTCGCCGACGCAGCGGACCTTTCACCTTCCCTCATCTCCTTGCGGCCACGCGCCCCGTGGCGGTTCGTCACCGCCCGTACCTGGCCGTTTCCGTTGCGCGCCGTCGGCCTGACCGACAGCGCGGCGGACATTCTGCTCAGCGCTGGCGGCACCGCAGGCGTCGTTGCGCACGCCCTGCGCAAGCCCGGTCGCCAGATCGTGCAAATCCAGCATCCGCGGCAGGATCCGTCGCGCTTCGACGTCGTGGTCGTCAACCGCCATGACGGGCTGAGCGGCCCCAACGTCGTCGTCACCCGCACCGCGTTGCACCCTGTCACCCCCGCGCGCTTGGCCCAGGCGGCGGCGATCTGGCAACCCCGCCTGGCGCACCTGCCGCGCCCACTCGTCGCCGTGCTGGTCGGCGGCAGCAATGGCCGCTTCCGGTTGGACGGCGCGGTCGCGACAGCGCTCGGTGCGCAACTGGCCGCCATGATGCGCGCCGACCGCGTCGGCCTGGCACTCACCCCGTCGCGGCGCACCTCGCCGGAGGCACGAACCGCGCTGGCCGCCGCCATCGAGCCGCTCGGCGGCTGGGTGTGGGACATGACCGGCGACAACCCGTATTTCGGCCTGCTCGCCCTGGCCGACGCCATCGTCGTGACGGAGGACAGCGTCTCCATGGTGTCCGAAGCCGCTGCCACGGCGGCGCCCGTCCTGCTGGCCGGGTTGCCCGGCAAGTCGCGGCGGATCCGGCTGTTCAATCAGTACCTGGAGGAGGATGGGCGCGTCCGCCCGTTCGCCGGCCGCCTCGATCTGTGGCCGGTCAGCCCCATGAACGACACGCTGGCGGCGGGCCAAGACGTCCGCCGCCGCTTGGGTTATTAGAACACCCATGCTCGACATCCAGACCTTTGATGCCCGCGCGGGCGGCAATGTCATCTACAAGGCGCTCGCCCATCCGCTGGCCGCCGAAGCCGCGATCGCCTTTGCCGCCACGCTCGAAGGCCCGATCGCGGTCTACGACCCGGATGGTGTCGCTTCCGCGATCTGGTCGATGCATCCGGCCCTGCCGGCACCGACCGAGTTGTTCGTGCACGATGTCGCACAGATCGGCCAGGTCCGCGCCGGCATCGTTGCCACGCCGCTGACCGACCTGCCGCGCTCCGCCTGCCGCACCTTGCTGATCGCCGCGTTCGATGCCGGGCGTATGGAGGCGCGCATCGGTTTCATGATCCCCGCCGATATAAATGTGGTGTCGCTCGATCCACTGAAGCTACCCGCCGACATGCTGACGCAGCCGGCGCGCTATCTCGAGAAGACCAACTTCGCCACCAACTACGCCTTCTTCCGCGACACCGGCGAACCCGGCGGTGACGGGCTGCACACGCGGCTGGTGACGGCCAATTACTGGGCCGGCTATGGCGCGAAGAGCGTCCGCCTGTGGCTGCGCTTGTTCGACGCCGACGGCCGCATCATCGCGCAATGGGAAGAAAGCACGCCGGCCGGCGTCGGCGGCATCGCCATCGATAGCGCCGACATCCGCGCCCGCTTCGGTCTGCCGGAGTTCACCGGCCAGCTGTTCATCCACGCCATCGGCGCAGCCGGGCACGACGTGGTGAAATACGCACTCGACACTTACGGCACCGGCAGCGAAGCCAGCCTGTCCGTAACGCATGACGCCAACGCCTGGCCCAGCGACCGCTACGCCGGCATGCCCGCCCCACGCGAAGGCGAGCGCGTCACCTTCTGGCTGCAGAACAGCCACGCCGCGCCAATCCCGGCCGGCACCATCAAGCTCGACCGGATGGGCGCCGAGCAGCCGGTCGCGATCGACCGGGAGCTGCCGGGCTACGCTAGCACGCCGATCGACGTCGCTGCCCTCCTGCCCGGGATCGAGTGGCCGGCCCAGATCGAGGTCCGCGCCGGCCGGCATCTGGTGCGCCCTCGCTACGAAGTGACCGGCAGCGGCCGCACCCGCATCGCGCACCTCAACGTCGAGCGGGCCGACCTCAAGCCGAACCCCGAAATCAAGTCGCTGCACAACCTCATGGGCCGCGGATACCTGCTGCCGTTCCCGGTCCTGCCGCCGGAACGCTTCCGCAGCATCGTGCTGCCGACGCCGATGGCCGAAACGCAGGCCGACCTGCCGCTCCGCCTCGACGTGTTCGCCCGCGATGGCCGCAAGCTGTCCGAACGCTTCCTCGGCGACCTTACGCGCGACCACGCTGTCGCCGTCGACCTCGAAGAACTCGGCGCCGAGGCCGGCCATGCCGAGCTGGTGTATGACTTCCAGGATGGCGGCAACGCCGATGGCTGGATGCACTGCCTGGTCCGCTACGAACACCGCGATACCGGCCACGCCGCCGAGAGCAGCTTCGGCGCCCACATCTACAACACGGCGATGACCTATCGCGACGAGCCGCAGAGCTATTCCGGCCCGCCGCCGGGCCTGTCGACCCGGTTGTTCCTCAAGCTCGGTGACCGCACCCGCCGCAGCTTCGCCGCCCTGATCTACGCCGCCTCAGCCCCATGGCACGCCAAGTCCAACACGGCCTTGTTGCTGCACGATGCCGCCGGCGTGGTCATCGCCGAACGCCCATTGGAGATCGCCTGCTCCGGCAGCGCCCTGGTCTTCCCGCACGAGCATTTCGACGACGCCTTGCTGGAGCGTGCCGGCACCCGCGGCTACGTGATCATCCGCGACGCGACCTGCCGGCTATTCGGCTACCACGGCCTGATGACCGAGGCCGGCGCGTTCTCGCTGGATCACATGTTCGGCTTCTGACTCACCGGCCGGGTCATGAAGGTCGCGGTGCCATAGGAAGACAGGTCAATCCCGAGGTCCACGGCGCGGAAGCCGTGGCGTTGCCAGAAGGTCAGCGACCGGCCCACGGCTAGAAGCGACAGCGCCTGAAATCCGTCGCGTTCGGCCTGGTCGATGACCCGGCCGACGGCCTCGCTGCCCGCTCCGCCCGCTCGGGCGTGCGGCAGCAGGGCCAGATCGTGCAGGTAGAACG
Organism: uncultured Acetobacteraceae bacterium; assembly: GCA_964613945.1. Classification (GTDB taxonomy): domain Bacteria; phylum Pseudomonadota; class Alphaproteobacteria; order Acetobacterales; family Acetobacteraceae; genus JAVVHH01. The sequence continues at coordinate 253,166 of CAZTJC010000003.1, forward strand.
TGTCGGCTGCGTCCGGCAGTTGCCCCAGCATCGTGTTGAGCGATGGAGGCCGCCCCAACACCCAGGGATGGGACAGCAGGTAGCCTTCGATGCCGGCCGCTCCATCCAGCACGAAGCATCCGGCGGGATAGAGACTTAAACGCTCCCGGAACACGGCGGCATCTTCAGGATGAGCCGGATGCACCGCTGCGGCGACACTTTCGACATCGCCCAAATCGGGCGGCGCCATCGGCCTCCAAACACCAGTCATCGCGAGACGCTTCTCGCAACGATGGTGGGTTAGCGCGAGGCAAGCCGGTTCTGGTAGATCCGCAACTGCACCAGCGCCGCGTCCAGCAGCGGCGTAGTCTGGCCGAAGCCTTGCGCCCGCTTGGCCATGTCGCCCAGGATCTGCTCGGCCTCCACCGGCAGCCCGGCAGTTAAGTCGCGATACATGGACGTCGCGAATGGCGAGTTCTTCGCCGTCAGCGTCGTGCGCACCCGCTCGTCGGTCGCCGCATTGGGCGGGTAGCCCGCGGCGGTCGCCACCGCCATTACCTCGTCGACCATCCGGTGCGCCACCGCCGTCCCGCCCGGGACCGCCTCGATGTCGCCGGCCGTGCCGCGCAGCAGGCAGGTCAGCGCGCCGCCCGAGGCCAGCAGCATCCACTTGTTCCACATCTCCTGCATGACATTGGTCGCGATGCGCGCCTTGAACCCGGCGCCCTGCATCGCCGCGTCGATCGCCGTCACCCGCGGCGAGGCCGATCCGTCGCGCTCGCCGTAGACGATCTCCTGGAACGGCGCGAGCTGCACGATGCCGCCCTCCGGCGTGAGCGTCGTCGCCACCAGGCAAACCCCGCCCAGCACCGGGCGCTCGCCAAAGCGTCCGATCAGCGCGTCCAGATGCCGCATGCCGTTCAGGAACGGCACCAGCATCGTCTCGGGCCCGGTGACGGCGGCGATGTCGTCGAGCGCCGGGTCGAGGGCGTAGGCTTTGAGCGCGATGAGGACGAGATCGAACGGCGCCGTCGACACCCCGGTCTCGAGCAGGCGCGGCTGGATCGTCAGGTCGCCATGCGGGCTGGTGATGACCAGCCCGGTCCGCCGTAGCTGCGCGGCGCGCGCGGGCCGGACCAGGAAGGTGACGTCACGGCCCGCCTCGGCCAGGCGTGCGCCGAAATAGCCGCCCGTCGCGCCGGCACCGACGATCAATATCCGCATGGCCCGTCTCCCCAAAAAATTAGAACAATCGTCGATTGTCGATACGCCGGCGCTCGCTCGCTTGCCAGATGGGGGCCGGCCTCATACCACTAACGACATGGTCGATCTGCCGAAAACGAGCGCGAATTATGCGCCGCTCTCGCCTCTCACGTTCATCCGCCGCACCGCCGACGTGTTCCCCGACCGGGTGGCCATTCTTCACGGCGATTTGCGTCAAAGTTGGGCCGAGACATACCGCCGCTGCCGCCGCCTCGCCTCCGCCCTGTCGGCCCATGTCGCGCCGGGGCAGACCGTGGCCGCCATGCTGCCCAATACGCCGGCCATGGTGGAGGCGCATTTCGGCGTGCCGATGGCGGCGGCCGTGCTCAATGCGATCAACGTCCGCCTCGATGCCGAAACCATCGCCTACATTCTCGAGCACGGTGAAGCCCGCGTCGTGCTGGTCGACCGCGAGTTCGCTGCGACCATGCGCCACGCGCTGGAGCTGTTGCCGCCGGCCGGCCGGCCGTTGGTGATCGACGTCGAGGACGCGCTCGCCCCGCCCGGCGAGCCCGCCGGCAGCATGAGCTACGAGGACTTCCTGGCCGGCGGCGATCCGGACTTCGCCTGGTCCCTGCCCGGCGACGAATGGGAAACCATCGCGCTCAACTACACGTCCGGCACCACCGGCAAACCCAAGGGCGTGCTGTATCACCACCGCGGCGCCTACATGAACGCGGTCGGCAACGTGATGACCTGGGCGATGCCGCACCACCCGGTTTATCTGTGGACGCTGCCGATGTTCCACTGCAACGGCTGGTGCTTCCCATGGACGGTGGCGGCGATGGCGGGGACCAACGTGTGCCTGCGCCGGGTCGAGGCGGCGGCGATCCTCGACGCGATGGACCGGCATGGCGTGACGCATCTGTGCGGCGCGCCGATCGTCATGGGCGCCATCCTGAACCATCCCGGGGTGCAGAAGCGCCCGGCCCCGATCCGCATGATGACCGCCGGCGCGCCGCCGCCAGCCGCCGTGCTGGAAGGCATGGAGCGGCTCGGCTTCGACGTCACGCATGTCTACGGGCTGACCGAGGTCTATGGCCCCGCAACCGTCTGTGCCTGGAACGACGAGTGGAACGCGCTCGACGACGATGCGCGCGCGGTGTTCAAGGCGCGGCAAGGCGTCGCCTATGCCGTGCAGGAAAGCGTGATCGTCGCCGACCCGGTGACGCTGGTTCCCGTACCGCGCGACGGGGCGACCATGGGCGAGATCCTGATGCGCGGGAACATCACCATGAAGGGCTACCTGAAGAATCAGCCTGCCACGGACGAAGCCTTCGCCGGCGGCTGGTTCCACACCGGCGACCTCGCCGTCTGGCACACCAACGGCTACGTCGAGATCCGCGACCGCTCGAAGGACATCATCATCAGCGGCGGCGAGAACATCTCCACCATCGAGATCGAGGACGTGCTGTATCGTCATCCCGCGATCCTCGAAGCCGCCGTGGTGGCCCGGCCCGACCCGAAATGGGGCGAGACGCCGTGCGCCTTTGTGACGCTTCGCCCCGGGGCCGATGTCGGGGCCGCGGAGATCATCGCCTTCTGCCGCGAGCGGATGGCGCACTTCAAGGCGCCGCGCACGGTCGTGTTCGGCCCCTTGCCCAAGACCAACACCGGAAAGATGCAGAAATTCGTGCTGCGCGAGAAAGCGCGGGACCTGGAGGATTAACATGCCGCAGCCCGATCACGTCACCGCCCTCGACGATGCCGACGAAAGCACGCTGCCCGAGGACCTGCAGCCCTATTTCCAGAAATGCCGCGACAAGCTGGGCTTTGTGCCGAACGTATTGCGCGCCTGGCTGGTGCGTCCGGAGAAGCTACGCAACTTCATCAAGCTCTATGACGAGCTGATGCTCGGGCCGTCCGGCCTGTCCAAGCTCGAGCGCGAGATGATCGCCGTTGCGGTCTCATCCTGGAACCGGTGCTATTACTGCCTGGTCGCTCACGGCGCCGCCGTGCGCAAGATTTCGGGCGACGCCCAGCTTGGCGAGATGCTGGCCTTCAACTACCGCGTCGCCGACCTGCCGACCCGGCAGCGCGCCATGCTCGATTTCGCCATCAAGCTGACGGAGTCACCGCACGAGATCGCCGGACCGGACCGCGACGGCCTGAGCCAGCACGGCTTCTCCGACGAAGACATCTTCGACATCTGCGAGGTGACGGGGTTCTTCAACTTCACCAACCGGGTCGCCCACGGCCTGGATATGATGCCGAACCCCGAATACCACGCGCTCGGGCGTTAGACGTCCGCGCGCTGATACTGCGGCACTAGCTCCGGCTTCACGCCGAGCGTCTTGGCCGCGTGGAGCGGCCAGGCCGGGTCGGCGAGGACGGAGCGGCCGATGAACACGATGTCGGCGCGCTCGTTGGCGACGATCTCGGCCGCCAGTTCCGGCGTGCGGATCAGGCCAACCGCGCCGGTCATCATGCCGCTATCCCGACGGACGCGCTCGGCGAACGGCACCTGGTAGCCCGGGTGCAGCGACGGGATGCGCATGGTCGGCTCGATGCCGCCGGTGGAGCAGTCGATCAGATCCACTTGGCCGCCCTCTTTCAGCCAACGGCATAGCTCGACGGTGTCGTCGATCGTGATGCCGCCCGGCGTCCAGTCGGTGCAGGACAGGCGGACGAACAGCGGCAGGTCGGCCGGCCACACGCCGCGGGTCGCCTCGATCACCTCCATCAGCATGCGGGCGCGCCCCTTGAGGTCGCCGCCATAGCCGTCGTTGCGGCGGTTGCTGAGCGGCGACAGCATCGAGTGCAGCAGGTAGCCATGGGCACCGTGCAACTCGATGATCTTGAACCCGGCCGCCAGCGACAGGCGAGCGGTTTCGGCGAACTGGTCGACGACGGTGTGGATCTCTGCTTCGCTCATGACGTGCGGCTCGACGGCATCGTCATGGAACGGCACCGGGCTCGGGGCCCACGGCACCCAGCCGCCCGCCTCCGGGCGCAGCGCCTTGCCGCCCTCCCACGGGCGCTGGCTGCTGGCCTTGCGGCCGGCATGGGAAATCTGGATGCCGGCAAGGCCGCCGCCGTATTCGATCAAGGCGACGAGCCGCTTGGCGAAATCGCGCTGCTCGTCGCTCCATAGTCCCAGGCAACCCGGCGTGATCCGCCCCAGCGCCGAGACGTGGGCGGCTTCGGTGAACACGATGCCGGGTCCGCCCATGGCTTTGGCACCGAGATTCTGGATGTGCCAGTCCGTGCCCAGCCCATCCTCGGCGGTGTACTGGCACATCGGCGAGATGGCGATGCGATTCTTGGCGGTGACGCCGCGAAGGGCGAGAGGCTGGAATAGCAGGGGGATGCGCATGCCCAATGGTGGCCCTTGCGCGGGCAGGTGTCGAGTTGTCCCCCCACCAGGTTGCGCCGGCGTTCGGTGATGAGACGAAATGTTGATCACCCCGTTTGCAGTAGCGGGACCGATCCCGGCGTTACGTTGCCGCGACGATGACTCTGATCATTCTAGCTTTTAACAAATGTTATATCGTCCGGATCGATAGTATCCGCACGTCGCTCGAGAAATACGGAGACGAAAATGCGCGCACTCTGCTGGCACGGCAAAGGTGATATTCGGTGCGATACTGTCCCGGACCCAACGATCGAGGACTCCCGCGACGTCATCATCAAGGTAACGAGCTGCGCCATCTGCGGCTCGGATCTGCACCTGATGGACGGACAGATGCCGACAATGGAAAGCGGCGACGTGCTCGGGCACGAGTTCATGGGCGAGGTGGTCGAGGTCGGCTCACCCAATCACAAGTTCAAAAAGGGCGACCGGATCGTTGTCCCCTTCAACATCAACTGCGGCGAGTGCCGGCAGTGCAAGCTGGGCAACTGGTCCTGCTGCCTCAAGTCCAACCGTAATGGCGATATGGCGGCCAAGATGTTTGGCTACCCGACGGCCGGGCTGTTCGGCTACTCGCATCTGACCGGCGGCTACTCCGGCGGCCAAGCCGAGTACGTGCGGGTGCCGATGGCCGACGTGGCGCCGATGCTGGCGCCCGAGGGCATGACCGACGACCAGCTGCTGTTCCTCACCGACATCTTGCCGACGGGCTGGCAGGGTGCCGAGCACTGCGAGATCAAGGGCGGCGAGACCATCGCCATCTGGGGTGCCGGCCCGGTTGGGCTGTTTGCCATCAAGTCGGCCGCGATCATGGGTGCCGAGCGCATCATCGTGATCGAGGATGTGCCGGAGCGCATCGAACTAGCGCGCAAGGCCGGGGCGACCGACATCATCAAGTTGAGTGACGAGGACGTGCTCGAGCGCATCAAGGAGATCACCCACGGTGAAGGCCCCGACGCGGTGATCGACTGCGTCGGCATGGAGGCCAGCGGCGGCGGACACGGCATCATGGGCGCGGTCGCGGCAGTACAGGAAAAGCTGACCAGCATGCAGCGGCCTTACGCGCTGGAGCAGATGATCACCGCCGTGCGGTCCTGCGGCATCATCTCGGTGCCTGGGGTCTATGCCGGCCCGGTGCCGATCAACATGGCAACAGTCGTGCAGAAGGGCCTGACTATGAAGACCGGGCAGACGCACGTGAAGCGGTATCTCGAGCCGCTGACCAAGCTAATCCAGGACGGCAAGATCGACCCGGGTTTCCTGATCACGGATCGCAGCACCGACCTGGCCGACGGCCCGGATCTCTACAAGAAGTTCCGCGACAAGAAGGATGGCTGCGTCAAGGTGGTGTTCAACCTGTCGTAACCAGCCGAACGGGATATGGTCGGGAGGATGAACATCCTCTCGATCCAGTCCTGGGTTTCCTACGGCCACGTCGGCAACGCGGCATCCATGTTTCCGCTGCAGCGCCTCGGTGCCGAAGTCTGGGCGGTCAACACCGTCCAGTTCAGCAATCACCCCGGCCATGGCGACTGGACCGGCCGGGTCGGCACCGGCGCGGAAGTGACTGCGTTGATCGACGGCATCGAGCGCCGCGGCGCGTTTGCGCGCTGCGATGCGGTGCTGTCCGGCTACATGGGCGACGTGTCGGTCGCGACATCGGTGCTCGACGCGGTTGGTCGGGTCCGCCTGGCCAACCCGGCCATGCTTTACTGCTGTGACCCGGTGATCGGCGATGGTGGCCGGGTCTATGTGCGCGATGGCATCCCGGAACTGTTGGCAGCCCAGGCCCTGCCGCAGGCAGACGTGTTGACCCCCAACCAGTTCGAGTTGGAGCGGCTCAGCGGAATCCGATGCGTCGACGCCGCCTCGGTGCGGCGGGCGATCGAGGCGGTGCGTGGACGGATGCGGGCCGGCGGGCCGCGGGCGGTGTTGCTGACCAGCGTCGTCACCGCCGAGACGCCGACGGGACTGCTGGACATCGTCTCGGCCGATGACCGGGGCATCGCGACAGTGCGGATTCCGACGCTGACGGTGGCGGCGAGCGGCGCAGGCGACATGATGGCGGCGTTGTTCCTGTTTCACCTGCTACGGCTCGGCGATGCCGGCGCTGCAATGGCCGCCGCGGCCGCGGCCGCGCATGCGGTGCTGACGCTCACGGCCGAGCGGGGCGGGCGCGACCTGATGCTGATCGAGGCCCAGGATTCGCTCGTTGCGCCCCGCCATTTGTTTCAACTACGCGAATTTTGATCTGGCCGGACCAATCTGCCCTGTTCCTGCCGCGATTACCTAGTTGAATTGAGCAGTTCTCGCTTTCCGGTGGCCGCATGCGTTTCCTGAACATCTATCGTCGCGTGCTATCCTCGCTGGGTAGCGACAAGCGTCTGGCCGGGTTGCTGATCGCTGCCAACATCATCGTGGCGGCGCTGCAATTCCTGGACCCGATCCTGTTCGGCCGGGTCATCGGGCTGTTGTCGCAGTCGGACAGCATGGCGCCGACCCAGGTATGGACGCTGGCGGCACAGCTGTTGGGGATTTGGCTGGCGGTAGGCATCGCGGCAATCGTCGCCAACGTCGCCGTCGCGATCCATTCCGAGCGCATGGCGCATCGCAACCGGCTGTCCATCATGAGCCGGTATTTCAGCCACGTGCTGTCGCTGCCGCTGTCGTTCCATGGTGACATTCACTCGGGCCGGCTGATGAAGGTCATGCTCGGCGGGTCGGACGCGCTGTTCGGCGTGTGGCTCAGCTTCTTCCGTGAGCAGTTCTCGACTTACATCGCGGTCGCCGTGTTGCTGCCGCTGACGTTCTTCATGAACTGGCGCCTGGCGTTGACGCTGCTGGTGTTGGTGATCCTGTTCATCGGCATCACGGTCTACGTCGTCCGCAAGACCGAGGGGCGTCAGCGCCAGGTCGAGCAATACCATTCCAACCTGGCGGGCACTGCACAGGACGCGTTGTCCAACGTGGTCGTCGTCCAGAGCTTCACCCGCCTGGCGGCCGAGAGCCGGATCTTCGGGCAGATCGCCGAAGACCTGATCCGCCATCAATTTCCGGTGTTGAACTGGTGGGCAGTGGTCAACGTGTTGACGCGCGGGGCAAGCACCATCGCGGTCATCGCCATCGTGCTAATCGGCACGCTGCTCCACATGCAGGGCCAGGCCAGCGTCGGCGAGATCGTCAGCTTCATGGGCTTTGCGACGCTGCTGATCGGACGGCTGGAATCCGGCGTTCAGTTCACCTCGCGGGTGTTCCTGCAGATGCCGGTGCTCGAGGATTTCTATAACGTGCTCGATGCCAAGTCGTCCGTGCCGGAGAAGGCGTCGGCGCGTGCGCTCGAAGCGTCGCAGGGCGAGGTGGGCTTCAACAACGTGAGCTTCGCCTACCCCGGCGGTCCCAACATTCTGAGCAACGTGTCGTTCACCGCGACGCCGGGCACCTCGGTGGCCCTGGTTGGACAGACCGGTGCCGGCAAGTCCACGGCGATGAACCTGCTGCAGCGGCTGTGGGACCCGATCGATGGCGGCATTTCCATCGACGGCCAGGACCTCCGCGACGTCAGCATGGAGAGCCTGCGCGCCTCCATCGGCGTGGTGTTCCAGGAAAGCATGTTGTTCAACCGGCCCATCCGAGAGAACTTGCGGATCGGCCGGCCCGAAGCGACGGACGAGGAGATCGAGCGAGCCTGCCGTTTGGCTGATGCTCACGAATTCATTATCCGTCAGCCCCGCGGCTACGACACCATCGTCGGCGAGCGTGGGTCCACCTTGTCGGGCGGCCAGCGCCAGCGCCTGGCCATTGCGCGGGCGTTGCTGAAGAACCCGCCCATCCTGATCCTCGACGAGGCCACCAGCGCGCTGGACGCGGCAACGGAGGCCCGGGTGTCCCGTGCCATGTCGACGCTGATGAAGGGACGCACCACGTTCATCATTGCGCACCGGCTCAGCACCATTCGCGACGCCGACATGATCCTGGTGTTCGACCAGGGCCGTATCGTAGAGCGCGGCAGCTTCCAGGAGCTCGTGGCACTGGGTGGCCGCTTCGCCGAACTGGTTCAAACCCAGCTCACCCCGGCCACCGCGCCAGCCTGAGCGATGCTCGTTGGGCGAATAGCAGGTTCCCCCAACGGCATTGCTTGCTACGGTAGACCGGTGAACCGGCTGCGAGTCGCAAGCTGGTGCGAGATAGATCGGGACGAGGATGGATTGGGATAAGCTTCGGGTGTTCCACGCGGTCGCGGAAGCCGGAAGCTTCACCCATGCCGGCGACACGTTGAACCTCAGCCAATCGGCGGTGTCGCGGCAGATCTCGGCGTTGGAAGAAAACCTCCAAGTGCCGTTGTTTCACCGGCATGCACGCGGGCTGATCCTCACCGAACAGGGAGAAAGCCTGAACCGCACGGTGCGTGAGGTATTCGCCAAGCTGGCGATGACCGAGGCGTTGCTGACTGAGAGCAAAGAAAAGCCTGCTGGTCGGCTGAAGGTGACGACCACGGTCGGGTTCGGATCCACGTGGCTAGCGCCACGGCTGAAGGACTTTCTGGAAGCGTATCCCGAGATCACAATGTCGTTGCTGCTCGACGACAGCGAACTGGATCTGGCCATGCGCGAGGCCGACGTCGCGATCCGCATGCATGCGCCGAAGCAGCCCGACCTGGTGCAACGGCACCTGTTCCAGATCCAGTGGGTCACGGTGGCGTCGGACGAATACATCGCCAAGCACGGTGCGCCAGAGCGGGTGGAGGACATGGACCAGCACCGGCTGATCCTGTTCGGCGATTACCAGCCGCCGGTGCCGGACATCAACTGGCTGGCCGAGGCCACCAAGCGACCGGGCTCGCCGCGCCGGGCGCTGTTGGAAGTCAACAGCTTGCAGGCGATGGCGATTGCTATCAAATCAGGTCTAGGTATCGGCGCATTGCCGAACTGGATGTCCGACGATCTTCCCGGCCTCACACGCGTGCTGCCTGACCTGAAGGCGCCGAAAGTGGACGTATTCTTCGTCTATCCGGAAGAACTCCGGAATTCCAAGCGTGTGGCGGTGTTCCGCGATTATCTGTTGGCGAAGCTGCAGGAGCTGCATTGAGCGTTGCAAACGAGAGAACCGGGTCGGGCAATCCTTTTGTCGACGCGGCCATGCTGGCGTTCGAAGCACAGGAGGTAATTGGCCTGCGCCTGTGGAAGCTGGCGCAAGGTGGCACCGCCGCCAGCACGGAAGCGCAGCAGATGGTTCAGGAGAAAATCTGCGCCGTGGCCAAGGCCACGTCGATGATGACCGCCGCCTCCATGCAGGGACGGCCGGACCGCGGTGCGGAAGACGTGGTGAACATGTTGCGTCAAAAGGTCCGGGCCAACCGGACACGGCTGACCAGGTAAGTCAGACGGAGCGTCGCCCCTTGAGGGCGGCCAACAACGTCCCGTCGTCGAGCACATCGAGCGCGCCGCCGAACGGGACGCCTTGACCCACGCGGGTGATCGGCAGTTCCGGGGCGACCCGGCGCAGCTGATCGGTGAGCCAATGCGCAGTCGTGGCGCCATCCACCGTGGCGCTCAGCGCCAGGATGATCTCCGACAATTCATCGGCGAGTTGCAGCAGCGACGTCGTGTTGAGATCGTCCGGCCCGGTGCCGCCCAGGGCCGAAAGCGTGCCGCCAAGGACGTGATAACGGCCGCGATGCGCGCCGGTACGTTCGAGCGCCCATAGGTCGCCCACCCCCTCCACGACGCAAACCAGGCTTTGGTCGCGCACCGGGTCGGCACAGATGCCGCAGGGATCGCGGCTGTCGAGGTTGCCGCACACCGAGCACGTGCGGACTGCCCGCGCCGCCGCGGTGATGGCGGCGGCGAGCGGCGCCATGCGGGTTTCCGGCTGCTGCAACATGCGCAGCACGGCCCGGCGGGCACTGCGCGGACCCAGGCCCGGCAGCTTGGCCAGCAGGCCGATCAGCCGATCGACTTCGGGGCCACCCATGACCGGGTCACGCTGTTCGGCTCGTCCTACCGGATCAGAACGGCAGCTTCATGCCGCCGGGAAGCTCGAGGCCGCCGGTGGCATTCTTCATCTCGTCAGCCATGATCGCCTCGACCTTGCGCTTGGCATCGGCATGGGCGGCGACGATGAGGTCCTCGAGCATCTCGGCTTCCGCCGGGTCGAGCAGCTTGGGGTCGATGGTCATACGCTTGAGGTCGGACTTGCCGGTCAATGTGACGCGAACCATGCCGGCGCCGGACTCGCCCTCGACCTCGGCGGCGTCGAGCTTGGCCTGCATTTCGGCCATCTTGGACTGCATCTGGCTGGCCTGCTTCATCAGGCCTGCGAGGTTCTTCATAGGTCTTCCTCCATGTCGGGATAGGGATTGGTGTCGTCGAACACCGACTCCGTCGCTGATTCCGGGGGCGTCATCAAGCCATAAGCGTCGACCCGGTGATCGGTGACGCGCTCGATAGTGGCACCCGGGAAAGCGTCGAGAATGGCGCGGACCAGCGGATGCTCGGCGGCGACGCCGCGGCGGGCGGTGTCGGCGGCCAGGCCCTGATGCGCCAGCGTGTCGTCGCCCTCGCCCTGGGAGAGCGCGATGGTCCAGCGCGTGCCGGTAGCTTCGAGCAGCAGGCGGCCGAGCGAGGCCGCGAGGTCGCGCGGTGCGGCGGGCTGCGGGCGCAGCTCAATGATGCCCGGCGCGAAACGCACCAGATGCACGCTGTGCAGCAGGTGCCCGTGCAGGACCGGCTGATCGTGCGCGACTAGGGCCACCACGTCGCGGAAGCTGCGCAGCTGCGGCGCGGTGGAGACGGCCGGCGCGGCCTGCAGCACGGCACCGCCACCGGCAACGGCGCGCATGCCGCCGCCATCCGAGGGTGGAAGCGGCGTCGGTGACGGTGGGCGGGGCGGGGCCGCCGGGTCGGACAGGCGGCGAACCAGGTCGCCCGGCGTCGGCAGGTCGGCCGTGTAGCACAGCCGGATCAGCACCATCTCGGCTGCCGCACGACGGTCGGACGCGGTCTCCACCTCCCCCGTGCCCTTGAGCAGCATCTGCCATAGCCGCCCCAGCACGGGGACGTTCAGTCGCTCTGCCAACCCGGCGCCGCGCACGCGCTCCATCTCTGGCAGGTCCGACCCATCGGATAGGCCGGGCACGGTCTTCAGCCGGGTCAGCGTGTGGGTGAGGTCGAGCAGGTCGCCGAGCATGACGCCGAGATCGGCGCCGCGTTCATGGGCGCGGTCGGTGATGGTGAGCGCGGCTTCGGTCTGGCCGGCGATCACGGCTTCGATGAGGTCGAACACGGCATTGCGGTCGGCCAGGCCCAGCATGTCGGCGGTGTCCGCGCCGGTGACGGGCGCGTCGCCGCCGCCGGATTGCGCGATGGCCTGGTCAAGCAACGACAGGCCGTCGCGGGCGGAACCGTCGGCGGCCCGGGCGATCAGGTCCAGCGCGGCGGGTTCGGCGGTGACGCCCTCCTTGGTGCTGATGCGGGCGAACAGCTCGGTCAGTTCAGCGATCGAGATGCGGCGCAGGTCGAAGCGCTGGCAGCGCGACAGCACGGTGATCGGCACCTTGCGGATCTCGGTGGTGGCGAAGACGAATTTGACGTGCGGCGGCGGCTCCTCGAGCGTCTTGAGCAACGCGTTGAAGGCGTTGCGCGACAGCATGTGGACTTCGTCGATGATGAAGACCTTGTACCGCGCCTGCAGCGGCCGGTAGCGCGTGGCGTCGATCACCTCGCGCACGTCGTCGA
>CAZTJC010000004.1:0-2870 GCA_964613945.1 uncultured Acetobacteraceae bacterium
CCGCCATGCAGGAGATGCGCGAGACCGGCTACATGCACAACCACATGCGCATGTATTGGGGCAAGAAGATCGTCCAATGGACCGCCTCCCCCGAGGAAGCCTGGGAAACCGTCCTCCGCCTCAACAACCGCTACTTCCTCGACGGCCGCGACGCCAATTCCTACACCAACGTCGCCTGGCTGTTCGGCCTGCACGACCGCCCCTGGGGCCCACAACCGGTCTTCGGCAACGTCCGCTCCATGAGCGAAGCCAGCCTCAAGAAGTTCGACGCCAACGGCTACGTCAAGGAAGTCGCACGCCTCGCAGCCGCCGAAAAAGCGTAAGTCTCACCAACCCGGCAGGCCCCTCCCATCAACCCGATCGTCACCTGGTGGCTCACCGGGCCTGAAGCCATGAAGCGGGATTCTACATCGACTGAAACATAAGCTGCGATAGAACCTTCCCAGTCACGATGCTTGGCTGGCTTCAGGACTACGAACATTGATTTGTTCCACCAGGGTTCTCTCATGGCCGAATACATCAACAAGGCTCCTCCCGAGATCCGTCGTCTCTCTCCCTCAGATGCAGCGGCCTATCGTGATCTACGCCTCGCTGGGCTCAAGACCCACCCAGAGGCGTTTGGCGCCTCTTGGGAGGAAGAAGCTGCTCATCCCCTGGTTTGGTTTGAAGACCGGCTGCGTCGGAACGTCATCTTCGGCGGACGGCAAGCGGCGGCGTTGACAGGCATCGTAGGCTTCCATGTGCCGGATGGTGCCAAGCAGCGTCATAAGGGAATGCTCTGGGGCATGTTCATTCAGTCGGAAGCCAGAGGAACAGGGCTCGGATCCTTATTGGTCGCGCGGGTGCTGGAACACGCCAGGCAAACTGTCGAGGAAGTCCGCCTATCGGTGGTTGCCACCAACACGGCTGCCATCCGCCTCTATGAAAGTGTCGGCTTTGAGCGGTATGGCCTGGAGCAGCGGGCGCTCAAGATCGGCAACGACTATCACGATGAACTGCTGATGGCGCTCTCCCTTCGCTGAGGGGCTATGACCCTGGCAGACCTTTCGATGCTTTAGGCGCGACTGCCTCGTTGCTCATGTCTCTGTCGAGCCATGGTGTCCAATAAACGGTGACATTGCCGCAACGAAGCTTTCGCTGACTACTCGGACACGACATGCTGCGGGGCAAAGCGAAGGAAACCAAATTGCCGGAAACGCTGAACGTCGGGATTGCCGGTTACGGTGCCATTGGCCAAACGGTAGCGGCTGCTTTCGCGGAGACGGGCGGCATTCCCGGACTGCGCCTTGCCGCAATCGGCGCCCGTGATCCAGCCAAGGTGCGTGCCGCCCTGCCGCCCGGCTTGCCTGTCGAGCCCGTGATCGTCGGGATCACAGACCTCTCGGCGTATGCGGACATCGTCATCGAGTGCGCCCCTGCCGCCCTGCTTCTCTCCATCACCGAGCCGGTACTGCGTGCCGGGCGCACGATGGTGGTGCTGAGCTGTGGTGCCCTGCTGGACGCCATGCAATTGGTCGAACTCGCCCGTGCGCACGGTGGACGCATCCTGATTCCTACCGGAGCGCTGCTCGGCCTAGACGCCGTGTTCGCCGCGGCGCAGGGCAACATTCACTCAGTCCGCATGGTCACGCGCAAACCGCCGAATGGCCTACGCGGCGCACCCTACCTGGTCGAGCATGGCATCGAGTTGGACGGGCTGACCGAGAAGCGGCGCGTATTCGAGGGCACGGCCAGAGAGGCGGCCCGTGGCTTCCCTGCCAATCTCAACGTCGCCGTCGCTTTGTCGCTGGCTGGAATTGGGCCGGACCGCACCCGACTGGAAATTTGGGCCGACCCGGACGTGACGCGAAACATCCATACCATCGAGCTCGACTCCGACGCAGCCCGGCTGTCGATGACGATCGAGAATATCCCCAGCACAAACCCCAAGACGGGTCGGATCACGGCACAGTCGGTGATCGCCATGCTGAAGAAGATGCGAGCGCCCCTGGCCGTCGGGACCTGAACGACGCCCCCTTCCGAACTGCACCTTCAGGAGCCGCCATGCGACGCCGTACCCTGCTCGCCGCTACCGTCGCGCTTGTCGCGCCCGCTGTCGTCAGGGCCGCCTCGGCCACCACGCTGAGGGTCGTTCCCGCAAGCGACCTCGCGGCGCTCGACCCGGTCTGGACCACGGCACCCGTCGTCCGCAACCACGGCTACATGGTTTTCGATACCTTGTACGGCACGGACGCCGACCTCCGCATCCAGCCGCAGATGGCCGCCGGACACGTGGTGGAGAATGACGGCAAGCAGTGGACCATCACACTGCGCGAGGGTCTGCGCTTCCACGATTGCGAGCCCGTGCTGGCCCGCGACGCCGTCGCTTCCATTCGCCGCTTCGGTGCCCGGGACAGCTTCGGCGAGACATTGATGGCGGCGACCGACGAACTTTCGGCTCCCGATGACCGCACGATCCGCTTCCGCCTCAAGCGCCCATTTCCGCTACTCCCGAACGCCCTGGGCAAGCCTTCGACAATGCCATGCATCATGCCGGAACGCCTGGCCCGCACCGACCCTGGCAAGCAGGTGACGGAGATGGTGGGCTCCGGCCCATACCGGTTCCTGGCGGACGAACGTGTTGCCGGATCGAGCGTCGCTTACCGGCGATTTGAGGGATACCAACCCCGCAGCGATGGCGTCGCCTCGTTCACCGCAGGGCCGAAGCGGGCGCACTTCGACCGGGTGGAATGGCAAGTGATCCCGGATGCCTCCACCAAGGTCAACGCACTGATCAACGGCGAGGTCGATTGGGTAGAGACACCCTCCGCCGACCTGCTCGGCCTGCTCCGCGCCAGCCGCAAGGTTGAGGTGACGCGCTCCGCCCTGGC
>CAZTJC010000004.1:2970-79080 GCA_964613945.1 uncultured Acetobacteraceae bacterium
TGCTCGGCCTGCTCCGCGCCAGCCGCAAGGTTGAGGTGACGCGCTCCGCCCTGGCTGGCGATCTGGCCGTCATGGTGTTGAACTGCCTGCAGCCACCGTTCGACAATCCCGCAATTCGCCGTGCGCTGCTTCACGCGTTCAGCCAGACCGATTTCATGCGGGCTGCCATCGGAGACGACCGCACCCTGTGGTCAGACGAGGTTGCGGTATTCAACCCCGGAACGCCGATGGACAGCCGCTCCGGCCTCGAGGTGATGACTGGACCGCGCGACTTGGCCCGAGCCCGGCGCGAGATCCAGGCGGCAGGTTACAAGAACGAACCCACCGTCCTGTTGGGCGCCGTCGATCTTCCGCCGGAGAACGCCTACTCCGAACTTGCCGCAGACATGCTGAAGCAGATCGGCATGATTGTGGACCTGCAATCCGTGGACTGGGGAACGACGGTGCAGCGCCGGTCGAGCAAGCAGCCGACCGGCGCTGGTGGGTGGAGCGCGTTCTTCACCAACCTGACCTGGACCAACAACTTCGATCCCGCCAGCCACCTGGGCTTGCGCAGTGGCAGTGCAGCCTGGTTCGGCTGGCCTATGATGCCGCGCATGGAGGCGCTGCGGGCACAATGGTTCGAGACCTCAGATCAGGGGGCACAGAAGGCCATCTGTGCGGAGATGGAGCGGCAGTTCTGGGTCGACGTTCCCTACGTGCCGCTTGGGGCCGTGGCGCTTCCCACCGCTTACAGCACCACTCTTACGACGCCTCGTAGCGGCATCCTGCAAGGATACGACGTAGCTCGGCGCACGTGAGCCTTTCCTCTCGGCCAGACCGCGACCCGGACTAACGAGCTCCACTCCTCCTAGTCGGGGACCGTGACCCGGCCATCGCGAGTATGGCGCAGGGTTGGTAGAGGTTGCCGAAACTGAAGTAGTCCAGCAGCGTGCGTCCGCTGCCGTTCAGCTGACGGCCTACATGGTCGACCACCACCCGATCATCCGGCCGGCTCTGTTCCTGTGGCTCACGCACGACGGTGCCGTCGATCAGGTGCTCGGACGCGGCAGCATCCTTCTCGGCAGCATACAGGGCCGCACCACCGCCGTTTGAACTCCCGGTGGCGATGACCAGCGTATTAGCCCGGGTCCAATCCGGATCGCGCTTGGCGAGTTCCAGCAGGGCAAAGCGGATCGCCGAGCGGACGTTCTCGCCCCAATCCTTTTCGGGATTCTGCTTCGAATGAGCTGCCTTGAACGCGACCCGGTGCGGTGAGGTAGCCAGGAACGCTGCTCGTTCGTCGTTGCTGAGATCGGCTTGGAAATGCGCGTCGCGCCCGGCGTCGGCCAACGGCACTTGGCGGCCATCGATCGTGTTGACGGTGCCCGCCTTGACTATGTCGAAGCCGTTGCCGTGCCCCTTGTCGGTGTAGACGACGCTGCAAGCCCAAACGTGAGCCGGCACACGACCAATCCGTAAAATTTCATGCGCTGACCGCCAGCGTTTGTTTTACAGGACCCTCGATAGGAAGTCCTTGGTTCTGCCCTCCTGCGGGTTAGATAGCAGCGCACGCGGGCTGCCACGCTCCACAATCATCCCATCCGCCATGAAGGTAAGGGCATCACCGACTTCCCGGGCGAAGGCGAGTTCGTGCGTCACAACCATCATGGTCATGCCGGATATCGCTAGATCCCGCATGACGGACAGGACCTCGCCCACGAGTTCCGGGTCAAGAGCCGAGGTCGGCTCGTCAAACAGCATCAATTTCGGTTCCATTGCCAGCGCCCGGGCGATGGCCACGCGTTGCTGCTCACCACCGGAAAGCTGGGCCGGGTAGCGGTCGTGCTTGGCGCCGAGACCGACGCGTTCCAGCAACTGCATCGCGCGTTCCCGGACCACCCGAGGCTTTTCCCGCTTCACTCGGATCGGAGCCTCGCAGATGTTGCCCAATGCGGTCATGTGCGGGAACAGGTTGAAGTGCTGGAACACCATGCCCACGCTTTGTCGCATGCGTGCGATGTGCCGTTCCGGCAACTCATAAAGGCGCCCGTTCCGTTCCTGGTAGCCGACCAGTTCGCCGCCCACCCAGATCCGGCCTCCATCGATCCGCTCCAAATGGTTGATGCAGGATAACAGCGTGCTTTTGCCTGAGCCGGATGGTCCGATGATGCACATCACCGTGCCAGGCATGACATCGAGGTCGATGCCGTTCAGCACTTCCCGCTCACCATACCGTTTAGACATGCCGCGAATGCGGACCATGGGCTCAGTCATATTTGCCGCCATCTCAATGATGCCGGAAGCGCCGCTCGAGCCCACTCTGCATCGCAGACAGAACCGACACGATCAACAGGTACCAAAGCGAAGCGACGATCAGAAGGGGAATGGTTTCGTATGTGCGGGAGTAGATGAGCTGAGCCGTATAAAGAAGGTCGGCCATCGCAATCACACTCACCAACGAAGTGCCTTTCACCATGGAGATTACTTCGTTGCCAACAGGCGGGATGATCAATCGCATGGCCTGCGGAAACACGATCCTAACAAAGATGGTGGCGGGCCCCATGCCCAATGCCTTGGCTGCACGGGTCTGCCCGGATGGTACTGACAGGATACCGGCGCGGATCACTTCTGCCGTATAGGCTGCCTGTGCCAGGCCGAGACCGGCCAGTGCGGCCGTAAGCGGGGTGATGACGACGTTCGTGCTGGCATCGAAAAGTACGGCACCGAAAGGCAATGCGAGCCGTATACGCGGATATAGCGCACCAAAGTTATACCAGAAGATTAGTTGTACCAGAACGGGTACACTTCGGAAGAACCAAATGTATAGCCAACTCAGCACGGAGAGCAGTCGGTTGGTCGAAAGCCGCATTATGGCCAGCACCGTGCCGAGACTGAGGCCGATTGCCATCGCGATAACAGTCAGTTCCAGCGTCCGGCCAAGCCCAGCAAGGATTTGCGGGTCGAACATGTATTCGGCCACCATGGGCCAACCGAATGCTGGATTGGTGGATACGCTATAAAGCACGGCGCCGGCCACGAGCACGGATAGCGCCGCGAAACCCAGTGTCCAAGGGTGCCGGAGCGGAACTACCGGAAGTTCCGGCGTTTCCGAACGTTCCTCAGGCTTGGCCGCGCTCACTTCTCGACGTTGGTCGGGTTCAGCGGAAAGGATTTTACGGCGCCGTCCTCCAGCCCCCACTTCTTGACAATCTTGTCATAGCCGCCATTGGCGTGCAGCGCTTCAAGCGCCGCTTGAACTGGTTTGGCCATGTCTGAGCCTTTCGGCAACGCGATACCGATGTAGCTGGTATCGGTGTAATGACCGACGACATGCGTCCGGCCTTTGGTTTGCGCGACGAAGTAGCTCACCGCAGTTGAGCCCAACCAGAACAACTCGGCGCGGCCGCTCATCATTGCGTCTGCGGCACCATTGCCGTCGTTGAAGGCAAGAGCCTCGATCGGCTTCCTGCCTGCGGCAGCGCACTTGGGCTGATGGTCTTCGACGAACACCATTTCGCGGGAGCCGCGCGTGGTTGCGACCGTAACGCCGCACAAGTCATCCAGCCCGTTCACCTTGATCGGGTTCGTGCTCTTCGTGGCGAACAACTCGTTACCAGTAAGCCAGCCGATCTGGTCCACGATCTTTCCCCGTGCGACGGACACGCCCATCTGGCCGGTTGCGGCGTCGAAGCGTTTCGCCTGCAAGCCAGGGATGAGTGAATCAAATGTCGTCGGACGAATCTCCAGCGGCAGGCCGAGAAGTTGCACGGCGGCACGGGCTAGGTCGATTTCCCAGCCTACAATTTGACCCTTCTCGTCCCTGAAATCATCGGGCGGGGAGCCAAGGGAAACGGCAAGGGTGAAAGCCTGGCCTTCCCGTCCTGCGGGAAGCAGTTTCTTCAACGCCGGATCCGGCTGCTGCACGAGAGCCGGGTCAGATCCCGGCTCGTCTGCCCGACTTGGCAGGGTGGATGTTGCAAGCAGGAGAACCAAGGCGGCGCTGCAGGAGCGAAGAACCAAGTTCATGCGGGTTGCGTCTCCGAGGAAGGGGCGAGGCGAGTAGCGGGCTTGATCCGGCCACGACTGCGGAACATCGGACGTGCCAGGCCGAGGCTGTCGCGCAGTGTGCGGCCTTCATACTCGGTGTGGTGCAAGCCGCGGCGCTGGAGTTCTGGCACCAAGGTGTCCAATGCCTCGTAAACCGGCCCTGGCAAGTAAGGTGGGATGAGGTTCCACCCGTCGCATCCGCCGCTTTCAAACCAGTCCTGCATCTCGTCAGCCGCTTCCGCCGGTGTGCCGATGAACACACAGTGGCCGGACGCACCGGCCTGACCTTGATAGAGCTTGCGGATGGTCATGCCCGGCGTTCGGGCTTCCCTGACCAACTTGTCGTAAGCGCTTTTCACCGAGTTGGATTGTGGCAAAGGTTCCGGTACCGGCCCATCCAGCGGATGGCTCGACAGGTCGCCAAACACGCTGGCCAGCATGGGCAGACCAACACTGGGATGCACCAGATCCTGCAGTTGCGCCCAACGGTCTTCGGCCTCCATCCGCGTGCGGCCGAGAATGGGTACGATGCCTGGCATGACCAGCATGGTCGCCGGGTCGCGTCCTGCCTTGACCCCGTGGTCCTTGACGCTGCGGTAGAAGGCGACTGCGTCGTTCTTGGTCTTCTGCTGCGTGTAGATGATGTCGGCGATGCGGGCGCCCAGGTCCTGCCCCGGCCCGGAGGAGCCGGCCTGCGCGATGACCGGATAGCCTTGCAGCGGCCGGGCCACGTTTAGGGGGCCTTTGACCTGCAGGTGCTCGCCCCTGTGGTTGAGGGTGTGGAGCTTCGACGGTTCGAAATAATGGCCGGTCTTCTTGTCGCGGATGAACGCGTCATCCTCCCAACTGTCCCAGAGGCCGAAGACCACGTCGACGAATTCCTCGGCTCGACCATACCGTTTCGCATGCTCGAGCAACGCATCGCGGCCGAAGTTGAAGGCTTCCTGCTCGCTCCAGGACGTGACCACGTTCCAGGCAACCCGGCCCCGTGTCACGTAGTCCAGCGAAGCGAACTTCCGCGCGACGTGATAGGGTTCGTTGAAGGTGGTCGAGGCGCTGGCGACAAACCCAAGGTGCTCAGTTACCGCAGCCAATGCGCCGATCACCGTTAAAGGCTCGAACACGTCGATCCGAGGATTGAACGACAGCTCCTCGTCGTCGCGTGCGGAGTGGCGCACGGCGATGCCGTCGGCCCAGAACATGAAATGAATACGTGCCCGCTCTGCAGCGCGGGCGATGTCCTGCCACAAGCCAATATCTGTGGCGGCATCCTCCCTGGCGTCCGGCATACGCCAACCCGCAGCATGGGCGCCGTTCGCGACGATGTTGAGGCCAAGCTTCATCTGTCGGTTTGCCATGCAAGAAACCTACCGAGGGATGTTTGTTTCGGTCAAAGCACTTATGCGCAGATGTTCATTCCGTCAGGTTATGAACTTCGAGGGTCAATGTGATGAACCTTAGGCAGTGTGAGATATTTCGTACTGTTATGGAGATGGGCACTGTCACGGCCGCGGCCGAGCGGTTGAACGTTTCCCAGCCAGCAGTCAGCAAAATCCTTGCCCAACTCGAGCGGGAGCTGGGCTTTGCAGCCTTTAAGCGCGTTCGGCGACGCTTGGTGCCGACGCCCGAAGCAGATGCCCTCTACCGCGAGATTTGTCGGGCCTTCCTGGGTTTGGACTATCTGACGCGAGTGGCGACCGATTTGCGCGACTTGCGTCAAGGCCAGCTTGTCATTGCGGCAACTCACGTCATTGCCAGTCATTACCTGCCGGAGGTCCTGGCCCCGTTTCTTCGCAAGCACCCCGGGCTGTCCGCCTCACTGCAATCCCTGGACTCGCCCGGCACGGCCCAGGCAGTGGCAAGCGGACGGGCAGACCTCGGCATCTCGCAGTTCGATGTTGCGGTACCGGGCGTGCGTAGCGAAGTGTTATGCACCTCGGAAGCCGTGTGCGTGCTCCCGCCGGAGCATCGCCTCGTGGCAGAAGCATGTGTATCCGCAGGCGAACTAGCGGGGGAGCCGTTCATAGCTCTGGCCGCTGTTAATCCGTTGCGCGTCAGCTTCGACACCTTGTTCAGAGTGACGGACGCCATTCCCCGCACGGTTGTGGATACGCCCCTCGCCAGCACTGCGTGCCGATTGGTGATGCAAGGCACCGGGATCGCGGTAATGGATAGATTGAGTGCAGAAGCAAATCTGCACTTAGGCGTGGTATTGCGCCCACTTTCGCCGACCGTCTCCAGTCGACTCCTGCTCCTCCTTCCTGACCAGCGACCATCGTCTGGAGCCACGCGGGCGTTCGCGGAAGCACTAAGGGATCGTTTTGCGCCTTTAGAGAAACAAGGTTTTGATGTGAGTCAGTCGAGACCTAGAAAGCTTCCAGCTTAGTCAGTCTTCCTGTCTTCAGCGCTCCGCTCAAGAGCGGCAATGCGACGGAACATTATCCATCAGTGCAGACCGTGCGGATTGGATGAAAGGCGCATGCCTCATACCATACGCTACAAAGGCCGCCTGCTGGAGAACCGAACGTAACTGCTGGAAAAGCGACGAAGCTTTACTGGCCTGCCACTGCCGTCCTGATGCCCAGCCCTATTGAGCCAGATTGGGTGCTCCGACCGTCGTGCTTTCAAAGAAAGCCTGCGACATCCTTTGGTGTTTTTGGAAGTATGCCGCACCCGAACCGGACAAGGACGACATCACGGTAATCGGCCGCTGGACGTTGGTGGGATGGGCGGGCACCTCCGTTGTCGCCTCGGTTCTTGCACGCCCTTCCTTGGCGCAGAACGCACGAGCAGACACGCTGCATCTCGTGCCCTCGACCAGTCCGGTTTCGCTAGATCTCGTCTTTTCGACCGCACTCGTCGCCGTGCAACACGGGTATTACGTCTTTGATACGCTCTACGGCGTAAACGGACTATTTCCGCAGACAGCCCATCGTGCCGATCTCAAAGGTGTGCTCGGCGGCTCCGTCCGTTATCCCTGGAACGCGGCGAACCCGACAGAGGATGCTACGGACGGGCATGGATCCTCCATTACACGTCTAGACGCGTTGAACGGCGCGTGTATTACGGCCGATCAGTCGCACTGCAGCAACCGAGGTAGTCAGCCCGGGGTATCGAGGCCGCCGCCGTCGACGAAGCGGCGGAGCCAGGCTGCGGCACGTCCGCCGTCATCAGGTTGCCAAAGGGACAACAGGGCGGCATCGGCGAGCGCACCGTAGCGGTCCCGCTGGGCCTCAATCAGGGCAGCCGAGAACTCCGGGGTGAACTCCGGATGCCCCTGGATCGAGAACGTGTCGTCGTCATAGCCGAGCGCCGCATACGGGGTGAAGTCGCTGGCGGCCAGCACCCTCGCGTTTGGTGGCTGTTTGACGACCTGATCCTGATGGAAGGCGGGAATGGCGACGGTCAGCGGCTCCACCATGCTGGGCGGCGGGCTGACGATCTTGTACCGATGCATGCCCAAACCCCAGCCCTTCGGCGACTTCGTTACCTCACCGCCGAACGCCTTGGCCATCGCTTGGTGGCCGAAGCAGATCCCGACCAATTTTGCTCGTCCGCGAATTTGGCGGATCGCCTCCAGCAGCGGTGAAATCCAGGGGAAGTCGTCATAAACCCCAGCTGAAGACCCGGTGATGACGTAGGCGCCGCACTCGCCGGGATCGGCCGGAAGCTCTCCGGCCTGCACGTCGTAGACCCGGTAGTCGCGATCCTGCCCAAGCATCGTGCGGACCATGTCGGCGTAGGTGCCCCATTCCGCCTGCAGCGTCTCCGGGGGTCGACCCGTCTCAAGGATTCCAATCTTCATAAGCGCAGATTGTCACGCGGCCGCGGGACCGGACAGGTGATGTTCCGTGGCCCAGTCATGTCGCTGGAGAACGTCGCATGCGGTCGGCGATCTCGGTAAAGGGCGTTTGGAGAGCGCGCAGTCCGACAGCAGCGATGCCCTCGGCGGCAAGAAGGCGATCAAAGGTGCCGCTCGCAAAGAGTTCGTATTCGGCGTACCGCCAGGGCGCGTGCTGCGACGACAGGGCCGAAAAGTCGCCGGGCACTGTACAGTGCAGCGCGAGATGGGTTAATCCTTCCGGCAGGTCGTGCAGGATTTCGGCCCACCGGTCGGTAAGCTCGCCGGGCTGTACCGCAAGCGTGCCCCGGCAATGGTCGACCAGCTTCTCGCCTTGCGCATCCAGTCGGTCGATGGCGACCTGGTATGCAGGGAGATTAGGCGGCCAAGTAATCGAGCGCGGCAGCACCGGGAACAGCCCGTAATCGCGTCCGAGCCGCACATGGACATCGAGCAACTCCGGCAACATCGCGGCGGCCATATGCGCATCGACGTGCGTCGGCCGCATGCCCGACGAGAGAGCCCGCTCGATTTGCGTCCGCAGCTCCACCTCTGCGGCCTCCGGCACGAGATGGCGGCGCAGGCCCTCCAGATCTCGCCAAAAATACCCGTCGTCATCGATGAGCCCGGACGCGCGGCTGACGGTCGAGATCGGCGCCCACCGGCACGCTTCCCATTCGCTGGTGAGCGTCAGGTGGACACCGACATCAAACGAGGGATCCGCACAGGCGGCGTCCGCGATCTCCCTGAACCAGGGCCCTGGAACGATAACCGACCCGCACGTGACCCGCCCCGCACGGGCCAGCTCCAGGAAAGCCTGGTTCGCCCCGTGGCTGCCGCCGAGATCATCGACATGCGGTATGACCGCGCGTGTCACGGCTTCAGCAGCGGGCAATTGCCTGCGTCCATCGGACGGAATGCCTGTTCCTTCGGGATCGTGGCAAGTAGCGTGTAAAGATCCCAATCGCTGCGGCTTTCGGCGGCTGTTTTGACCCGGAACAAGAACATCGGGTTCAGCTTGCGCCCGTCCGACCGGATGAGACCCTTTCCGAACAATGGATCGTCGGTGGGAATGCTTTTCATGGCCGCTACGGTAGCCCGGCCACTCCGTTGCGCCTCTGCTGTTCCCATACTACGGACCGTCTTGAGGTAGTGAGTGACGGCAGAGTAGTCACCGGCCTGGAACATGGTAGGCATTCGCCCGCCGGATTTCTCGCCGAAACGATGGCTCCATTCCCGCGTCCGGTCGTTCAGATCCCAGTAGAACGCCGATGCCAGGACCAGACCATGCGCCACGTCCAACCCCAGCGCGTAAACGTCAGCAATGGTCAACAGCATGGCTGCCAGCCTCGTGCCGTCTTTAATCAAGCCGAATTCAGCAGCCTGCTTGATGCAGTTGGTCGTGTTGGTGCCGCTGTTCGCGAACGCGATCACCTTTGCTCCACTCGATTGCGCCTGCAGCAGGAATGACGAGAAATCCGTCGTGCTGGGGTATGGCGTGAACACCTTGCCGAGCACCCGTCCCCCTGCGGCAATCACCGCCCGTTCCGTGTCAGCGGCCAGAGTGTGGCCGAACGTGTAGTCGGCCCCAATGATGAACCAGGTTTGCCCACCGTCCCTCGTTACCGCGTCGCCGACGGCATTGCCTAACGCCCAGCTGTCATAGGTCCATTGGACGTGATTGGGTCCGCAATCCGCGCCGGTCAGAGCCGAACTGGCAGGCGCTGAAAAAAGCGCGACCCGGTCCCGCTGCCGAACGAGGTCTGCCACGGCAAGCGCGGCGGCGGAGTTGTTGACGTTCACGATCGCGTCCACGTCGCGCGTGTCGAGCCACTCCCGCGCGACCTGGAGTGCAACGTCGGCCGAGGCTTGGTGGTCCGCTGAAAGCAACTCGACCGGGAGCGATGGGTCCGCAGCGATCGCGTCGGCGATTGCCATCTGTGCCGCGTTTACGGAGCCAGGGCCGGTGCCGGATGTGTTCGGGCCAGAAAGTTCGGTGAGCATGCCGATCCGGATCGGTCGGGCGGCAGCGGCCGACCCAGCCCATGCGAGCGTGCCGACTGCGGACGCGCCCTGGATAAGACGGCGCCGGGTCACTGGACGGTCCATGCTGTTCCTCCCTAGTTTTGATTGCCAGGCTATCGTCAGGTGCGGCCTGCGCCAAGAAATCGAACAGTCAGGAGACGGCATGCCGAACGACCGAGCGAGCCTACGGACACTGCTCCAGAAGCCGGACCCGACGGTCGCTCCTCTCGTGCTCAACGCGATGATGGCCCGTCTGGCAGAGCAGGCCGGGTTTGCCGCGCTCTACTTGGGCGGCGGCGCGATGGGCTACTTGACCACGGTGACAGAGGCGAACCTTTCCCTATCTGACATGATCCAAGCCGGGCTGGGCATCACCAGCGTATCTTCACTACCGCTGATTCTCGATGGAGCATGCGGGTGGGGCGATCCGATGCACATGCACCGCACGATCGGCATGGCTGAAGCTGCGGGATTTGCCGCAATCGAGATCGAGGATCAAATCCTGCCCAAGCGAGCACACCATCATGTCGGGCTTGAGCACATCATTCCGACCGAGCTGATGGTTGCCAAGATTCACGAGACGGTAGCGGCACGCCGAAATGGTGATTTCATGGTGATCGCGCGTACCAACGCCCTACGAACTGACGGGCTCGATGAGGCGCTTCGGCGGGGCGAAGCCTATGCCAAAGCCGGAGCCGACATGCTGTTCGTACTCGCGCGGGAACCGTCCGCACTCCGCGTCATCGCCGAGCGTTTGCCGCGGCCGCTGATGTACATGACGCCGGCTGGCGGGCTTTCCCATGCGGGAATGAGCGTCCCGGAACTCGCCGCTTTGGGCTACAGGCTCATCGTCGATCCCTCGACCCCGCTTCTCGCAATGCATTACGCCTTGCGACAAAGCTACGCGGCGATTGCCGCAGGCCGCGCCGACAGCGCGCTCGGAGACGATGCCGACGCTGAACAGACCCGGGTGCACAAGACGATCGGCCTCGCGAAACTGCTGGAGATCGAGGCGCGCACAGTTGAGCGGTCGTAGGCTGTTATCATGACGGTGGCCATCTCGACGCTATGATCGGCCTACGGCATGGCCTGGGCTTGCGCCGTCTCGGCTGATAGTTTCGGCTGGCGTGCCGATCGGGGAAGCATACGAGAGCGTTCCGGAAGACGGCCAATGCATGTCAGTCAATTTATGGCTCGCCGGCTTGCTTCCCGTGACAGCCGACTGCATGGACGGACGATGCTCCGTTACTTTGCCATACCTGCGCTACTCCTGTTGCCGCTGGTCGCACATGCCGCACCACTGTCATCCTGCCGCCAACTGTTCGTCGATGGCGGGGCGCCTGCACTGCTCAACCAGCGACTGGCTGCACGAACCAGTTCGCTGTGTTACCAGGAATATGCGGTTCTCGCCTCCGGCATCACGCGCGGCGCGCTGTGGTCGGCCGAGCACCTGACCGCAGCCGAACTCGCGACTGCCCGCACTACGAAGCGGGTCAACTTGTTCCACGCCGACGACAACTTGCCCGCTGACGACCGGGCCGAGCTTGCCGATTATGTACGCTCCGGTTTTGATCGCGGCCACATGACGCCGAGTGGAGACATGTCGGATGCCACAGCCCAGGAGGAAAGCTTCTCGCTTGCCAACGTGGTGCCGCAGACGACCAAACTGAACGGCGGCATTTGGGAGCGCATCGAAAGCGCCGTGCGCGGGCTCGCCCGAAGCGCAGGAAGCGTTTACGTGGTGACCGGGCCGACCTTCCAGGGCGTAAACCTGGAGCAGATTGGTGGCCGGGTGCTGGTGCCGTCCGCGACGTGGAAAGCTGTCTATGTGCCGTCAACCGGCGACGCGGGCGCTTACCTTTGCACCAACACAGCCGCACCCACCTGCAACCTGATATCCCTGGCCGTGCTTGCCGCACAGGTCGGAGTGGACCCTTTTCCTTTACTGGCGCGAGGCACAAAAGTCATGCTCGGCCAATTGCCGATGCCACACGCACCACGCAACCGCCAACGAAAGGCAAGTCGCAGATGGTTCTGAAACCCTACGCCGACAACGCTGCGTCGGTGACAATCGGTGAGCTTACGTTGGAAAACGGACAGGACTGCGTCACGCTTTACGGTAGGGCAAACCTGACCCGCGACAAGCGAGGCTTGGCGCAAGCCCACGTGCTCAAGGCAGTGCTGGACGCGATCGTGCATGCGTTGGAGACCGATCCGACGCTACCGGAGACCGTGACGCCGTCGAAGCCAGTTAGCACGGTCAAGAACCCGTTCATCTGACCAGACACTCCGTACTGGATGCCAAATCCGCTTTGATCTGAGACTCAATACTACCGCTGTGCTGAAACAGCAGCATCTCGTCGATGGCTCCGGCTACGTTCCGCAACGTCAGAACTTCACACTTCCTCATGAAAGCCGAGTTGGCTGGATTTCGTTCACAAGCCGAACCCAGGTCATATGTAAATAAGTTGACTGCATGACGCTGCATGAGGTCCCAGATGACAGATCCATTGACTGTCCATTCCCGAAAGTTGCGGCCTGGTGACAAGGTGCGCTTCGTCTCGCCCGCGAGTATTTTGGACCGGCAGCTGATCATGGTGCGCGAAGCCGAGCATTCCGAACATCTCGGTGTTCCAGTCCTGGACGGACTTCCTCTCAATCAGGGGCACGAACCGCTGAGCACGCCGCCGGGTTCATCAGCGACGCTCGATGCCGAAGCAAGAACAATGACCGTCGTTCCGGTAAAAAGAGCATAGCATGTCGTTGCAGAGTCGGGCCGTCCTGCTGGATCTAGACGGCACACTTGTTGATTCCGCACCCGGCATTATTGCCAGTTTCCGCACTGCTCTTGGGGCACTCGGACATGTCTTGCCGCCTGCACAGGACATCTCTGCCCTTATAGGCCCGCCAATCGCTGATGTGATGCGAGACCTGCTGACCTTGTTCGGTGACGACCGTGTCGATCAGGCCCTGGCGGCATACCGCGCTGATTACGGCGAGCGTGGCCTGTTTGAGACCGCTTTGTATCCGGGCGTCGAGGAAACCTTGTCAGACATGCAGCAATCTGGAGCACGCTTGTTTCTGGCAACATCTAAGCGGACTGTATTTGCCCACCGTATCCTTGAACATCTGAAGATAAGCCGCCTCTTCTCGGGCATTCACGGGTCAGAACCCGGTGGTTCTTTGGATCAAAAGCCGGAGCTGATCGCGCACGTTCTCCGACAGCACGGACTGGGGCACACGGAATCCGTCATGGTGGGCGATCGACGGTTCGATATTGCAGGCGCCCACGCAAACGGCATCCCTGCACTCGGGGTGTTATGGGGATACGGCTCGCGTCAGGAACTGGAACTGGCAGGCGCCGACCATCTTATCGCTGCAATGGCGGACCTTCCCGATGCGATCGGCAACGTCTCGCTCGATCAACCCTGATGATATACCCGCACCGGTAAATGCGTAATACGTCTGCTCGCTAATCAAGTCTGCCTCCGCATCGTCGGCGATGGGTATCAGTAGGACCTAACAACAGGACCCGCGCCTCCACTGACCCGGATTTTTGCCGAAACTGGGCAGGACCTAACCACGGGATGACCCATGCAGGATGCTACGGCATCAAGATCCACTGCGCTGTCATCCCAGCCCAGCTGTTGCAGGTGAAGACACCGAGCGAGAGCGTCAAGCCGTAGAACTACTGCAACGTCATCTCGACACTCGCGCCGGAACAAACAGTGCGACCGCTGGCGCAGAGTGCATGCACGATGGCGAAGACCTGATACGAGCAGTTGGCGGTCTGGCGGAAGCACTGCAGGATGTCCGACCCATTCCGCGAGTGTCGGCTACGAACGTCTCGAGGAGCATGAATGCAAACCCGCCGTTTTAGAATCTACATTCTGATGTTCCTGCTCGCTGCCATCAACTACATCGACCGATCCGCCCTCTCCGTCGCCGCGGCCCCGCTCGCGCAGGAGTTCAAGCTCGATCCCGTGCAGATGGGCTACTTGTTCTCGTCGTTCCTGTGGCTCTACGTCCTGTGCCTCGTGCCCATGGGGTGGATTGTCGATCGGTATGGTGCACGCGTCGTCAACGCCGTCGGGATTGCGGTCTGGTCCGGTGCGACGGTGCTGACTGGGCTGACCGGCAGCTTCGGCACGCTAATCGCCACCCGCGTGCTCATGGGCGTCGGAGAAGCGACCACCTATCCGGCTGCGGGCCAGGTGGTGCGGCAGTGGGTGCCGCTGCGCGAGCGCGCATTGTTCACCACGGCCTTCAACGGCGGCGCCTATTTCGGCCCGGCAGTCGGTAATCTCACGCTTGCGACACTCATCGCCGCCGCCGGATGGCGTTCGGCGTTTTACGTCTGCGGCGCGATCGGCTTCGTCTGGCTGGCGGCGTGGCTGGTCTGGTATCGCAAACCGGCGGAGGCCTCGTGGTTGGGCACGGCCGAACGGTCGATGCTAATCGAACAAAGCCGGACAGAGACGGCCGACACCGCGCCGCGGAGCGGGCTATGGGCACTGCTGCGGTCACCCTCGATGGCCGGGGTCATGATCACGCAGGGATGCGGCGTCTACACGCAGTATCTCTTCCTGACCTGGCTCCCCGCCTATCTGCAGGCTGAACGTGGGATCAGCCTGGCCAAGAGTGGTTGGCTGACGTCCCTGCCCTATTTTGGGGCCGTGGTGCTGACGGTGTTGCTGGGTCGGTTGAGCGACTCCCGCCTGTCTCCGGAGGCGGTGAGGCAAGGCGGGCGGCGGCGCATGGTAGCGGCCATGATGCTAGTCGCAGCCGTGATCCTGTTCGCGCCATTGGTGACAAACGTCTACCTTATCCTGCTGCTGATCACGGTCGCCCTGAGCGGTGTCGCGACCACGATCGGGCTCAACATCGCCCTGTTGAGCGACCTGCTGCGCAACACGGGGGATGCCGGGCGGGCGACAGGGTTGCTCATCCTCGGTGGCAACGTGTTCGGCATCCTGGCTCCGATCGTCACTGGCTACGTCGTGCAACTCACCGGCAGTTACGACTATGCCTTCGTAGTGGCAGGAGCCCTGCTGCTTGTCGGGGCCACGTCCGCCCTGTCCCTGACCCATCGGCCAATCGGCGCCTGAGGAGCTCGCATGTTTTTCCAACCGCCCCGGGACGTCACCACGACGGTCTTTGCCCGCCTGCCTGACGAACTTCGCCGAGACAATGCCGATAACGAATGGGTCCGGGCCCAACCAGCGGGCGGGCCGTCCGACTCGCTTCTCGAAGGCCCGTCCTTCGACAGCGAGGGAAACCTGTGGTGCGTCGACCTGCCGAATGGCCGCATCTACCGCATCACGCCAGATGGCAGCTTCCAGGTCGTGGCCGAGTATGATGGCTGGCCGAACGGATTGAAGTTCCATCGCGACGGCCGGGTCTTCATTGCGGACTACAAGAACGGCATCATGGTGCTCGACCCCGTCAGTGGGGCCGTGACGCCCTACCTCGTGCGAGCCAACCTCGAGCGCTTCAGGGCGGTGAACGACCTCCATTTTGCCCTGAACGGCGACCTCTACTTCACCGATCAGGGTCAGACCGGCATGCATGATCCGACCGGGCGCCTGTTCCGCGTCAGCCCTGCAGGCCGGGTCGACTGCTTGCTGGACAACGTGCCGAGCCCGAATGGCCTGGTGATGAACTTGGCCGAGACGATGGTTTACCTCGCGGTGACGCGCGGCAACTGCATCTGGCGGGTGCCGCTCCGTGCCGACGGGGGCGTCGCTAAGGTCGGCGTGTTCGTCCAACTCTCGGGTGGGTGGGGCGGACCCGATGGACTAGCCATGGACAGCCAGGGGCGTCTGGCGATCGCCCATGTCGGCATGGGGTGCGTTTGGGTCGTCGATCAGATGGGCGAGCCGGTGTATCGCATCCGCAGTTGCGCCGGCCTGCACACCACCAACGCGGCGTTCGGCGGCGTGGACGGACGCTCGTTGTTCATCACGGAGTCGGGCACGGGTAGCATCTTGCGTGCCGAGTTGGATGTTCCTGGAAAGCAGATGTTTGGACCTGATTAGTAAGATCCGGTTCCGTTCATCTGACGCGATGTCAGGCCTGATCGCCAAACGCGATTATCTTCATCATCACCGGCGTTTTCAGGAAGAAAACAGCGTTTCTCCCCGACTTAGCCGGGCAAGCGGAACGGCTCCAAGAACCTGCGCCACCGTAGCCGTCAGCACCAGCGCCGCGCCGCTGGGCGGATTGCCGGTGGGCGGCAGCGCGACCAAGGCGAAGGCAATCGAACCTGCAGCTTGTGGCACGCTGAATGCGGCGTAGGACAGTAGTCAGCAAGCCAGCGCTCAAGGCCCATCAGCGACCTGCACGTGGTCTGTACCGAAAGCGTATCGCATCTGGCCTAGGTTCATCCGCAACCCACGCGCGGGTTGCGGGAGTAACCATCCCAGCAAAAGCTATTGTGAAACCAGCTGCCGATGCAGCGTGCGTCCCGAACCGAATGAAGCAATGGCGTCGAGAAGGCCGACGCCGTGCAGACAAGGCAACTAAGATCCGGGATTAGAGTCATGTCACCTAACCCATAAAAGCTTGCGGCACTACGCAAACATCTTAGGCATCCAGAAACGCGGACCGACGGCTCCGCCAGCCATGGCAGCAAGCTGACCAGACATAGGCAAGCCTAAGCCCGGACCACCGGTCAGAAGTCGTCGGAGATTGGTTAATTGCGTCCTCGACGACGTGAAGCCGCTGGAACTGCTCGGATGGCAGGAAGACGCCACAAACAAGAGACGTCGCGCATGGGCCTACAAATTATTGCCACAGGATAACGTTCGTCATCTATCGTAGGTCGACAACCAGTTTACGCAGGCGACTTTGCTTAGAGTAGCGCGAATTTCAGTATTTGATTAAAGGAACGCATTTGGCTGCAACACGCCACAGAGTGTGAGCGACACAGAACAAATAGCGGAGAGTCCCAGCATATGGGTAAACTCACATGTGCCAGTTGGGAAAACTGACTGTTCCTGGAGCGGGCGATGGGATTCGAACCCACGACCCCAACCTTGGCAAGGTTGTGCTCTACCCCTGAGCTACGCCCGCATCCGGAGGCGCCTTCTAGGCCGGAGCGCGATAATGCGCAAGGGTGTTTTGTCAGCAACCGCATCTTTGCTTACACGTTAATCTGACCACATAACTCGAAGGCAATTGGCCCCATGTCCGACAACGCCAACCACGGCGCGCAAGACGCAAATGAACAAATCGCTCAACTTCGCGAGCAAGTTCAGAGCCTTATGGCGGATCGCGTCGCTCCGGCGATATCGCAGGCGGCTGACACCGCCCAGCAGTATGCCAGTCAGGCGCGTGATCTTTACCAAGAGCAGTCGGCGGCTCTTTCCGAACGCGTTCGTGAAGCTCCAGTGGTAGCGATCATGGTCGCGGCCGGGCTTGGTTACGTCATCGGCCGTATCGCCCGCTGATGAGAGCGCTCGAACTCGCCAAGGTCGCCGCCGCGGCCGAGGCGTTGCGCGTCAAGCGTTACGCCAGGCGACAAGGCATCCGCATAGCTTTAGCTGCTGCTGCCGCTGTGTTTCTCCTCGCTCTCGTCGGCATGGTGCATGTCCTGGCGATTGTCCTACTTGCCATGGTCACTCCGCTTTGGCTTGCGGCAGTGATTGTGCTGGTCGTGGATGCGATCGTTGCCGGCGTGCTTGGCTCACTGGCGTTGAGCAACAAGCCGGATCGGATCGAGCTTGAGGCGGCAGCAGTGCGCCGTCAGAGTCTCACGGAGGCCAAGAACGCTGCCACCAGCCTTGCCACCATCGGCGAAGTGGCAGGCCTTGCAATTGGCATGACGGGCAAGCGTCGCGCTAAGAGCACTAAGATCGGCAAAGCCTGGATGATTGCCGATCTCGCATCCCGCTTCGTTCGTCGGCGCTAATCAAACTCGATGAACGATACCGCTTCCGTCGTGACGCACAGAGAGGGCCGTGCTGGGCATATTACGCTCAACCGGCCCAAGGCTTTGAACGCTCTCAATCTTGAGATGATCAATGCCATTACCGCTGCTTTGGAGGGGTGGCGACACGATCCGGCCGTCCACCTGATTGTTATCGATTCGAGCAGTGAGCGTGCGTTCTGCGCTGGCGGTGACGTTCGTGGTGTTCGTGAATGGGTTTTGGCCGGCCGTTCTCAAGACGTCGAAACGTTCTTTGTGCTGGAATATGCGCTCAACTATCTAACGGCCCGCTATCCCAAGCCTTACGTGGCCTTGATCGATGGCATCTGTATGGGCGGCGGAATCGGTCTATCGGTCCATGGCACATTCCGCGTCGCAACCGAGCATGCCGCTTTCGCCATGCCCGAAACGCAGCTCGGGTTGTTTCCTGATGTCGGGGGCAGTTACTTTCTGCCGCGTCTCCGCGGTGCGTTTGGAATGTATTTAGGCCTGACCGGCGCACGGGTCGGTGTAGCCGACGCGTGCTGGCTCGGTCTGGCTACGCATTATGTAGCGCGAGAGACGCTTCCGGCGTTGACGGCCGCGTTGGCCGAACATGGCATTGGCGCGCTTGCTGCCCATACCACCTCGCCCACAAAGGCAGCTTTCTCCTTGATCGAGACCGATGTGGATCGGATCTTTGGACAAGAGTCGATTGCAGCCATTTCCAGCAGTCTCGAAGCTGTCGACGCCGAGTGGGCGCAGGCTGCGCTCGCCGCCTTACGATCGGCTTCGCCAAGCGCCCTGAACTGGACGTTTGAGTTGCTCAAGGCAGGTAAGAGCATGACGTTCGAACAGTGTCAGCGTGCTGAAACGCTGCTGACCCGGCGAGCTTGCAGTCATCCAGATTTCGCAGAAGGTGTTCGCGCCAACGTCGTCGATAAAGACCGCACCCCAGTCTGGGCCCCGCTTAACGGCTAGGCCCAGCGAACGTAATCCTATCGCGTCAGTCTTTGATGTCCCGCTGCCACCGGGTCATCAGCATCAGCATCATCGCAAACGGCGCCAACCAAATTATGCGGCTCTGATACCGGTCATAAATACCCGACAATGCACCTGCGACAAATGCATTCGCGCACAGGGCAATCGTTATCGCCGCATACAATCCGCCGATCACCGCCCTTTGCCGCAACGCTACAACTGCACCGGCGCCAACCACGACAACTGCAATTGCGCCGAATACGACGTGAATCGCCTGTAGCCAGTCCGGCACCAACTCGAGCCCGCGATACTGTCGACTTGCCCGATACCGAGCTTGCTCTGCCGGCGGGAACACGGAACTCCATACGCCGTCATTGAACTTGGAGGGCCGGAGCAACGCATCCCCCGTCCGGAACGAGATAAACTGTATCAGCGCATTGCGTGCCGCCTGCTTGATCATCGTCACCGGCTCCGCGCGCAACGCAGATAATACGATCGGCCAGGCTTGGGGTGCGACGACCTTGTATCCACCGGCACGATCCAACACCGACCCGGTGCCCCACAGCATGTCGTCCTCATCGACGATGGTCGGGATCTCCGCCTTGAACGCGCACAATGTCCAATCTGCGCGCGGGCACTCCCGCTCCAGCGCACGCACGCCGGGTCCATCGACCAACACGCGGTTCAGGACGAAGATCTTGCCATAGGGCGACATTGACGGCTGGCCGATCAGCACCGCGTTGGTCGCAATCAGCACGCCGGCCGCCATTACCGGAACCGCCACTCCGCGTAGGATATCGAGCCCGCGCAACCGTCGACTCACGATCCACCGGCAAACGAACAACGTGGTGATCACCGCCAGCGAGATCGGCAACAGGCTCAGATGCATCGTGATGCATCCAGCCGCCAGCAACGCCGCGGCGATCTGCCCTCCGGCTCGCATGGTGGGCGGCAGAAGCAGTAGCATGGCCAGCACCAGGATCATGAGCCCGGCGAATAGATCCGGCATCAACTGCGACACGAACCAGGGCAATGACGTGCCGATGGTCAACACCAGCGTGATCGGAATGAGCGCAAACGAATGCACGCGGGGCAGGAACCCCCGCATCGTCACCAGCAGCACGCTCGCGGCGATTACTGCCTGGCCGATCACCACCGGCCAGACCGTCCGCATCATGTGCAGCGGCAGCATGAACAAACCGTAGAACATCGGCCGCGGCCAACTGACGTGATGCTCGATCCCGTCCTTGATGTAGACGCCGGTATCGCCGAACAGCAGCGGGTAATCGTTGATGACCGCCGGCCAGAGCAGCAGCGGCGCCGCGATCAGAACGGCGACGACGCTGAGTACAACCCCTTCGCGCCCCATCTAGCCAGCCCGACGCGTCAAACGTAGGAAGCTCAGGAAGAACGACATCGACGCGGTCGAAACGGCCAGCATGATCAGGGTCGCCGACGGGATCGCCAGGCGCATGGTATGGTTCGGATCCAGGCTGCCGAAGCCAACCCGGCCCCAACCCGCCGTCGCGATCACGCCCAGCACCAATCCACCGACCACCATCGCCAGCGCAAGCAATAGCCCCCGCTCGAGCGTGAACCCGTCATGTATCCGCACAAAGGCCGGGTCAGGCGCCAACATGCCCTGAGTCATGTTGAGCGTCTTGCAGAAGAACCAGAACAACATCGACTGGAAGCCCACCACGACCAGCACCGCCGCATACAGCAGGGTGTGGATGTCCAGTGTCGCCCCCAGCAGATGCACCGGCCCTGCCTCAAGCGCCGCCATTCCCAGCAGCCCGGCGCACAGCATCACCATGCCTGAATATAGAAACACCCAGCGCGGACTTAACAGCAGCAGGAAGCGCAGGTGCCTCCATCCGTCCCGCCAGCTGCGAAGATGCGGCGGCCGCGACCGCCCATCCTTGGACAATGTCGTCGGCACCTCGGTGATTCGCAGTTTCTGGATGGTCGCCTTGACCACCATCTCGCTGGCGAACTCCATCCCCGGAAGATCGAGACCAAGATCGAGCATGGTCTGCCGGTCGAACCCACGCAGGCCGCAATGGAAGTCGCCCGAAGGGCTGCCGTACAGTATGCGCCCAATGGAGGTCAGCACCGGATTGCCGAGATAGCGATGCAGGTTCGGCATGGCCCCGGGTGCGATCCCGCCCTGGAATCGGTTGCCCATGACGAGCTGCCACCCTTCGCGGAGCTTCTCGACGAAGTTTTCCAGCCGGCTGAAATCGTAGCTGTCGTCGCTGTCGCCCATGATCACGTAGCGTCCACGTGCCGCCTTGATCCCGCCCAGCAGCGCCGACCCGTAGCCGCGCGTCGGTATCGGCACCACGCGCGCGCCCAGCGACGTCGCGATCTCCTGCGACCCGTCCGTGCTGCCGTTATCGGCGATCACCACTTCACCGGCCACGCCGCTCCGCTCGAGGTAGCCGAGCGCCTTGCGGATGCAAATCGCGAGCGTCTCGGCCTCGTTGAGACACGGCATCAATATCGTCAGTTCGAGGGGCATTGCCCTGACATCATCCATAACCACCCTCAATCCACCCGACTTACCTGAAGCTGCAACGATCGACCGCCGATCTGGCCGGCGACGCCGTAGCGTGTCTTTGCGGCGTGAACATGGTATGGGGCGCCGTCAAAACTTGAGCCGCCCACCTGATGCCCGTTACTCTCGATCCGGCCCGCCGCGAACAGATCCGCCGCTTCGTGCGCGATGGTGGCCTGCGCGAATTGGTGATGTTCCTCGTCATCGGTGGCAGCGGCGCGGTCGCCTACACGGCGTTGAACGTGTTCTTCACCAAGTCCGGCATCAGCCCGAGCCTGTCCATCGCGATCACCATCGCGCTGCTGATCCCACCCGTTTACGTTCTGCAACACCGCCTCACCTTCCGCTCCGGCCGAAATCATCTCTCGGCCTTCCCCCGCTATGTCGGCACTCAGCTCTTCGGCAACCTCATCGCGATTGCCGTAGCGCTCGCGGTTCCGGACCCGATCAAGGCCAATCCGATCACTGCGTTTGTCCTCATCTCGGCCATTGTCGCAGCAATTAATTACGGCATTCTAAAGTTTTGGGCCTTTCGTCACAGCCCCACTGCGGCCGGCTAACGCCGGATTAGGCCGCGCTCAGCCGCATCTCCGGCGTCCCGAGCCGAACCACGATCGGCCGATGATCGCTGTTGCTTCGATGCAGCGCATGCACGGGGCCGCAGATCAGCCCGCGGATCAGGCACCGATCGATCCGAAGTGGAATAACGTCGCCGGCCCGATGCGTATGTTCCCGCGGCCCCACGTCGCGGAACCCGCGCAGCATCGTCGGGCCCACCAGATTATAGTCGCCCAACACCGCCGCATGCTCCGGCAGCGACTCCGCCACCCGGCGCAATTGCCGCCGGTTCAACAACTGCCCATGTGACAGGTGTACGTTGGCCACCTTGAACTGGCCGACATCCACGATCTGGGAGACCCGGCGGAACATCGACCCCGCCGGCAGCGCGATCACCTCCGGCGGCGGCAGGTCCCGCGGGCTCCAGAATGCCAGGCCGTGGATGCGCCCAGGCTGCTGCACCCGATGATAGGTGCCGCCCAGGATCCGCGGCAGCTCGTCGATCCGCTTGGTCGCCTCCTGCATCAGCAGGAGTTCCGGCCGTTCCTGCCGCGCTAGCCGAACCACGTCGTCAAGCGTGGCTCCGGTCAGACGCAGGAGATTCCAACTGACGATCTTGATCATTGGTCCGCACACTGGTCAAAGCCGCATCCGCCTGCAAGCCGCTGCTCGATGACGTTATGTCCACATGGCCGTCGATGTCGCCGACCCGGTCGTCCGTCGGCGGTGGCGGCTTGCCGCTCCAAAGCCGGATCGCCCGAATCATCAGCGTCGCCGAAACCCAACTGCCCAGCATCGCCAGTGGAAACGTGACGACCAGGGGATATACGACGGCCAGCAACGACACCGCGAACAACAGCGCGCCGCCGATCGCCATCACCTTGGCTTCCGCCGGTCCTAGGGCACGATGGTTGGTGATCGCCGCACTCACGGTGCTGCCTAATCCCGCCGCTCCCGCCGCGATGCGACCCGGGCTTCCCCGCCGCGGTGCCGCGAACCTCGATGCGCCGGATCGCGGCCGCGGCTCGGCCGCCAGCACCCGCCGTCGCTCCAGCACGATCTCGGTCGCATGGTCGAGGTCCCGCTCGAACATGCTCTCCATCTGCCCGGCGAAGCTCGTGTCCTCGACGGCGATGTCGAGTTCCCAATTACCGGCCCAGCTCGCCAGGTTGAGGTTGGTCGACCCGATCCGCCCCCAGCGCCCATCCGCGACCGCCGTCTTGGCGTGCAACATCGGACCGTCCCACTCGTACACCCGCACCCCGGCTTCGAGCAGCGCCCGATAGCCCGCCCGCGACAGCGCCTTGGCCACCGGAATGTCCGACGCGCCCGGCACCAGCAGCCGAACGTCCACCCCGTCCTGCGCCGCGTCGATCAGCGCCTGGACATACGATGTCGTGCCCACGAAATAAGCGTCGGTCAGCCAGAGCCGCTCCCGCGCCACCGCCGCGATCAACTGGTCGAACCGGTACAGCCCCATCGTCGCCGGCTTGCTGCCAATGACCCGCAACGCGATGTCGCCGACCGCCTCCACCTCTGCCCCGCGTGCCACCGAAGGGATTGCCGGCCCACCGGCGAATTTCCACGTCTGTGCGAATGCCAGGTCGATATCGGCCACCGCCGGGCCTCGCACCTCAACGCCGGTATCGCGCCACGCCTGGATCTTGCGTGCGGCATCTCCCACCCAGACATCGCCCACGCACAGTCCGGCGACATAGCCGACGGTCCCGTCCACGCTCAGCGATTTCCGGTGGTTGCGGCTCAGCCAGCCGAACGGACTATCCAGCCGCGGCCGGTTGAATCCTCGCACCTCGCCGCCAGCCTGCCGCAACGGACGCCAGAAGCCCGGCTTCGTCTTGGTCAGGCACCCCATCCAGTCGTAAAGGACTCGAACGTCGACGCCTTCCTGTGCCTTGGCGACCAGTGCGTCGCGGAACCGCCGCCCGGTCGCGTCACTGGTGATGATGTAGTTCTCGAAATGCACGGTGTGCCGCGCCTGCCCGATCGCCTCGAGCCACGCCGGATAGTTCTCCGCCCCGTTCTGCAACAGCCGCAGCGCATTGCCCTGAACCTGATGCGCCCCGGCCACGCGGGAGAACACGTGTTCCGCGGCAACCCGGGTCAGTTTCTTGCGGCTATCCATCGGCGGTTCGGGATCGCGCCGACTGGAGCCGACTACATCGCGCCGCATCCGGCGCGCCGTCCGGAACTTACGCAACGCGTCGACGAGGCGCCCCCGCCCAGGCTGTCCGCCACCCACACTCAACGCCTGATCCCCGTCCCTGACTCGACTTCATGTCGAGCCAACGGCCCGAGCACGGGCGGAGACTACCCGAGCCAGCCCGGATCTGCCTATGCCGTCCCGGGCGGCGCCTCGCGTGTCGCTAGGCTCAGCCGGGTTCGGACAGTCCGAACCCGGCGCCGGTCGCCTTGATGGCCGCCCATGTCTCCGCTTGCAACGGCACCCCGT
Organism: uncultured Acetobacteraceae bacterium; assembly: GCA_964613945.1. Lineage (GTDB taxonomy): Bacteria > Pseudomonadota > Alphaproteobacteria > Acetobacterales > Acetobacteraceae > JAVVHH01. The sequence goes on from CAZTJC010000004.1 coordinate 27,344, forward strand.
CGCGCATGCGGTCGGCACGGGTCTCAGCTTCCTTCTGTCCCGGCACCATCACCGGAACACCGGTGACCACCGGGTCGCAGGCCTGGACATAGGCGGCATAATCCGCCGCCGTTTGAGCAAACCCGGACGCTCCGAAATGCCCGGGGTCCAGGTAGATGGACAGCATCCCGTTTACGATGCCGCCGCGCTTGCCACCCGTCAGCGGCCCTGCGGTCGGACTGCCGCACAGGCATCCCGCCAGGATTTCGCACATAAAGGCGATCCCGCTGCCCTTGTGGTCGCCGAACGCCCGTAGCGCGCCGGTGCCGTTGCCCGGGTCGCGGATCCGCGTGCCCTCGATCGGCCCATAGAAATCCGCCGGGTCGGACGACATCCGCCCGTCGCGCGTCACCAACGCGTCGGACGGGATCGGCTTGCCGCCATTGCTGGCGACCAGCACCTTGCCCTCGGCCACGATGCTGGTCGCCAGGTCCAGCAGCAGCGGCGGTCCGTCAGGCTGCGGCACCCCGATGCAGATCGGGTTGGTGCCGAAGCGCCGCTCCTTGCCGCCGAACGGCGCCACGATCTCGCCCTTGCCGACGTTGACGAAATGGATCGACACCAGTCCGGCCTCCACCGCCCGCTCCGCCCAGCCGCCGATCCGCCCGATATGCCCGGCATTGCGCAGCGCCACGACCGACAGCCCGGCCGCCTTCGCTTTGCCGATGCCGAGATCGACCGCCTGCTCGGCCACCGTCTGGCCCAATCCCTGCTGGCCGTCGACAACGGCGTGCGTCGCCGTCTCGTTCACCACCGTCATCGAGCGCCCCGCGAACACCAGCTCGTCCCGCAGCCAGTCGCAGTAGCGCGGCACGCGGATGATGCCGTGGCTGTCATGCCCGGTCAGGTTGGCCGATAGCAGGTGCCGCGTGGTCCGCTCCGCCTCTGGCGGCGCACATCCGGCGGCCTCGAAAATCTGCGCGATGAACGTCTGCAACGTTCCCAGCGGAACGGTAACCATCTCGCCCATTATGCCTCTCCTGCAATGTGACGCGCCGTGTCGCGATAGAATGCGTTGTCCGTCGGCGTGATCGTCATTTCCGCCACGCAGGTCCGCGCCGGCAGCCCGGCTGCGAATACCGCTGCCGCCGCGATATCCTCGGGTTGCACCATGATCTCGCGCTCCGCCTCCGTCGGTGGCCTCGGACGCTTGTCCAAGATCGGCGTCGCCACCTCCCCCGGGTTGATGCAGATCGAGCGGATGCCGTGAATGCCTTCCTCGGCGTTGATCGTCGCCGACATCGCCCGCGCCCCGTGCTTGGACGCCGTGTAGGCCGGCCCGGACACGCTGAAGATGCCGACCGCCGCATTGGAGACGATGTGGATCAGCATCCCGTCCCGCCGCTCCCGCATCGCCGGCAGCACCGCCAGTGAACAGAGAAACGGCCCCTTGAGGTTGACGTCGACGAGATGCCCCATGTCGACGGCCGAAAGCTCCCGCCATGCGCGTCGCGCCGTGTTGGTGCCCGCGTTGTTGATCAGGATCTCGACGTCCCCAATCGCTTCCGCCACCGCCCGGTGCGCGGCCGTCACCTCGTGCGCGTCGCTGACATCGGCCATCGCCAGGGTCGCGCTGCCGCCGGCGGCTTCCACCATCGCCTGCGTTTCCGCCAGCGTCTCCCGCGACCGCCCCGTCAATGCCAGGCGACAGCCTTCCCGTGCGAACGCCAACGCCAGTGCCCGCCCGATCCCCGTTCCCGCTCCGGTGATCCAGACGGAGCGGTCGGTGAGCCCGCGCGCGGAACTTTCCGCGTGCCCGCCGCTCAAACGACTTTTCCGGACGCGGTATCGATCAGGTGCATGTTGGCCATATCCGCCTGTAGTTGCAGCCCATCGCCAGGCTGCGCCGTGTTGTCCGGGCTGACGCGCGCGATGGCCGCCGTCGTGCCTTGAAAGAAATGCACCAGCGTCTCCATGCCCATCGGCTCGACCACGTCCACCGTCAGCTTGAATGGCGCCAGGCCGGGACGTCCCGGATCCAGCATGTCGGTCAAATGCTCCGGCCGCAGCCCGAGCAGCATCTCCTTGTTGCCATGCGGCGCATAGCGCGCCCGGCGCGCCGCCGGGATCGGCAGCGTCTGCCCATCCTCGAGCCGGACGGCGAGACTGCCCTCATCGCCAACCAGACGCACCGGCATGAAATTCATCGCCGGGCTGCCGATGAAGCCGGCCACGAACTTGGTCGCCGGATGATGATACAGCTCCTGCGGCGGCCCCACCTGCTCGATGATCCCGCCATTCATCACCACGACCCGGTCGGCCAGCGTCATCGCCTCGACCTGGTCATGCGTCACGTACACCGTGGTGGTCGGCACCAGTTGGTGGACCTTCTTGATCTCGGTCCGCATCTGCACGCGCAGCTTGGCATCCAGGTTCGACAACGGTTCGTCGAACAGGAACACCTTTGGGTTGCGCACGATGGCGCGCCCCATCGCCACGCGCTGCCGCTGCCCGCCCGACAGCGCCTTCGGCTTGCGCTCGAGCAGTGGCACCAAGTCCAGCATCCGCGCCGCCTCGTCCACGCGCTTGCTGATCTCCGCCTTCGGAAACTTCCGCAGCTTCAACCCGAACGCCATGTTCTCGCGCACAGACATGTGCGGATAAAGCGCATAATTCTGGAACACCATCGCGATGTCGCGGTCGCGCGGCGGCACGTCGTTGACGACCGTGCCGCCAATCCTGATCTCGCCGCCGCTGATCTCCTCCAGCCCGGCGATCATCCGCAACGTCGTCGACTTGCCGCATCCCGACGGCCCGACCAGCACCACGAACTCATGGTCCGCGATCTCGAGGTCGATCCCGCGCACGGCCTGGACGCCGCCCTCATAGGCTTTGACAACCTTGCGGACAGAAACTCCTGCCACGGCACGTCTCCTCGATTTTGCGACGGAGTGTGCCGACCCGGCAGGAGTCACACAAGGCTTGGCGAAAGAAGCCTTAGTGGCTGAGGCTCTTCTCGATTTCCTTGAGCGAGTTGTTTGTGAGGTCCTTCGACAGCGAGAACGCGATCGACCCTTCCAGCGGCTTGTGCATGGCATCACGCATCTCACCCAGCGTCTTGGGATCGGCGACCAGCACCATCTCCTTGAACGCGTGCTCGTCATGCATGGAGGTCAGCAGCTTGGTGAGGTTCTTGGCGAACGTCGCCTCCTCGGTCTGCTCCGGGCTCTGCTCGGCCGGGCGGGCGCCGGACGGCCCCTGTGTCAGCGTCGACGGTTCGACCCGGCGTTCTTCCTTCAACTGAAGCTCGCTGCCGGTGCCGGTGTTGCGGAACAGGATCGCCTTGCCGCCATCGGCAACGACGACCAACGCATTGGCGGGAACGATTTTCTCTTTGGACATAGGCTTACTCCGAAATTTCGATGGCCGTTGGGCAAGGCACTCTGACGCGCCGAATGCTCCGAGGTTGCAAGTGGTTATCAGCCGCGCGGTGCCGCACTGCCCGTGACAGCGGCCGGGCCACCCTTCTGCGCGTCGTCGATCAGGTGTGCGGCGTCGTCCGGCAGCAGGAAACGCTGCTGCACCAGGCGTGCCGCCGCATTGCGGACCGCCGAAACGTACGCCTCGCCATTATTGCCCGCCGACCCGTAGCGTTCCTCAATCGACAGCCGCGGATCGCCCACCGCCTCGCGTGCGGCCTTAGTCGGCGCAAACGGGATGAAGCTGCCCTGCAGGTTACACATCCCGCCCTCGAAGCGATCGGCTCGGCCGACGTTCCACCCGGTATAGGTGCCGACCGGAACCTGCGCGAACACGGAGCGGATGCCGCCGATGTCGTTGCCGTCCTGGTCCACCTGCGGCTCCAGGATGCCATAGCTGGCCGTGCCCACGCGCGGCGGCTCGACCGTGATGATGCCGCTCTCATCCTGCGGCTTGAACTCCGGCCCGAAATCGAGCGGATGCAGCGTATCGTACACCCGGCTGGTCACCGTCGCCGGCCGCTTCACCCCGCCATACTCGTTGGCCGGGATCGGCGGAAACCGCACCTGGTCCGGCGCCACCAGCGTCCCGCCGGCGATGGTCGGCGTGCTCGAGGGCGGCGGCGGCGTGCCGTCCTTGATCCAGGCCGTGAACGCGGTCAGCAGCGCCCGCATCGTCCAGGTCTGCGGATTGGGGTTGGATTGCTGCTGACACATGTTGCCGACGCCGGGCTCCGGCAGCGGCGGCGAGGCCGGACCGTGCTGCGTGCTGGCCATGATGTAGGTCCGCACCATGTCCGGATCGGTGAAGTCCTGCCGGCCCAACGGATCGGTGAAGCCGAGCGACTGTCGCCCTTCCCACATCTCGAGCACCGTCGCGACGTGGAACACCTTCGGGCAGGTATTGCTCGCCGTGCACCGGTCCAGCAGCCCGCCCGTCCGCCCGGTCAGCGGGTCCGTCTGGCTGCCATAGGTGAACGGGAACTCATACGCCGGATAGGTATGGTCCGTCTGCTCGCCCCACGCCCGATACGCCTGCCCGAACCGCACGTTGAGCGGCATCAGCCCGCCGCCGATATGCGGATACGCGCCCTCGAACACGCGCTGCCCGCGCTCGTCCTCATTGAACCCCAGCGCCAGCATGCTGCGGATCATCCGCCCGCTCTGCGATGTCCCCTCGATGATCGCGTGCGCGCCGTCGCGGTAGATTGGGTTCGCCGTTCCCGCATCGTCGGCCTTCGCATGGGTAAGGAACGCGCCCAGATCGCGCGAGGCCGCGAAGCCGATGCCCTGCACCGTCGGGTCCTGCGCCCGGTAGATCAACTCATACAGCCGACCCGGCTTGAACCCGTCGGCGAGGCAGACGTGCTTGGCGTCCTTCCCATCCTCGCAGGTCCCGAAATGCCACGCGGTCGCGGGGATCGTCACGCGCGGATCCTGCTCCCGCGCCCGTACGGTCAGCGTCGGCAGGAACCCGTCCGGGAACGCCGCCTTGTTGTCCTGCTGCGCCGTCGGATAGCCGTCATAGCTATCGGCCGGCGGCCCCATCACCTGCTGGCTCCGCGTGAACGACATCGAGTTCACCGGCCCGGGCGTCTCCATCTCCGCCCGCACGATCCCCGTCACCGGCGACCCGTCCGCCTGGTGCGCCACGATCTCCGGCATCAGGATCCGGTTCCAGCCCGGCTTCACGTCCATCTGCCAGCCCCACCAGATCACCGTGTAGCCCTGCTGCATCAGCCATCCGTCGCCGGGCGAGGTCAGGCCGTTGCGCGCTTCGGTATTCCCGGCGACCGCATCGTTGAAAGCACCCAGCGCCAGCTTGTTGCCGCGGTTGTTCACCTCGAACATCAGGGTGCCGTTGCCGCGCGCCGGATCCGCCGGCTTCAGCAGCTCCACGTCGGTGGTGTAATGCACCATGCCCTGCGCATCCTTCGGCGCCAGCGCGATGTCCTGGATGATCGCGTTGCGCCGGTCCGCCGGGTCGAGCACGCCCTCGACGCGCGCCGTCAGGTGGTCGTAGCGCCCCACGGTCCCGAAACTCTGCCCGCCGAATGCCGGCTCCGTCTTGAGGACCTGCATCGAGATGATCCGCGCTTGCGCCGGCAACGCCGACAATATCGTGCAGCCGAGCAGCAGGCCCGCTTTGACGATCATGGAAGTCCCCCAATTCGTTGCCCGGCACTCTGCCCCGCCCCGAACCGTCTGGCCAGACTACCCACCCCCGCACTATCCGCAGCCGGACTGTCTGGATAAAGGAGACTGCATGAGCGCCATGGAGCATCGCCGATCGTCGATCGCCTGGACTGCCGCCCTTCTCGGCGCGACCCTGCTGCTCTGCGCCATTGCCCTGGGCAACGGCGGTCCCATCCTCTACCCCGACACCCTGGCCTACGTCGTCGACGGCGATCGCCTCGCCCACCTCCAGGTGCCGTATGCCGTCCGCCCGATCTACTACGGCGTCGCGCTCTGGCCCTTTCATGCCGTCGGCTACGGCCTGGCCATCGCCGTCCAGGCCGCGATCGTCGCCCATCTCCTCCTGCTCACCTTGCGCGCCACCGGCGCCGCCCCGACCCCACTCACCTTCCTGGCCGCCACCCTTGCCCTGGTCGTGCTGACCCCGGTCACCTGGCACGTCGCGCACCTCCTGCCCGACATCTTCACCGCGGTTCTGATCCTGGCTCTGTTCCTGCTCGGCTTCTGCCGCGACATCCTGCGCCGGTGGGAACGGTGGTACCTGCTCCTGCTCGCGACCGTGTCGGCGACGTTGCACGTCACCATGTGGCCGATCGGCGCCGCGCTCGTCGTGCTCGCCATTCTCGCCCGGTTCACCCCATTTCGCTGGTCGGCCCACCCCGTGTCGATGGCGATCCCGGTTGCCCTCGCGTTCGCCGGGTCGCTGGCCGGCTCATACGCCATCTTCCAACGCGTCACGCTGACGCCCAACAGCCCGCCGCATTTCCTCGCCCGCCTCCTGGCCGACGGCCCGGCCCGCGACTACCTGCGCGCGACCTGCCCCGCCTCCGGTCTGGAACTCTGCACCTATCTTGATACGCTGCCCTCGACCGAGGACGGCTTCATCTGGCGTATGCTGCCCGCGCTTCCGGTCGCCTCCGGTAAGCAGATCAAGGCCGAAGCCGGCCAGGTCGTCGCCGGCACGATCGCCATGTTCCCGCTCCAGGTCGCCGGCCACATGCTGGTCAACGGTGCCCGGCAGCTCGTGACCTTTCAGTCCGAAACCCAGCTCTCCCCCGAGGAATGGCACGGGGCGATCACCGAAGGCCCTCCCGCCGCCCGCGCGCTGGCGGCCTCCCTCGCCGGCACTCCCCAGGCCCATGGCGCCTTTGACCGCCCGGCGCTCGACATGGTCAACGCCGTCCACGCCGCGATCGCGCTGCTCTGCCTTCCGGCCGCGGTCGTCCTGTTCGTCCTCACCCTCCGCCGCCGCGTGTTTCGCCCCGCCGCCCTGCTCGCGACGGTCGGCACCGGGCTGCTGGCTAACGGCTTCATCTCCGGTGCATTCGGCGGCGTGTTCGGCCGTTACGAAGGCCGCGTGATATGGCTGCTGCCCTTCGCCGTCCTTGCGGCCGCCCTTGCGCTGCGGCGGTCCTCTCAGCTCGATCCAAGGGAGACTTAGTGCGCATTCTCGGAATCGGCTCCAAGGTTGAACTCGGAGACCTTTATGTCGGCCTCATGCGCGAGGGCCACGAGGTCCGCGTCTATGCCGGCGACCCCACCTATGCCGGCTGCTTCGAAGGCATCCTGCCCAAGATCACCGACTGGCAGGCCGAACTCGACTGGGTGGGCCGCGGTGACACCAACGACGGCATTGTGTTGTTCGAGCGCGTCGGCGTCGGCCCGCAGCAGGACGCCCTGCGTGCGGAGGGCTATCGCGTCATCGGCGGCAGCGCGCTTGGCGATCGCCTCGAATACGACCGGGCCTTTGGTCAGCAGACCCTCAGCGATGCCGGGTTGCAGACCGCCCCGGCCCACAGCTTTCCCACCGCGCCCGACGCCGCCGCATGGCTCCGCGCCAACCCCGGTCGCACCGTCCTGAAATACCACAACAACGCCAAGGCCACCTTCGTCGGCGACCACGCCACCGGCCGTGACGTGCTGTTCCAGCTCTCCCGCGGCCCCCAAGGGCCCGTCCTGCTCATGCCGCGCCTGGTCGGCGTCGAGGTTGGTGTCGGCGCCTATTTCAACGGCCAGCACTTCCTTCGGCCAGCCTGCATCGACTTCGAGCACAAGCGCTTCTGCGTCGGCGAGATGGGCGAGATGACCGGCGAGATGGGCACCCTGGTCGCCTATCCCGAACATAACCGCATCTTCGAGGCCACCCTTGCCCGCCTCGAACCCGTCTTTCGCGCGGCCAACCACGTCGGCTACGTCAACCTCAACATGATCGCCAACGCCGACGGCCTCTGGCCCCTCGAGTTCACCTGCCGCTTCGGCAACCCGGGCTTCGCCATCCTCGCCCCGCTGCAGACCGCCGGCTGGGCCGACCTCTTCACCCGCATGTTGGAAGGCGGTCACGCGACCTTTCCGACCTCGCCCGACTGGTCCCTCGGCATCGTCCTCACCGTTCCGCCCTTTCCCGAAGAGCGACCCGGCGCCGACCCGGCCGAAGACCCGCCGCTCTTCTACCACCACGACCCGGCGCCCGAAGAGCAGCCCCATTACCACCTCTCCGACGTCCGCTTGGAGGGCGAACAGATGTTCGCCCGCCGCCGTACCGGATACGCCATGGTGGTCACCGGCACTGGCGCCACGGTCGCCGCGGCGCGCGACGCCGCCACTCTCCGCGCCCGCAACGTCTGCGCCCCCGATCTCCGCTGGCGCACCGACATCGGTGATCGCTTCATTCACGGCGAGGGCGCCCAACTCGAGGCTTTAGGCTGGCTATGAACCAAACCCTGCACGACTGCATCGCCGGCCGCATCTCCCCGCAGATCGCCGTCGCCCACTTCATGTTCAACGGCGCCGACGCCGCCGCTATCCAGAACGAGCTCGCTCACGCCGAACCGCACCCGCAGCTCGATGCCATTCGCACCCTGCTGCTGACTCACACGCCCCAGATCGACGCCCTGACCGCCCATATCGGCCTCCACGGCGCAGACCACCACGCCTCCGGCGACACCCCCGAGGAAGGGGTCGCCCGTATCGCCGACTTCTTCGATCGCGCCGTCGCCGCCTCCCCCGAAGCCAGCGTCGCGCTTTATTCCCTCGGCGATCCCCTCATCCTCGCCGCCGCGACGGCCGAGATCGTCGAATGGCTCGAGATGTCCGACCTGCTCGCGCCCGAGGCTGACGTGCTCGATCTCGGCTGCGGCATCGGCCGGGTCGCCGGCGCCCTGGCGTCGCGCTGCCGCTCCGTCTTCGGCCTGGACGTCTCCCCCGGCATGGTCGCCGAGGCCCGCCGCCGCCACGTCGATCAGCCGAACCTCCGCTTCGAGGTCACCGCCGGCCAGAACCTGTCCTTCCTCGACGCCCACTCCTTCGACCTCATCCTGGCGATCGACAGCTTCCCCTATCTTGTCCAGGCTGGCATCGTCCCCGCCCACCTCGCCGACGCCGCCCGCATCCTGCGACCCGGCGGTGCCCTCGTCGTGCTGAACCTTTCCTACGAAACCGACGAATGGGACGAGATCCAGGCGCCGATCTGGGCCGCCGAATCCGGCCTCGCCTTGGTCGGAAGCGACCGCCAGCCCTTCCGCCTCTGGGACGGCTCCGCCTTCGTCTTCCGCCGTTGATCCGCCTCGCGCTTCTCGCGCTCCTGCTCGCGGCGCCCGTCGCGGCACAGCCAGCCGGCGGCACCCTCCGCCTGCTGGCCCACACCGCGGCCGGCACGCTGGACCCGCACCTGAACTACACCGCGCAGTACTGGCAACTCTACGCCTTCACCTATGACGGCCTGGTCGCGTTCCGTAAGGTCGCCGGTCCCCGCGGCGCCGACCTCGTTCCCGACCTGGTCGACGCGCTACCCACGCCCGAAGACGGCGGCCTGCTCTACCGCTTCCATCTCCGCCCCGGCATCCGCTTCTCCGACGGTCGCCCCCTCGGTCCCGCCGACGTCGTCGCCAGTCTCCGCCGCATCTTCCGGGTCCGCAGCCCCACCGCCGAGACCTTCTACGGCGCCATCGCCGGCGCCCCCGCCTGCCTCGCCACCCCCGACACCTGCAGCCTCGACGGCGTGACCGCGGACGGCGACACGGTCTCGATCCGCCTCTCCCGCCCGGACCCCGAGTTCCTCGCCAAGCTCGCTTTGCCCCACGCCAGCATTCTACCCGCCGACAGCCCGGCCCAAGACGCCGGCATCGTCCCGATCTCCGGCACCGGCCCTTACCGCTTCCTCGCCTACGACCCGAACGACCGTCTGCAGATCGTCCGCAACGAACATTTCCGCCCCTGGAACCCGGACGCCCAGCCGCCCGGCGGACCCGACCGCATCGAGTACGTCTTTGGCCTGGAAGACGAAGCCGAACTCACCGCCATCGAGAACGACCAGGCCGACTGGATGTTCGACGGCCCGCCCGCCGACCGGCTGGGCAACCTAGGACGCCACTTCCTGGACCGGGTGCATCTGGACCCGACCCCGGCGCTCTGGTTCGTTCCCCTGAACGTTCACATCCCGCCCTTCGACGATCCCCGCATCCGCCAGGCCGTCAACCTCGCCGTCGACCGCGACGCCGTCGTGAAGCTGTTTGGCGGCGCCAAGCTCGCGGCGCCCACCTGCCAGCTCCTGCCGCCGGGCTTGCCGGGCTACACCCCCTACTGCCCTTTCCCGCACGACCCCGCCCGTGCCCGCGCCCTCGTCGCCGCAGCCGGCGCAGCCGGCGCTCCCGTCACCCTGGTCACCGACGACAGCCCGGTCGCCCGGGCAGTCGGCACCTATCTCCGCGACGTCTTCGCCAGCATCGGCCTCGACACCAAGCTCCGCTCGCTATCGGCCAACGTGCAGTTCTCCTACATCCAGAACACCAACAACCACGTCCAGGCGAGCCTGACCTCCTGGTATGCCGACTATCCGTCGGCGGCCAACTTCCTGCTCGGCAGCTTCGGCTGCACGGCCTTTCACCCCGGCTCTGACTCGTCACCCAACATCACCGGCTTCTGCGACCCGTCCATCGACGCCCGCATCGCCGCCGGCGACATCGCCCCCGCCGACCGCGCCCTGACGGACGCCGCCATTGCCATCGCGCTGTTGAACCCGCGCTATGTCGACATCGTCTCGCGCCGGGTCGAGGATTACGCCTATCACGAGGTGTTCCACTGGCTGATCGCCCAAGCCCGCCTGCGCTGACCGTCCCGCGACTGCTGGCAGCGCTGGTGCTCCTCGCGATCGTGACCGGCACCCTGCTCGCACCGCTCTACGCCGGCCGCATCTCCGGCACCGATCCCTTCCTCAGCACGCCCATGGCGCAGGTCGATGGCCGCCCCGTCCTCGCCGACAATCCCGGCCTCGGCGTCACTCCCATCGGCCCCGCTTGGGAGACCTCCTGGCGCGGCCCATACCTCCTTGGCGCCGATACCCTCGGCCGCGACGTCGCCGCCCGGCTGCTCTACGGCGGCCGCACCTCCTTGCTCGTCGCCACGGCCGCGACCCTGCTCTGCCTCCTGTTCGGCGCCATCTCCGGCATCACCGCCGGCTTCGTCGGCGGCCTCACCGATACCGTCATCTCCGCCCTGATCGACCTGCTCTGGGCCTTCCCCGTCTATCTCCTGGCGATCTCGCTTTCGATCATCCTGGTCAACGAGGGCCTCCATCTCGGCCCCGTCACCCTCGAAGCGGACAGCAAGCTCCTTCCTGCCCTCATCCTCGGCCTCGTCTACGTCCCCTACGTCGCCCGCCCCGTCCGCACCGAAGTGCAATCCCTATTGGGCCGCGACTTCGTCGAAGCCGCCTTCGCCACCGGCGGCACCCGGCTGCACATTCTCCGCCGCCACATCCTCCCTTCCCTCTGGCCCACCCTGCTCGCCCTCGCCCCGATCGTCGCCGCCATGACCCTGCTCACCGAAGCCGCCCTTTCCATCCTCGGCATCGGCATCCAACCGCCCAAAGCCAGCTGGGGCACCCTGATCGCCGACGGCCAAGCCCTGATCTACAGCCGTCCCTGGGTCGCCATCGCCCCCGGCCTGGCCGTCGCCACCACCGTCCTCGCCCTCAACGTCCTGGCCGACCGCGATGGGTAGGCTGGTCCGCGCGCTCGCCGTGGTGCTCGGCATCAGCGTCATCGTCTTCCTGATCTTCTTCGCCACCCCCGGCACCGACCCGGCCGCCCGCCTCGCCGGCCGCGGCGCCTCGCCCGACACGCTGGAAGCCATCCGTCACGAATACGGCCTCGATCGGCCGCTGCCGGTCCAATACGCCACCCTCATGCGCCGCCTGTTCTGGACCCGCGACCTCCCCTCCTTCGTAAACCGCGGCCAGCTCGTCGTTCCCGCCGTGCTGCGCGCCGCTCCCGTCACCCTGGCGCTGGCCACCGGCGCCGCCGCGATCTGGCTGACGGTCGGCTTGGGCATCGGCCTGGTCGGAGCCCTGTCCCGCCGCGCCGGCGCCCTCGTCACCGCGCTCGGCCTGCTCGGCGTCTCGATCCCGGTGTTCTGGCTTGGCGAGATCGTCAATCTCATCACCCAGGATCGCCTGCGCCCCTGGTTCGCCTGGGTGCCCCCGCTCGGCCTTCGCGACGGAGGCTGGGCTGACACCGCGCTCGGCTATGTCCTCCCTTGCACCACGCTTGCCGTGCTCTACGCCGGCATCTACGGCCGTGTGCTCCGCACCAGCCTCGGCGACGCCTATCGCCAGGACTACATCCGCACCGCCCGCGCCAAGGGCCTGGGCGAAGCCCGCATCCTGCTCAAGCACGCGCTGCGCAATGCCCTGCTGCCCATCCTCGCACTGTTCGGCCTCGATTTCGGCGCCCTCATCGGCGGTGGCACCCTGCTCGTCGAACTCGTCTTCGGCCTCCGCGGCGTCGGTAAGCTCACCTACGATGCGCTGCGCAACCTCGACCTCGCCATGGTGATGGCCTGCGTGCTCTACGCCTCGATCTTCGTCGTCCTGGCCAACGCCGCCGTCGACCTCCTGCAAACGCGATTGGACCCCCGCCGCCGATAGGCGGCGAGCTAGACGACAGCCGCCGTTAACGGCCTATAGTCGGATCATGCAAATCACCCCCGTCGCCACTTTCGACTACGTCGTGTTCGGCGCGACCGGCGACCTGACCATGCGCAAGCTTCTGCCTGCGCTTTATCATCGCTTCCGCGACAAGCAGTTCGACGCCCAGTGCCGCATCATCGGCGCCGCCCGCTCGCCACTCGACGACGACGAGTTCCGCCGCCGGGCTGCCGACGCGCTGGAGCATTTCGTCGGCAAGACCGAGCGCGAACCCGCCGTGGTCGCCGAGTTTCTCGGCATCCTGCATTACGCGCGCGGCGACTCCACGCAGCCCGGCGGCCTAGACGCTCTCTCCGCCATGCTGGCGCCGCACCCCGACCGCGTCCGCGTCTTTTACCTCGCCACCTCACCCGCGCTCTACGGTCCCACCTGCCAGAACCTGCAGGCCGCCGGGCTGTCCGGCAACGGCGCCCGCGTCGTGCTCGAAAAGCCCATCGGCCACGACCTCGACTCCGCCCGCGCCATCAACGACACCGTCGGTGCTGTGTTCGACGAGGCCCACACATTCCGTATCGACCACTACCTCGGCAAGGAAACGGTCCAGAACCTCCTGGCGCTGCGCTTCGCCAACGTCGTGTTCGAGCGCCTCTGGAACGCCGACGTCATCGACCACGTGCAGATCACCGTCGGCGAAACGGTCGGCGTCGAGGGCCGCGGCGATTACTACGATGGCTCCGGCGTGCTGCGCGACATGGTGCAGAACCACCTGCTTCAGCTCCTCTGCCTGCTTGCCATGGAACCGCCCGCCAGCCTCGAAGCCGACGCCGTCCGCGACGAGAAGCTCAAGGTGCTCCGCGCCCTGAAGCCCATCGCCCCCCACGAAGTCGGCCACGTCACCGTCCGCGGCCAATACGCCAGCGGCGCCGTCGACGGCAAAGCCGTTCCTGGCTACCTCGCCGATCTCGGACCCGGCCGCACCAGCCGCACCGAGACCTTCGTCGCCGTCAAGGCGGAGATCCAGAACTGGCGCTGGGCCGGCGTCCCCTTCTATCTCCGCTCCGGCAAGCGCCTGCCGCAAAAGGTCAGCGAGATCATCGTCCAGTACCGGTCCGTGCCGTTCAGCATCTTCGGCCGCGATGCCGGCGAGCTCAGCGCCAACAAGCTCGTCATCCGCCTCCAGCCCAAGGAGGGAATGCGCCTGACTATGATGACCAAGGATCCCGGCCCGGGCGGTCTTCACCTCCTACCCACCGACCTCGACATCAGCTTCGAGCAAGCCTTCGGCACCCGTTTCCCCGACGCCTATGAGCGCCTGCTAATGGACTGCGTGCGCGGCAACCCGACTTTGTTCATGCGCCGTGACGAGGTCGAAGCCGCCTGGTCCTGGGTCGAGCCGATCATCGAAGCCTGGGACGACCAGCGCGACGCGCCCCGCCTTTACTCCGCCGGCGCCTGGGGTCCGACGGCCGCCATCGCCCTCATCGAGCGCGACGGCCGCACCTGGCACGAGGAGTTGGGCTGACCCGGTCAGGCCGCGCTCGGCACCCGCGTCGAGCGTGAGTTGAGCGTTCCCAGCGTCGTCGCCAGCGTCGCGGTGGCGGCCTGCACCGAGCGCGCCGTCTCGCCATAACCCGTCTTCGTCAGGACCGCGGCCAGTTCCGCCAACGCTTTTTCCAGCTCGACGGTCAGCACGTGCTCCCCGAGACTGGACAGCATGCGCCGTGCAATTTCGGCAAACTGGGCGCCCCAGGCTGGGGGAACGGTCTCGAGCAGGATCGCCACCGCCCGCACCGCATAGGCAAGCGATTGTGCCTGGATCGATTCTGAAGTGACGAGGATAATGTTCTCGAAGGCGGCGATGGCTTCCGCCGGTGCCACATCGGGAATGACGACCAGCGACCCCGCATCGCCCTCGATCTCTCCGTCGACCGACCACCGCGCCAGGATGTCGCGCAGGCTCTGAATCACCGCCAGGCCCGGCGCCGGGTTGGATTTGGCAGTCGAGATCGATGTCCAGGCGATGGTCGTGAACTGCGAGATCCCATACGAAGGATCGTGTCGAAGGTCGCGCGCGTCGTTGTACGTGACCGCCCCGCAGATGGCGTCATGCACCCGCTCCAGCATCGCGGGGGCGAGCGCGTCGCCCGTCCGTTCCCGCAGCGTCGCCATCGGATCGCCGAACGCCAGGTAGCGGCCGATCGGCACCCGTAATTCGACCTCGACGTCGCCGCAACCGATCGCGCCGATGGCCTTGCGCAGCTTCTCGACGTCGATCGCGATGACGTGGCCCGTCTCCCTCGACCGCAACTGCCCCATCACCGGCCAGTCCGCCCGCGGTTGGCGTCGTGTCGCCGCGAGCAGCGGCTTTTCGCGGCCCCGCGCCCGCAACACGTGCTGGTGGATCGCCCGCACGATCTGCGTCGGCCGCATTTGGTCGATCGTGTCGTAGATCATCACCACGATCATGCAGAGCGCGACGATGGTCAGGACCAGGATCAAGCTGGTGCCGAAGATCGGCCGGTGGATGCTGCTGGCCGTCACCAGGCTCAACAGCGTGAACACCGACAGCCCGACGAAGTAGCCGAAGTAGAACTGATTGGTGCGGCGCATGAGGAACTGGTCAGTGACCTGGGTGGTGAGCGCCGATGCCCCTTGCTGCAGCGCGATCAGCAGCAGCGAGAAGGTGATGGAGGTGACGGTGATGATGCTCGAGGCGATCGTCGCCAGCAGCGTCGCCAGCGACGTGCTGTCGCCCAGCAACTCGCCCAGCCAACTGAACCCGGCCGGCGTCTGTCCGCCCGACCAGGCTTGGTCCGCCCAATAGATGATGATCGTGATGACGATGAAGCCAATCACCACCGCCAATGGCAGCGCCAGGAACTGGCTGAATGCCCGCTTCAATCCGCTGCTGAGCCGGGTCGGCAACGCCGCGAAATCGGTCATTGCGCTTTTCCGTGCCGGCGACGGGAACAGGGTTTCACAGTGGAGAACTCTCGGAAGTTCGGCTCCCTATAACCGATCGCGCCGTCTACGCCGTCCCTGCGACATCCATCTCGCCCAAATACGCCTGCTTGATGTCCTCATGCTCGCGCAACGCCGCCGCACTGCCCGACAGCACCACCACCCCGGTCTGCAGCACATAGGCCCGGTGCGCGATCTGCAGCGCCATGGCGGCATTCTGCTCCACCATGAAGATCGTCGTGCCCTGCCGGTTGATCGCCTGGATGATGTCGAACACCTGCTCCACGTACAGCGGCGACAGTCCCATCGATGGCTCGTCCATGCAGATCAGCCGTGGCCGCGCCATCAGCGCCCGCCCGATCGCCACCATCTGCTGCTCGCCGCCGGACATCGTGCCGGCCAACTGCGCCCGCCGTTCCTTCACCCGCGGGAACAATTGAAAGACCCGCTCAAGATCCTCGTCGAATTGCGGCCCCTTCTTCTGGGTGTACGCTCCCATCTCCAGATTCTCGTAGACGGTCATCCGCGGGAACAGCCGCCGCGCCTCCAGCACCGGCGCGATCCCGCGCGACACCCGCGCGCTCGTGGACAGCTGCTCGATCGGCGCGCCGTCGAACAGCACGCTTCCGGTGGTCGGCCGCACCACGCCCATGATGGTCTTCATCGTGGTCGACTTGCCGCAGGCATTGCCGCCCAGCAGCGCGATGATCTCGCCGGCCTTGATGTCGTAGTTCACGTCCTTGAGGACATGCAGGTCGCCGTAATGCGTGTTGACGTCGCGGAACTCCAGCAAGGACTCAGGCAATCTCTTTCTCCAACGCCGCCCGCGCCCCGCGCCCGAGATAGGCCGTCAGCACCTCCTCGTTCCGCCGCACCTCGTCCGGCTTGCCTTCGGCGATCTTGTCGCCGTGATCCAGCACCACCACGCTGTCGGCCAAGCGCGTCACCACGTCCAGCTTGTGCTCGATGATCAGGATCGACAGCCCGCTGGCATGCAGCGACTTGATCTGCTCGGCCAGTTCCAGCGTCTCCGCCGGGTTCATCCCCGCCGTCGGTTCGTCGAGCAGCAACAGCCGCGGCCGCGAGGCCAGCGCCCGCGCGATCTCAACCCGGCGCCGGTTCGCATAGCTCAGCCCGCTCACCGCCTGCGCCACCCGCGGCGCCAGCCGGTTGCCGAACAGCGCGATGATGTCCAGCACGCCCTCGCGCGACGCTTCCTCTTCCGCCTTCTGCGCCGGCGTCCGCAACACGGAGGCCACCGGCCCGGCGTTGAGCCGCGCATGCCGCCCGATCAGCGCGTTCTCCAACACCGTCAGCGTCGGGAACAGCCGGATATTCTGAAATGTCCGCGCCACGCCCAATTCGAGCACCTGGTGCGGCTTCAGCCCCAACAACTCCCGTCCGCCGAAGCTGATCGACCCTTCCGCCGGCACCAGCCCGGTGATCACGTTGAACAGCGTCGACTTGCCGGACCCGTTCGGCCCGATCACCGCCACCACGCCTCCGGCCGGCACCACCAGGCTCACCTTGTTCAGCGCCACCAGCCCGCCGAACCTGACCGTTACGTCCTTGATTTCCAGTGCCGCGCCGCTGTCCCAGTGCGCCACGTTCCCCAGGTTACGAAACCCGCCCCGCGCCACCTCCGCATGCTGCGCGTCGTAATTCAGCCCCGGCGTACGCCGAACTGCCGGGATCAGCCCCTCGCGCCGGTACAGCATCATCGCGATCAGGATCACGCCGAACAGCAGCTGCGTCCATTGCGTCAGATCCACTCGCTGCAGCCACGCACTGCCCAGCGAGATCCCCGCTTCCTGCGTCAACCGGCTCAGCCCCGGCAGGAACCAGCTCTGCATCAACTGCAGCAGCACCGCGCCCAGCACCACGCCCCATACGCTGCCCATGCCGCCCAGCACGACCATGACGATCAGCATCGAGCTGACGTTGAAGTTGAACATCTCCGGCGTCGCCGTCTGCAGCTTGGCGACGTAATACACCCCCGTCATGCCCGCGAACGCCGCACCGATGGCGAACGCCATCAGCTTGTACTTGACCGGGTTGACCCCCATCGCCGACGCCGCCGTCTCGTCCTCGCGGATCGCCATCCACGCCCGCCCGATCCGGCTGTCCCGCAGCCGCACCGAGGTGAAGATCAACAAGGCGATCAACCCAAGCCCGACGTAATAGTACGGCACCGCATCGATGCCGAAATTATACCCGAACAAATGCGGCGGCTGGATCCCGTTCAGCCCCGCCGCCCCGTTGGTCACACTCGTCACGTTGCGCGCCACGATCGGCACGATCTCGCCGAACCCCAGCGTCACGATCGCCAGGTAATCCCCCCGCAACCGCAGCGTCGGCGCCCCGAAACAGATCCCGCACAGCGCCGACACGACCGCTGCCAGCGGCATCGCCAGCCAGAACGACAAGGTGAAATGCACCAGGTCCGGCCCACCCTGGTTCAGCTTCTCGACCAAGCCGACAAAGGCGAACGGCTCCCAGAACCCCGACCATTCCGGCATAATCTGGAAGCTGGTGAGGATGCCGTAGAAATATGCCCCAATGGCAAAGAACGCCGCATAGCCGAGGTCCAGCAGCCCGGCGAACCCCACCACCACGTTGAGCCCCAGCGCCAGCGCCGCATACGACATCGCGTTGGCCAGCGCATCGATCCCCGCATCGTCGTCCCACACCGACGGCAGCAGCAGCAGCATCACGGCGCCGACGTAAATAATGAACAGATGCCGCCGATCGCGCGGGATGCCGGTGATCGGGTGTGACGCCGCCAGCCCGATCTCCTCGGTGCCCCGCCGCGGGCTGAAAATTCCCTCGCTCATGACTTGTTCGGCGCCAACCGCCCCAAAAGCCCCGCCGGCTGGAACACCAGCACCAGCACCAATAGGCTGAAGATCACCACGTCAGCCCAGGCCGCCCCGATCGTCTGCCCCGCGAACGCCTCGATCAACCCGATCAGCACGCCGCCGACCATCGCCCCCGGCACGTTGCCAATCCCGCCCAGCACCGCCGCCGTGAACGCCCGCAGCCCGGCGCCAAACCCGATATCGACCTTGGCTAGGTTATAATACAGCCCGAAGATCATCCCGCACGCCCCGGCCAGCGCGCCGCCGACGAAGAACGCCGTCATGATCACCCGATCGACGTCGACGCCCATCATCCGCGCCGCATCCGGGTCCTGCGCCGTGGCCCGCATCGCGCGACCGAGCTTGGTGTAGCTGACGAAATACGTCAGCGCCCCCATCAGCGCCAACGAGATCACCCAGATCGCTACCTCCCGCACCCGCAGCACCGCACCACCGATCGCCCACGACACCGGCGGGATCGGGTTGGGAAAGTTCTTGCTGTCCGACCCCAGCGTCAGCAGCACGGCGTTGAACAGTACGTAACTGACCCCGATCGTCGTGATCATCGCTGCCGGCCCCTTCACCGCCGCCAGTGGCCGCAGCAGGAACCGCTCGATCGACATGCCGATCAGCCCGCACACCCCCATCGACATCGCGAACCCAGCCAGCAGCACGCCCACCAGCGGCAACCCGGTCAGGACAGTCTCCTGCCCCACCAGCCCGAACGCCTGCAGCGTCAGCAGCCCGACCATGCTGCCGACCATGAACACGTTGAAATGCGCGAAGTTGATCAACTCGGCGATGCCGTAGACCAGCGTGAACCCGAGCGCGAGCAACGCATACATCGAGCCCAGGCTGAGCCCGTTGATGAGTTGCTGAACGATGATGTCGACCGACGTCATGAGCCGCGCTCCGCGTCAGCTCATCGGCGCGGTGCCGATGTACTTGTACTGCGCCGTCGGGTCGTCGAGCGGCGCCTTGTCGTTCTTGGTGATCCGGAACACGCTGATGACCTTGTTCTTCAGGTCGCCATTGCCGTCGAACTCTACCGGCCCGACCAGCGTGTTCTTCAGGTCCACGTGCTGGATCGCCTCGCGCATCGAGCTGCGGTCGATCGGCTTCTTTGCCTTCACCAAATCCTTCACCGCTTGGATGATGACTTCCGCCCCCGTGTAGCAAGTGACGGTGTAATCATCCGGATGCTGGTTGAACTTCTTGAAATACGCCTCGCCGAACGCCTTGGCTTTCGCATCCCCCGCTTCGTCGAAATGCGGCGACGCCACCGTGGCATACCAGCCCTCGACCGCCGGGAACCCGGCGCCCTTCAGAAGATCGGCGCTCTGCATCCCGTCGCCGCCGGCTTTGATCACGTTCGGCATGATGTCGTAGCCCTGCTTGGCCACCTTGACCCCCGCCTGGTTCACGCCGCCGTAGTAGATCGCGTCCGGGTTCATCGCCTTGATCTTGGTCAGGATCGACGAGTAGTCGACCGCCTTAGGGTCCAGCTTGTCGCGCCCGAGGATCTTGACTCCCTTCTTCTCCGCCTGCGCCTGGAACGCGTCCGCCAGCCCGACGCCATAGGCCCCGGTGTCGTCCAGCACGTACACCGACTTCACCTTCAACGTGTCGGCCATGTAGTTGGCCATGTTCGGCCCTTGGTATGCATCGGTGGCCACGGTGCGGAAGTAGATCGCCTTGCCGGCCGGGCGATACTGCGCGGCGAATTTCGGATCGGTGATGTCCGGATTGGTCGAGGCCGGGGTGATGATGGCCAGGTCGCCCTGGCTCAGGATCGGCGCCATCGCCTTGCCCGCCCCCGACATCTGCGGCCCGATCGCCGCCACGGTAGCCCGGTCGGAGATCATCGACCGCGCGTTGGTCGCCGCTTGCGCCGGGTCGTATTGGCCAGCGGTGGGCGTAGCGTCGTCGTATTTCACCAGTTGGAACGTGTAGCCCGGCACCTCGTGCTTGGCGTTGGCTTCGTCGAACGCCAGGGTCGCACCATTGCCGATCCGTGCCGCGTTCTCCGCATCCGCCCCGGTGAACGACAGGTTGATGCCGACTTTCAGTACCTTGTCGGCCGCCTCCGCCTTCCCGGCGAACCCGCCGGCACCGGCGATGACGGTGGCAGACAACAACAGCGATTTTATCGTGGTGCGGCGTGAGATCATCCGGGGACCCTCTGTTGTTGCATACCAGCTCTACTTCCAGAGCCTAGCAAACACCGTGCCGACGCCGCTCGCCTCAACAAGGAAGCCCGCGCGCTCACCAGTTCTGCCACCGCGCCCACCAAATCGTGGAACTCTGCCTCTCGGAAAGGCAGAGTTGGTGTCCCCAGGCCGCCGGGTCGCAGACCAACAGTTCGCACCTCGTTCAAACACTCCGGTGGCGTAATCGGGTCGCGAAGCCGCCCGTTTCGCCGTTTGACAGACGAGCCAGTTTCGCGCCCACTTTGAAACATAACTGATGCGTTTCAAACGCAATCACATGGGAGGAATGGACATGCACACCGCACGCCTGCTGGCCTGCGCTGCCTTGGGTCTGTCATTGCTGACGGCAGCCAACGCCAGCGCCGCCGATTTTGCCATCACCAAGGACGTCTCGGCGGGCACTTTCACTTTTGTCGATACTAATCCGAGCGCTCCCGTCTTCGAGATCGTCGTCAGCGGACTTGGCTTCACGGCCGGCACGACGCGACCCGGTTTCTCGGCGAGCACGATCCTGTTCGGCGCCGATCCGCAGAACTGCCTGCCGGTGCTGGGCTCCACCATCACGTCCGGTTTTTGCTACAAGCTGACCGATACCTCGCTCGGCGGGCCGATCACGACCGGCAGCACGACCTTCACCTACGACTCGAGCTTCGACAGCACCGATCCGTCCGACTTCGCGGTCGCATACAATCTGCCGAACGGCACCGTGGGCGCCTGTTTCGGTAATACGGCCATCGGCTGCAATGCGCCGAATTCGGTCCCGGTTCCGGAGCCAGGCTCCTCGGCCATCCTCCTGTGCGCTGTGCTCACGATCGGTGGCCTCCGCACGATGACCGGGCGGCGCCTGACCGCCGCCCGACTCGCTGCCTGACGCCGACGGGGAGTTACGCAAAATGCTGACTAGGACCCTCGCACGTTGGACCCTGGCGGGTCTTCTGCTCCTCGGCGCCGCGCCGCCCGCGAGTGCCCGGCTCAACCGCATCCTGATCGACACCACCACGAACGTCGTCATCGGTGGCGTCAACTATACCCAGCAAGTCGGCCGCCTGTTCGGCGACCTCGACCCGGCCGACCCGCACAACACGGTCATCCAGGATCTCGGCCTCGCGGGCCTCGATGCCGACCGCAAGGTGCCGTACGCTGCCACCGTCACCATCCTGGCGCCTCAGGCCGGCGCGACCGGCGTCATGCTCTACCAGGTGTCGAACCGCGGCGGGCAGGGCTTGCCCAACGCCGGAACCATCGAACCCGGCGCCACCTACGTCTGGACGGGCTGGCAGGGCGATCTGCTCGCCCGCAACTGCATCACCGACTATCCCTGCAATGACCTTTATGCCGGCCCCTACCAGCCGGCCGGCGGCAACCCGGTTCACGTGCTGCAGGTGCCGGTCGCCCACAACCCGGATGGATCGCAGATCACCGGCCCGGTTTATGGCAGCGTCCTCAACACGAGCGGATCCACCGCGCAGTTGGTGATCTACACCAACCCGGTTCCCTACCGCCCGGCCACCCTCGACACCACAAAGGCCACGCTCTGGAGCGTGACCCACCAGACCATCGACGGGCAGGAGACCGGCCGCGTCGACATTCCGTCCGACCAATGGGCCTGGGCTGATTGCCGGACGACCCCCTTCCCCGGCACCCCCGATCCGACCCGGCTCTGCCTCAAGAACGGCTTCGACTCGAGCTTGCTCTATCAAATCGTCTTCAGCGCGCGCGATCCACTGGTGGTCGGCATCGGCTTCGCGGCCACGCGCGACGCCGTCAGCTTCCTGCGCGACGCCGGCACCGACGATTTCGGCCATGCCAACCCGCTGGCCGGCCGGGTCAACAAGACCATCGCCATGGGCACGTCGCAGTCCGGCAACTTCCTCCGCTCGATGGTCTATTACGGCTTCAACCAGACCGAGACGAACGGCAAGGTGTTCGACGCCATCTGGCCGCACATCGCCGGCCGGCAGATCTGGATGAACTCGCGCTTCGCGCTGCCCGACGTGATCCAGATGCTTTACATGGCCGCCGACGAGGCCCCGGTCTGGTGGGCCGACTACGCCGACACCGCCCGCGGCCGCGCCCCCGATGGATTGCTGCACAGCTGCACGGCGACGGGTACCTGCCCCAAGGTCATCGAGACCTACGGCGCGGTGGAGTTCTGGGACCTGAAGGCGTCGCCCGATCATGTCGGCGCGACGGCTACGTCGGACATCCCGCTCCCCAACGACGTCTACAGCTACTACTTCCCCGGTACGACGCATGGTGGCGGATCGGCCTCGGCCTTTGGCGGCAGCGGCACGCCCAACCCGCCGGCAACCGTGTTTCCGACGGCGGTACCGAACGTGCCGAACAGCTGCTCGCTGCCGTCGAACCCGAACCCCCAAGCAGACCAGTTCAACGCCACGCTCGACAACATCGTCAACTGGGTGGTCAACGGCGTCGCGCCACCCCCGAGCGTCTATCCGAGGCTCTCCCTCGGGCAGCTGGTCGTGGACACGCCAGCGGCGATGAACTTCCCAAACATCCCCGGCTTCTCCTTGCCTGCCAACCTGGTGAACCCGCTGCTCGGCTACGATTTCGGGCCGCTGTTCAATACCCTGACGCAGACCGGCATCATCACGGTCCAGCCGCCCCGGATCGTGGCGGCCTATCCGACCTATGTCGTCAAGACGAACACGGACGGCAACGAGGTTTCCGGTATCCCGTCGGTCAACCACCAGGCGCCGCTCGGCACCTATACCGGCTGGAACACCTGGGCCGGCGGCGGTCGGAAAGGCGAGATCTGCAACCTGAACGGCAGCTTCTATCCCTTCGCCGTCACGCAGGCCGCCCGGGTCGCGGCCGGCGATCCGCGGCCGTCGCTCGAGGAGCGCTACGGCACCCATGCCGGCTTCGTCTGTGTGGTGAAACTCGCGGCCAGGAACGCCCTTAATCAGCGCTTCTTGCGTCAAAGCGCGGCCACGGCGCTCGTGGCGGCGGCGAGCGGCAGTGCAGTGCTGAACGGCGTGACGGCGACGCAGGCCGACAATGCCCGAGCGAACTTCTACTGCGGAGCGGCGGCCAATTCCGGCCTCTGATAAGTAACGACCTCCGGGAGCGGCGGGGCCAGCCCAGCCGCTCCCGATTCCCCTGACGCGAGCTACACCGCCGTCTCGAGCGCCTCGGACGCCTCCAACCACGCCATCTCCGCCGCCTCGGTCTCCCGCCCGATCGCCGCCAGCCGCATGTTCGCCGCCGTGACGTCGGCCGCCTTGCCCGCCGCGTACATCGCCGGGTCCGCCAGCTTCGCCTCGATCCGCGCCTTTTCCGTCGCCAGCTTGGCCATCAACGTTTCCGCATCCTTGGCCTGCTTGCGCAACGGCGCCTGCTGCGCCCTGACCTCCGCCCGATCCCGCCGGTCGTCCCGCCGGCTATGCGCGTCCGACTTCCCCGGCGGCCGCCCCCGCTCGGTCAGCAGCGCCCGATACTCATCCATCGCCCCGTCGAACGCGGTCGCCGTGCCGTCCGCCACCAGCCACAGCCGGTCTGCCACCAGATCCACCAGGTGCGGATCATGCGTGATCAGCAGCACCGCCCCCTCGAACGCCGCCAGCGCCCGCACCAGTGCCTCCCGCGCATCGATGTCCAGGTGGTTGGTCGGCTCGTCCAGGATCAGCAGCTGCGGCGCGTCCCGCGTCGCCAGCGCCAGCAGCAACCGCGCCTTTTCCCCGCCCGACAGCGCCGTGATCTTGTTGCCCGCCCGGTCCGCATCCAGCCCGAACCGCGCCAGCTGGCTGCGCACCTGCGGCGGCGTCGCCTGCGGCAGCGCCCGCGCCATGTGGTCGATCGGCGTCTCGTCCATCACCAGCTCGTCCGTCTGATGCTGCGCGAAATAGCCCACCCCCAGCTTCGGCGACCGCCGCATCGACCCGGCCATCGGCTCCAGCCGCCCCGCGATCAGCTTGGCCAGCGTGCTCTTGCCGTTGCCGTTCGATCCGAGCAGCGCCACCCGATCGTCCATATCGAGGTTGAGGCTGATGTTGGACAGCACCGGCCGGTCGCCATACCCGATCGACACCCGCTCCAGCGTCAGGATCGGTGGCGACAGGTGCTTCGGTACCGGGAAGTCGAACTTGGTCGGCGCATCCTCCACCACCGACTCCAGCGCCGGCATTTTCTCCAGCGCCTTGATCCGGCTCTGCGCCTGCCGTGCCTTGGTCGCCTTGGAGCGGAACCGGTCCACGAAGGACTGCATGTGCGCCCGCTGCATGGCGATCTTCTCGGCCATCCGCGTGTGCTGCATCGCCTGCTCGGTGCGGATGCGGACGAACTCGTCGTAGCCGCCCGGCGTCAGCGTCAGCTTGCCGCGGTCCAGATGCGCGATCGCCTCCACCGCCCGGTCCAGCAATCCCCGATCATGGCTGACGATCAGCGCCGCCCCCGGAAACCGCGCCAACCACCCCTCCAGCCACAGCGTCGCTTCCAGATCCAGATGGTTGGTTGGCTCGTCCAGCAGCAGCAGGTCCGGGTTGGCGAACAGCGCCGAGGCCAGCGCCACCCGCATCCGCCAGCCGCCGGAGTAATCGCTCACCGGCCGCGCCTGCGCCGCCGCGTCGAACCCCAGCCCGGCCAGGATCGCCGCTGCCCGCGCCGGCGCGCTCTCCGCTCCGATCGCCCTGAGCCGCTCGTGCACCTCCGCCTGCCGCGTGCCCTCGGCCATTTCCGCCTCCGCCAGCAGCGCCACCCGCTCGCTATCCGTCGCCAGCACCGTTTCCACCAGGCTCTCCGGCCCCGACGGCGCCTCCTGCTTGACCTGCGCCAGCCGCGCCCGCGACGAGATGGTGATAGCCCCGCCATCCACACCCAGCTCGCCCATGATTGCCTTCAGCAGCGTCGACTTGCCCGCGCCGTTGCGCCCCACCAGTCCGATCCGCCGCCCGGGATCGACGCGCAGCGTTGCCTCGTCCAGCAGGGTCCGTCCCGCCATCCGCAGCGTCACGCCATCGATCACCAAGAGACTCATGCGCTTAGACTACAGGACCCCAGCCAGACTTGCCCACCCTTCCCGATCGGCTTAGACCGCCCCCAACCTTTGCCGAGACATCCCATGACCGAACGCACCCTCTCCATCCTCAAGCCCGACGCGACCCGGCGTAACCTCACCGGCAAGATCAACACGATCTTCGAAGACAACGGCCTCCGCATCGTCGGCCAGAAGCGCATCCAGCTCTCCACCGCCCAGGCCGAAGCCTTCTACGGCGCTCACAAGGAGCGTGGCTTCTTCCGCGACCTCGTCACCTTCATGACCTCCGGCCCGGTCGTCGTGCAGGTTCTCGAGGGCGACGACGCCATCGCCAAGAACCGCAAGCTCATGGGCGCCACCAACCCGGCCAACGCCGACGAAGGCACCATCCGCAAGCTGTTCGCCGAGAGCATCGAGGCCAACAGCGCCCATGGCTCCGACAGCAAGGAAGCCGCCGCTGAAGAGATCGCATTCTTCTTCTCGGGCACCGAAATCGTTGCCTAGCCAAAACTGGGGTAAGGGCTGGCCCGGCGCGCTTGTCGCCGGGCTGCTCCTGGCCGGCTGCTCGAGCCGGCCAGCCCCCATCGTGCTCACCCCACAGCCGGAGCCACCCCGCGGCATCGAAGGCCGCTACCGTGGCACCGCCCGCCTGATCCGCTCGGACAACCGGTACTGCCCGCGCAGCGGCCCCCGCGTCTACGAGCTCCAAAACGGCGCCGTCACCTTGTCCTACCAGGGCCAGGGCCGCGCCCGCATCCCGCTGACGGCCCCGATCGGCCCCAATGGCGAGTTCGACACCTCAGACGGCCAGGGTCGCCTCCAGGGCAGCGTCACCAACGGCGCGCTCAGCATGACGATCGCCAGCTCCGCCTGCGAGCATCACTGGACGATGCGCCTCATCAACTGATCAGCCGGTCAGCTTCTGCGGGCAAACACCCGCGAGAAGCTGACGGCACAGGCTACCGCCGCAAAGCCCGCACCCAACGCCAGCGCCAATGCCGGCCCGTGGGTCGCCGAGATCCCGAAGCATAGCGCCACCAGCGCCGCCCCGGTCGATTGGCCCATGAGCCGCGACGTCGCCACGATCCCCGACGCCCCACCGCTCCGCCCCGGCGGCGCACTGGACATGATCGCCCGTAGGTTGGGCGATTGAAAGAACCCGAACCCCGCCCCGCACAGCAGCATCCGCCACGCGATCGCCGCCCCGCTCGCCCCGTCCGGCAACGTCGCCATCAGCGTCAGTCCCAGCGTCAGCAGCGCCATCCCGATCCCGCCCAGGATCGCCGGCGGGTACCGGTCCGACAGCGGCCCGGCCACCGGCGCCATCAGCGCCGTCGCCACCGGCCACGGTGTCAACAGCAACCCGGTCTCCACCGCTGTCCGCCCCATGCTCATCTGAAACAGGAACGGCAGCGATACGAACGACAGCCCCTGCGCCGCGAACGAGCACATCGCCGTCAACGACGACAGCGCGAACATCGGCCGCCGATATAGGTCAAGCGGCAACAACGGCACCGCGAGCCGCGACTGCCGCCTTACCAGCGCGGCGCCGGACACGAGTACCACGATCCCCAGCGTCACCGTCTGCACGGCCGAGGCTCGGTGCGCCGCCTCGCCGATCATGAAGATCAGCGCCGCAAAGAACACCGCATTCAGCAAGCCGCTCGGCCAGTCGAACCGATGCGTCGACAGCGGTGTATCCGGCAGCGCCCGCACTGCCAGCACCATCGCCGCGATCCCCACCGGCACGTTAACCGCGAATAGCAGCGGCCACGGCCCCACGGACAGCAGCCCGGCCGCCACGCTCGGCCCCAATGCTGTGCCGACGCCGACCACCATGGCATTGAACCCCACACCGCGCCCGAGCTGCTTGGCCGGATAGATGAACCGGATCAGCGCCGTGTTGACGCTCATCAGCCCCGCTGCGCCGAACCCCTGCAGCACCCGCGCCACCGTCAACGTCGGCAACGACCAGCTCATCGCGCACAGCAGCGACGCCACCGTAAAGATCGCCAGGCCCCACAGATAGACCCGGCGGAATCCGTAGATCTCGCCCAGGGTCGAGAGCGGCAGCAACGTCGCGACCAGCGCCAACTGATAGGCATTGACCACCCAGACCGAAGCCGCCGGGCTGGCCTGCACGTCGATGGCGATAGTTGGCAGCGCCGTGTTGGCGATCGATGTATCAAGCGATGCCATCCCGATCGCCAACACGATCGTCGCCACCGCCCATTTGCGTTGTTCCGGAGGAACACCGTCCTGCACGATCGTGCTCACTCGGCCGCGTCCTGCCCGAACTGCGCTTCGTGCAGCCGGCGATAGGCCCCGCCGCGCGCCAGCAGCGCGGCATGCGAGCCCTGCTCCAACACGCCATCCGGCGACAGCACCACGATACGGTCCGCTCGCCGAATCGTAGCCAGCCGATGCGCCACCACCAGCGTCGTGCGCCCTTCCGCCAGCTCCGCAAGCGAGCGCTGGATCGCGATTTCCGTTTCGCTGTCCAGCGCCGACGTCGCCTCATCCAGAATCAGAATTGGTGGGTTCTTCAGGAAGATGCGCGCAATGGCGATCCGCTGCCGCTGCCCGCCCGACAACCGTGCCCCGCGCTCGCCGATCTCGGTGTCCAACCCTTCCGGTAGCCCATCGACGAACTCCTCCAGCCGCGCTCGCCGGATCGCCGTCCGCACATCCACCGCCGACGCGCCGAGCCGCCCGTAGCCGACGTTGTCCCGCACCGATCCCGCGAACAGGAACACGTTCTGCTCGACGATGCCGATCTGCCGCCGCAGGGATCGCCGGGTCACGTCGCGGATGTCGACGCCGTCAACCGTAATGCGCCCGGCATCCGGGTCGTAGAACCGCGGCAACAGCGCGCACAACGTCGTCTTGCCCGCGCCGGACGGACCCACCAGCGCCACCGTCTCGCCGGCCCCGATCGACAGATCTAACCCGCGCAGCACCGGCCGATCTGCCCCGTAGCCGAACGACACACTCTCGAACCGGATATCGCCGCGGAACGGCTTCGCTTCCGGCGCCCCCGGCTTGTCCTGGACGTCCGGCACCATCGCCAGCAACTCGCGATACCGCCGGAACCCGGCGAGCCCGCGCGGATAGATCTCGATCATCGTGCCGATCTTATCCAGCGGCCGGTAGAACACGCTGACCAGCAGCAGAAACGCCACGAAGTCGCCGATCGACAGTTGCTCGCGCACGATCAACACCGTGCCGGCCAGCATGACGATGATCTGCACCAGCCGCATGCTGAGGTAGTTCAGCGTCAGGCTGGTCGCCATGATGCGATAGGCGCCGATCTTCTCAGTGCGGTAGCTCTCGTTCTCGGTGGCGAACAGCTTTTGCTCGTGCGCCTCGTTGGCGAAGGCCTGCACGACGCGCACACCGCCGACATTCTCTTCCACCCGCGCATTGAACCGCGCCACCCGGCTGAACTGCGCCCGCCAGACTTTGTCCATCCGCGACCCGTAATGCACGATCAGCCAGGTCGCGACCGGCACCACCAGCAGCGCCACCAGCGCCAATTGCCAGCTGACGAGCAGCATCAGCGCGAACGCGCCGATGAACGTCAGCACCGCGATCAGCGCGTCTTCCGGCCCGTGATGCGCCACTTCGCCGATGTCCGACAAATCCGTCGTGATCCGCCCGACCAGGTGCCCGGTCTTCTCGCCGTCGTAGAATCGCATCGATAGCGCATGCAGGTGGTCGAACGCCCGCTTGCGCAGCTCCGTCTCGATCGAGACGCCGAGCACGTGCCCCCAATACGTCACCACCGACACCAGCAGCGCGGCTGCTACATACAGCACCAGCAGCCCGGCAATCGCCCACAGGATCGGCCCCATCGCCGCCCGCGGCAGCAACTGGTCGACGAACGCCCGCACCGCCATGGGAAATCCGAGTTCCAGCACGCCGGACACCGCCGCCGCGCCAAACACCGCCAGCAACAACCGCTGATGCGGCGCATAGTAGGACCTGAAATCGCGCCACATCAGCCGTCACCCAAGAAGAACGTTATCCCGTTCTGCGCCGTTCTCGCGCTTGATGCACTGCATCAAACCGCAATGGCGTTACCCATCTGCAGGACGGGTCACGGCCGCGCCGGCAACCGCGGCTGCTTGAGCCGTTGCTCCACGAAGTCCCGCCATGGCGCATCGGCCGGTGCTGCCGCCAGCGCCCGCCGGAACAGCGCCGCGCTGCTCTCGCTCACCCCGCCTTCCGCGCGCACCGTGGCATCAGCGGCCCGCGCCGCGATCCCCGGGTCGAACTTGCCCTGCAGCGCCATCTTGAACGCCGCCGCCGCACCGGCATCGTTGCCGCGCTGTTCCTCGACCGTCCCGAGCAGCGCAAAGCCCTGCCGCGCCTTGTCGGTGTTCGGGTCCATGATCGCGAGCTGCGTGCGCAAGCCCTCGATCAGCTGCTGTTCTTCGCTCGCCCGCGCCATGTCGCCGCCGCCGGCCGCCGACGGCATCATCGGCTTGCTGTCGCTCACCGCATACAGCCCGACCGCCACCAATGGCACCAACACGGCGGTCACGATCACCGGCCAGCGCGCACCCATGCGCGGTGCCGTCTCCTCGGCCGCCGCCGCCGCCAGCAGCCGGCGCTGCACCTCGAGCTTGGCCGTCGCGTGCTCCGCCGGCATGATCCGGCCTTCGGCCAGGTCGCGGTCCAGCTCCCGCAACTGCGTCTTGTGCAGATCCACCGCCAGATCGCGTGCGCCACGGCTTTCCACCTGACCACGCAGCACGAGCAGCACCGGCACCAGCACCAGCAGCGCCAGCAAAGCAATCAGAACAAAGATCATGCCGCCGAAGGGGGTTCCGTCAGTTGGGCCAGCTTGGACCGCTCGGCGGCCGTCAACGGAACGGGCATCGTCGGCGGCCGGCGACGCAGCACCAGCACCGCGGCCAA
The DNA here is from genome assembly GCA_964613945.1 of uncultured Acetobacteraceae bacterium. Classification (GTDB taxonomy): domain Bacteria; phylum Pseudomonadota; class Alphaproteobacteria; order Acetobacterales; family Acetobacteraceae; genus JAVVHH01. The sequence goes on from CAZTJC010000004.1 coordinate 57,868, forward strand.
TGCCCCCCCGACTGCGATCAAGGGCGAGCCCCACAGCGCGGCCGTGACCCAGTTCATCGGCGGACGAAGCCGCACAAAGTCGCCGTATCGCGAGACGACCCATTCGGTCGCCTGCGTGTCGGTGTCGCCGCCTGCGATGCGTTGCCGCACCAGCTTGCGCAGATCCTTCGCCAGATCCGCGTTGCTGTCCTCGATGCTCTCGTTCTGACACACCAGGCAGCGGAGCTGACGCCCGACTTCCTCGGCGCGGACTTCCTGCGCCGGGTTGGGCAGCATCTCCGCCGGATCGCTGATGGCCCAGGCCGGCGCCGCCACTAGCATGAGCACGAACAGCAGACGGATCACGCGACGCTCCGCAGCATTGGCTTCAACTGCGTCTCGAGCACGTCATCGGTGATCGGCCCCGCCTGGCGCCAGCGCACGACGCCGTTGCGATCCAGCAAATAGGTCTCCGGCACGCCGTAGACACCCCAATCGATCGCCACCCGGCCCGGCTCGTCCATCGCGATCCGCGTATAGGGATCGCCATGCCGCGCCAGGAACGCCCGCGCTGCCACCGGCTTGTCCTTGTAGGCGATGCCCCAGATCGGGATGTTCTGCTGCTTCAGCAGCATCAGCGTCGGCGCCTCGATCACGCAGGGCACGCACCAGCTGGCGAAGAAGTTCACCAATAACGGCTGGCCCGTCCCGGTCAGCGCCGCGCTGTTGAACCCCTGGGTCGCGCCATCGAGCGCCGGCAACGCCTCAAAGGGCGGGATCGACTTGCCGATCAACTGGCTCGGCACGTCATGCGGGTCGAACGTGCCTTCCTTCATCCGCCGCAGGATGGTCCATGCACCGAACCCGCTGGCAGCCGCCACCGCCAACGGCGCGAGCAGGACGACCCGGCGATTCACGCGACCGCCGACCCGGCGCCCGGCCGCACCGCCGCCTTCTGCGGCGCACCCACGCGCGCGCGCCGATCCAGCAGCGACAATGCCCCGCCCGAGGCCATGATCAACGCCCCGAACCAGATCCACGGCGCCAGGAAATTGTCATGGATCCGCAGAACCGCGACCCCGTCCCGCTCTTCCCCCAGCACCGCATACAGGTCGCGGATGCCATTGGTGTGGATCGCCGCTTCCGTTGTGGTCATCCGTTGCGTCGGGAACGTCCGCCGTGACGGCTGCAGCATCAGGAAGGGTGCTCCGTCCCGCGTCACTTCGATGGTGGCGATGCGCGAAACGAAGTTCGGCCCCCGCTCGTCATGCAGCTCGATCAGCTTCCAATCGTAGCCCGCCTCGAGCACGCTCTCGCCCGGATGCAGCGCCACGATCCGCTCCGACGCCATCGACATGCCGGCAATTCCCGCCACCGTCACGCCCATACCGGCATGGCCCAGCGCCGTACCCCAGACCGACAGCCGAAGCCCGACCAGCCGCGACAGGCTCTGCCCCATCGGCACCCGGAACAGCTTGATCCGCTCGATGATCTCTACCGCCGCTCCGAACACGATCCAGACGGCCCCGGCGAACGCCAATGCCGGCAACACCTTCTGCGCCCCATACGCCGCGATCATCCCGACCAGCGCCGCCACGATCGCCGCCCACCACAGGCGCCGCAACGCCGGCCACAAATTGGCACGCTTCCAGGCCAGCCCCGGCGCGATCGTCATCACGGCGAATACCGGAATCGCCAGCGGCAACACGGTCGCGTTGAAAAATGGCGCACCCACCGAGATCTTATGGTCGAAGATGAAGTCCGCAATCAGCGGATACAGCGTCCCGGTAATCACCACCGCCGCGATGCTGCACAGCATGATGTTGTTGAACACCAACGCACCCTCGCGCGAGATCGGCGCGAACAAACCACCCTGCGACAGCGCCGGCGCCCGGAATGCGAACAACAGCAAGCTGCCGCCGATGACCAGCGCCAGCAGCCCAAGAATGAACACCCCGCGCGTCGGGTCGTTGGCGAACGCATGCACGGAGTTCAGAATACCGGAGCGCACCAGGAACGTGCCCGACAACGATAGCGAGAACGTCGCGATCGCTAGCAGCACCGTCCAGATCTTCAGCGCCTCTCGTTTCTCGACCACGATCGCCGAATGCAGCAACGCCGTCCCGGTCAGCCACGGCAGCAAGCTGGCGTTCTCCACCGGATCCCAGAACCAGAAGCCGCCCCAGCCCAGTTCGTAGTACGCCCACCAGCTACCCAGCGCGATCCCGCCGGTCAGCAGGCACCATGACGCCAGCGTCCACGGCCGCACCCAACGACCCCAGGCGGCATCGATCCGCCCCTCCAGCAAGGCCGCCACCGCGAACGCGAACGGCACCGCGAACCCGACATAGCCGGCGTAGAGGATGGGCGGATGGAACGCCAAGCCTGGGTCCTGCAACAGCGGGTTCATGTCGCGCCCGTCGAGCGGCGGCGGCCAGATCCGGTTGAACGGGTCGCTCGCCAGCAGGCAGAACAGCAGAAACCCGGTCGATGTCCCGCCCAGAACGCCGATCACCCGCGCCCGTAAAGCCGACGGCAACCCGCGCCCGAACACCGCCACGGCCCCGCCGCAGAGCCCTAGGATGAGGCCCCAGAGCAGGATGGAGCCCTCGTGGTTGCCCCAGGTCCCGGTGATCTTATACAGCAGCGGCTTCAGCGTATGGCTGTTCTCGGCCACGTTCAGCACGGTGAAATCGTCGCCGATGCTGCTCATCACCAGTGCCGCGGCCGCCGTGCCCAGTGCCAGCAACTGCGCCATTGCCAGCGCCGGCGCCATCGCCATCAGCCGCGAGTCGCCGCGATGTGCGCCCCAGATCGGCACGATCGCTTGCGCCAGCGCGATGGCACACGCCATCGCCAGCGCGAAATGTCCAAGCTCAGGTATCATGTCAGGACTTTCGTGACGGGGCGGACGGCTCCAGCGTGTTCCACGTCGCCGCCGGCGGCGGCGCACCATCTTCCGGGTGCCACATGCCCGACTTCTTCAGCGCATCCGCCACGTCGCGCGGCATGTAGGTTTCGTCGTGCTTGGCCAGCACCTCGCTGGCCCGGAACGTCCCGTCCGGCAGCAATTTGCCCAGCATCACCGCGCCCTGCCCTTCGCGAAACAGATCCGGCAGGATGCCCGTGTAGTTGACGTCCACCGCCGCCTTGCCGTCCGTCACCCGGAACTGCGCCACCGGCGACCCGGCGATCTGCGTCCGATGCACGCTGCCGGCCTCGATCATGCCACCCAACCGCAACGTGCTGCCCACCTTGTCGGCATGCTGCTCGAGCGTCGAAGGCGAGACAAAGAACACCAGGTTGTCGCCAAACGCGGTGAGGGCCAACGCCGAGGCGGAGCCCAGCCCGAGGCCGCACGCCACCACGATCCACAACCGCCGCTTCTTGCGCGTCATCTGGACATCCTCGGATCGATTACCGCCAGCCGCTTCTGGGCCAGCTTCAAACGACGCCACGACAGCAGCGCCAGCACCGCCGGAGCGCCAACCCCAAGCGCATATGCCGCGGTGATGAACGGGAGATGCGTCATGCCCGCTCCGCCTGCGCCATCAGCAAGCCGCGGATGCGCCGCTCCATGACCGCCGCCCGCGTCCGCGCCAGCACGATCGCGCCGAACGCGAAGGTGAACCCCACCGTGCACACTAGGAGCGGCCACAGCATGTCGATATGCATGCCCGGCGCGCCCGTCAGCGTGATCGTGTTGCCCTGATGCAGCGTGTTCCACCATTGGACGCTGAACTTGATGATCGGCAGGTTGATGACGCCCACCAGCGCCAGGATCGCCGCCGCGCGCGCCCCGCGGACCGGGTCGTCGAAGGCCTGCATCAGCGCGGTGTGCCCGAGGTAAAGAAAGAACAGCACCAGCATGCTGGTCAGTCGCGCATCCCACACCCACCAGGCGCCCCACATCGGCTTGCCCCACAGCGACCCGGTCGCCAGGCAGATTGCGGTGAATGCCGCGCCCACCGGGCCGATCTCCGCTGCAGCCAGGTCGGCCAGCGGATGCCGCCACACCAACGAGGACAACGAGCAGATCGCCAGCCCAACATAGCCGGCCGAAGCGAGCCAGGCCGAGGGCACGTGAATATACATGATGCGGACGCTGTCGCCCTGCTGCCAATCCGCCGGCGAGAAGAACAGCCCCCACCCGATGCCGATGGCAAGGAGGATCAGGCCAGGCCATGTCAACCAAGGCTGGACGGCACGCGCCAGCCGAAGGAAGCGCCCCGGATTGGCGAAACGATGCAGCGAGCGGGTTGGCCGCGAAGGAGAAGCAGTGGCGTCCACACGGCCAAGATAGCATGAGATCGGCCAGTTGTAAGGCCACCCTGACACGTTCCGCCGCGCGATCCGTTGACGGAAACCACCCCGCTTGTAACCTCGCCGCCATGCAATACTGGCTCGTCAAATCCGAACCCGACGCCTTCAGCTGGGACCAGCAGGTCGCCAACGGCGTCGAGCCCTGGACCGGCGTGCGCAGTCACCAGGCCAAGAACAACCTCGCCGCGATGAAGCTGTGGGACCGGGCCTTTTTCTACCATTCAAACATCGGCAAGGAGATCGTCGGCATCGTCGAGGTCGTCCGCGAAGCCTACCCGGATCCGAGCGCGGGGGAGGACGACAGAAAAGGCGACTGGGTCTGCGTCGACATGAGTGCGGTCGCCGCCCTGAAACGCCCGGTCACCCTGGCCGACGTCAAATCCGACCCGGCGCTCGCCAGCATGTCGCTCATCCGCTTCTCGCGCCTGTCGGTGGCGCCCATCACCGCAATCGAATGGGACCATGTCGTGAAGCTGGGTGGCGGCATCGAGCACCTCCCACGCTGATCTGGCGCCCGCTTCGCGCGGGCGCTACCATTCAAATAAATCTTAAATAAATCGAGGAAACGCCGTGTCCGATCAGCTCTATCCCGTCTCGCCGGCCGCCGCCCGGTCGACGCATCTCGATGCCGAAGCTTTCGCTGCCTGGACCGAGCGCGCCCGCACCGATCATGACGGCTTCTGGGCCGAGCAGGCCCGGCGCGTCAGCTGGATAAAGCCGCCGACCAAGGTGCTGAGCGGGGATTTCACCGGCGACGTCCAGGTCAAATGGTATGAGGACGGCACGCTCAATGCCTCGGCCACCTGCCTCGACCGCCACCTCGAGCAGCGCCCCGATCAAGTCGCCATCATCTGGGAAGGCGACGACCCGAACTCGTCCAAGTCTGTCACCTATCGCGAGTTGCACAACCAGGTCTGCCGCTTCGCCAACGTCCTGAAATCGCTTGGCGCCAAGAAGGGCGACCGCATCACCATCTACCTGCCGATGGTAATCGAAGCCGCCGTCGCCATGCTCGCCTGCGCCCGCATCGGCGCGATCCACTCCATCGTGTTCGGCGGTTTCTCGCCCGATAGCTTGGCCAACCGCATCGGGGATTGCGACAGCACCCTTCTGATCACCGCCGACGAAGGCCGCCGGGGCGGCCGCAAGGTGGCGCTCAAGACCAACGCCGACGCCGCGCTCAAGACCTGTCCGAGCATCCAGCACGTGATCGTCGTTCCCGTCACCGGCGGCGACGTGCCGATGCAGGACGGCCGTGACCACCCCTACGACGAACTGATGGCCGCCGCCAGCGCCGACTGCCCACCCGAGCCGATGGAGGCCGAGGCCCCCCTCTTCATCCTCTACACCTCCGGCAGCACCGGCAAACCCAAGGGCGTGCTGCACACCACGGGCGGCTACATGGTGTGGGCCGCCATGACCCACCAGCTTGTCTTCGACTACCAGCCCGGCGAGGTGTACTGGTGCACAGCCGACGTCGGCTGGGTCACCGGCCACACCTATATAGTGTACGGACCGCTCGCCAACGGCGCCACCACGCTGATGTTCGAGGGCATCCCGACCTACCCCAACAGCTCGCGCTTCTGGCAGGTCATCGACAAGCACCAGGTCAACATCTTCTACACCGCGCCCACCGCCATCCGCTCGCTGATGCGCGAGGGCGAAGGCCCGGTGAAGTCCACCAGCCGGCAGAGCCTCCGCCTGCTCGGCAGCGTCGGCGAGCCGATCAACCCCGAAGCCTGGGCCTGGTATCACCGCGTCGTCGGCGACGAGCGCTGCCCCATCGTCGATACCTGGTGGCAGACCGAGACCGGCGGCATCCTGATCGCCCCGCTCCCGGGCGCCGTGGCGCTCAAGCCCGGTTCGGCCACCCTGCCGCTCCCCGGCATCATCCCCGTCCTGGTGGACGCCGAGGGCAAGCCCGTCGAGGGCGCGGTCGAGGGCAATCTGTGCATCGCCAAGCCCTGGCCCGGCATGCTGCGCACCGTGTTCCGCGACCACGAGCGCTTCAAGCAGACCTATTTCTCCACCTTCCCCGGCTACTACTTCACCGGCGACGGCGCCCGGCGCGACGAGGACGGCTACTTCTGGATCACCGGCCGGGTCGACGACGTGATCAACGTCAGCGGCCATCGCATGGGCACCGCCGAGGTCGAGAGCGCTCTGGTCGCCCACCCAAAAGTCGCCGAAGCCGCCGTGGTCGGCTTCCCGCACGACCTCAAGGGCCAGGGCATCTACGCTTACGTCACGCTCAACGCCGACGAGGAGCCGAGCGACGAGTTGCGCAAGGAACTGGTCGCCTGGGTCCGCCGCGAGATCGGCCCGATCGCCTCGCCGGACGCGATACAGTGGGCACCCGGCCTGCCCAAGACGCGCTCGGGCAAGATCATGCGCCGTATCCTGCGCAAGATCGCCGCCAACGAGACCGACCAGCTCGGCGACACCAGCACCCTGGCCGATCCCGGCGTGGTGACCGAACTGGTCGACAACCGCGTCGGCTGACCGCCTGTAAGCTTTTGGTTAACCTCGACGATCTATCGTCATCGGGGCGGCGCCGTTCCATGTTGAAGGAAGAGCGGCGCCGCCCTGCATGAGGTGGCGATGACGAAACTGATCCCGGCAAACGAGTTGGACCGGCTTGCCGCGCTCGCCAGCTACGACATTCTCGATGTGACCAACGAGACGGTGTTCAACGATCTGGCCAACCTGGCCGCCCGTGTTGCCGGCACCGGCTTTGCCGCCGTCACGCTTCTCGATGCCGAGCGCACCTGGTTCAAGGCGGCCAGCGTGGACGGGCCGGCATCCATGCCGCGCGAGGACTCGTTCTGCGCGCACACCATCATGACGCCCGAACGCCCGCTGATCGTCGGCGACCTGACCGCGGACGATCGGTTTTCGAGCAATCGGCTGGTGAGTGAAGGCGATGCCCGCGCCTATCTCGGCGTCCCGCTCGTCGATGCAGACGGCTATGCCTTGGGGTCGCTGTGCGTGATCGACGACAAGACACGCTCCTTTGACCAAACCACCGTGGAAACCTTGACCACGCTGGCCCGCGCCGTGGTCACCAATTTCGAGCTTCGACGCGCCCTGACCAAGGCCAACGGCGCTGCCCGGACCGACGCCCTGACCGGCCTGCCGAACCGTCGCATCGCCATGCAGGCGATCGACACCATGAGCCAGGCCGGCACGCCGTTCACCGCCGTTGCCATCGACCTCGACCTGTTCAAGGAAACCAACGACAGCGAAGGCCACGATGCCGGTGACGCGGTGCTGCGCGCTGCGGCCGAGCGGCTGAAGCTCGCCATCCGACATGGGGACATCGCGGCTCGCCTGGGCGGTGACGAATTTGCCGTTCTGCTCGTCGGCATCACTGACCCGGCCGTCGCCTACGTCATCGCCCAGCGCATCTGCGAAAGCCTCCACGTGCCGGTCGAGTTCCGCGGCAAGCAGCTGCGGACCGGCGCCACCCTTGGCCTCGCCCTTTTCCCACATGACGTCGCACAGGGGGACCAGGTGTTCCGCCTGGCAGACGAAGCGCTGATCCGCGCCAAGCAGAACAAGCGCGGCAGTATCGGCCTGGCTGCCCGGGAAGATGTCGCCAAACTTGCCACCGGGATCGCGATCATGCGCGCCTTCGAGGCGAGCGTGCATGGGCCCGACATGATCGACGGCGCCGCCGTGCACCTGCAACCCACCGTCACCCTGACCCGGGATGGTTCGGCGCCCACGCTGCTGTCGATCGAGGCTTTGACCCGCTGGAGCCATCCCAGCGTCGGCACCGTCGCGACCGGCGACCTTTTCCCGATGATTGGACCGGAGCGGGCCATGTGGCTCGGCCGGCTCGTGCGGACCCAAGCCCTCGCCGCCTTCAGCGCCCTGCGCCGGAACGGGCTCGGTGGGGTCAGGCTCGCCCTCAATCTGTCGGTCAACGAAGTGGTCCGCGAGGACACCGCCCGTGAGTTCGTGCAACAGGTCGAAGACGCCGGCCTCCTGCTCAGCGATCTCGAGATCGAGGTTCCCGAGGAGGTGCTGCTCGATCGCGTCAGCAATCGCGCGCTGGACGAACTTGCCGGCCTACGCGATCGAGGCGCACATCTGGTGATCGACAATTTCGGCGAGGGTAAGTCGGGCGTGACGCAGCTGCTCCGCCTGCCGCTCGACGGGCTGAAGATCGCCACGCACTTCGTTCAGCGTCTCGGGGTCGACCGCCGGGCCGAGGAGATGGTCCGCGCTTGCGTCTCGCTGGCTCAAAGCCGCGGCCACAGCGTGGTCGCCAAGGGTGTCGAGACCGAGCAGCAAGCCAGGATGCTGCTCGGCCTCGGTTGCGTCGGCGCCCAGGGTTACCTGTTCGGCTACCCGATGCCCCCCGACGACTTCCGGGCTTGGTTAGCCCGGCCCGCCGTTGATCGTTATAGCGTCACAGGGTCCCGCCCCGCCGCCCCGCCATGGCCCCAAGGCGCAGCCGCAAGGAATTCAACTTGATGAACCCTTCCGCATCGACCTGATTGTAGGCGCCCTGATCGTCCTCGAACGTCACCACCCGCATGGAATACAAGCTGTTCGGGCTCTCCCGCCCGATGCAGCTGACGTTGCCCTTGTAGAGCTTCATGCGCACCTGGCCGCTGACGCTGCGCTGGCTTTCGTCGATCGCGGCCTGCAGCATCCGCCGCTCCGGGCTGAACCAGAAGCCGTTATAGATCAGTTCGGCGTAGCGCGGCATCAGCTCGTCCTTAAGGTGCATCGCCTCTCGGTCCAGCGTGATGGATTCCATCGCCCTGTGTGCCGGCAACAGGATCGACCCGCCTGGTGTCTCGTAGACGCCGCGTGACTTCATGCCGACGAACCGATTTTCCACTAGGTCGAGCCGTCCGATGCCGTTCGCCTTGCCGAGCGCGTTCAGCTTGGTCAGCAACTCCGCCGGTGACAGGCGCACGCCATCGATCGCAACCGGGTCGCCCCGCTCGAAATCGATGGAAATCACCGTTGCCTGATTCGGCGCATCCTCCGGCCGGATGGTCCGCTGATACACGACCTCCGGCGCTTCGTCGGCGGGATCCTCGAGCATCTTGCCCTCCGATGAGGAGTGCAGCAGGTTCGCGTCCACGCTGAACGGGCTCTCGCCGCGCTTGTCCTTGGCGATCGGGATCTGGTTCAGCTCGGCGAATTCCAGCAGCTTGGTTCGCGACGTCAGCTCCCATTCCCGCCACGGCGCGATCACCTTGATGTCGGGCTTCAGCGCGTAATACGCCACTTCGAACCGCACCTGGTCGTTGCCCTTGCCGGTGGCCCCGTGCGCCACCGCGTCGGCGCCCACCATCTCGGCGATCTCGATCTGCCGCTGCGCGATCAACGGCCGCGCAATGCTGGTCCCGAGCAGGTATTGCCCCTCATAGACCGTGTTGGCCCGGAACATCGGGAACACGAAGTCCTTCACGAACGTCTCGCGCAGATCGTCGACGAAAATCTCCTTCACGCCGAACATCTCCGCCTTCCGGCGCGCCGGCTCGAGTTCCTCGCCCTGCCCGAGATCGGCGGTGAAGGTCACGACCTCGCAGCCGTACTCCGTCTGCAACCACTTCAGGATCACGCTGGTATCGAGCCCACCGGAATAGGCCAGCACTACCTTCTTGACACCTTTGACGTTCATGTCGGTCCGATCGCTAAAAACCCGGGCTATCGCAGCGCGTCCCGGGCGGCAAGCCCGGCGCTAGAGTACGGGAGGGCATTACTCGACGGCAGCCACCAAGCCCAGCAGCGCCGCCAACCGATCCAGGCGGCGTTGCACGCCCTCGCCGGCAAACACGCCCGGCCCGGCAATACGAAGCACGACCCGGCCTGGCTCGAGCCGCACCGCCGCGCCCGCTAACAGGTCCGGCGTTCCGGCCGACAGCGTGTAGGCCAGCCGCAAGGCCGTCCCCAGCAACTCCGCCCGCGCGATCGACGCCGCATCCAGCAACGCGCGCGCCGTCGCGAGATAGGGTGCGCCGGGCTCCGCCTCGTACCGCGTCGCCAGCGCCAACGCCAGGAACGCCCGGGTCGGATGGTCGGACGCGCCCGGCGCATACAGGCTGCGCTGGAACGTCAGTTCGGCCCGGTATTCCGGATGGTCGTGACTGCCGGTGTCGGACAGCCAGCACGCCGCCTGACGCAGCCGGGTCGCGCTCTCGGTCTCGTAGGGAAATAACGGCGCCGTCCAGGCGATCAGCGCCGACGGAAGCGCCGGGTCGCGCCCGAGGCGCCCGGCCTCGTCGCGCGCCGCCGTCAACAGCGGATCCTGCGCCCGCACCGCCACCGGCACCTCGCGCAGGAACCAGCCCTCGCGGATGCCGTAGGCACTGAACACCACCTGCCGCACCCCCGTCGCCCGCAGCAATCGGCGCAGCACCAACGCGGCATACGGGATATCCTCCGCGCGCCGCCGCGGTAGGCCTGGGATCTTCCCCGGCCCGACGACGAAGTTGGTCAGCTCGCGCGCCGCCTCATGCCCGATCGTGTAGCAATGCACGATGTTGAGCGGGTACTTGACCTGCTGCATGTGCACTCGCGCCAGCGCCCGCCAGGCCCCGCCGACCAGATACAGGCTCCGGCCCGCCCCATTGCCGAGCCACTTCACTCCGTCGAGATCGGCATCGGCGATGTCCCGCGCCCGCTCGAGATTGCCCTCCGACCGGTCCGCCAGCCGAATCACCCCCAGCCGCAGCGTCACCGCATCATGAGCGCCCTTCGCATCCAGCCCGACCAGCTCGAGCGACCCGCCGCCGATATCGGCCAGGATGCCGTCCGCGCCCAAGATCCCGCAGCGCAACCCGGCGGCCGACATCGCCGCCTCCTCCGGCCCGGACAGCACCGTGATCGTCGCCGCCGGCATCCGCTCCTGCAGCGCCGTGATGAACTCCGGCCCGTTGCTCGCGTCCCGCACTGCCGCCGTCGCCAACACCTCGAACGGCATCGCGTTCATCGCCTGCGCGATCACATGGTAGCGCACCATCACCTTGAGCGCCTGCGCCACACCGGCCTCGTTCAGCCGCCCCGTGCTCTGCAACCCCTTGCCCAGCCGCAGCACGGCCTTCTCGTTGAAGATTGACACCGGGTTGCGCCCGCGCCCTTCGTAGACGACGAGGCGCACCGAGTTGGACCCGAGGTCCACCACGGCGCAGCGCTGCGGCCCCGTTTGCGTTCTCGTACTGGAGTTAAACGTTTCGATTTGATCCAATCCTATCAATCCTGACTGACGCGATCCTGCTTGCGCGCCGGGCTCTGCGGCGGCAGCGCCGTGTTGTTCAACGCCGATCCGCGTCCCGATAGCGACGGGTTGGTCATGAAGTAATGGTGTGCCGACACCGGCCGCGACCCGGCCACCACCCGGCGCCACGCCCCGTCCGACCCCAATTCCCACGATTGCAGATTGTCGCGCAGGTTCACCACCATGATCTGGTCCAGCACCTGCGCATGCACCGTCGCGTTGTGGATCGGCACCAGCGTCTCCACCCGCCACTCCATGTTGCGCGCCATCCAGTCCGCGCTGCTGATGAACACCAGCGCGTGCCGGCTCGGCATCCGGTGCCCGTTGCCGAACGAGTAGATCCGGCTGTGTTCGAGGAAACGGCCGACGATGCTCTTGACCCGGATGTTCTCCGACAGGCCGGGCACGCCGGGCCGCAGGCAGCAGATGCCGCGGATGACGCACATAACCTGCACGCCCGCCTGCGACGCGCGATACAGGTGATCGATCAGCTTGTCGTCGACCAGGCTGTTCATCTTGAGCCAGATCGTCGCCGGCTTGCCCGCCTTGGCGAACGCGATCTCCGCCTCGATCAGCTCGTCCAGCGTGCGTCGAATGGTCAACGGGCTGAACGCCAGGCTGTCCATCTTCTCGGGGCGCGCATAGCCGGTCATGTAGTTGAACAGCCGCGCGCTGTCCCGGCAGAGGTCCGGGTCCGAGGTGAAGAAGCTGAGGTCGGTGTAGATGCGCGCCGTGATCGGGTGGTAGTTGCCGGTGCCGAAATGCGCGTAGCTGCGCATGATCGCGCCTTCTCGTCGCACTACCAGCGACAGCTTGGCGTGGGTCTTCAGCTCGACGAAGCCATACACGACCTGAACGCCCGCCGCCTCCATCGTGCGCGCCAGCCGGATGTTGGCCTCCTCGTCGAACCGCGCCCGCAGCTCCACCATCGCGGTGACCGACTTGCCCGCCTCGGCCGCCTCGATCAGCACCTTGACGATCGGGCTGTCGCGGCTGGTGCGATACAGCGTCTGCTTGATCGCCACCACGGCCGGGTCGACCGCCGCTTGCCGCAGGAACTGCAGCACCACGTCGAAGCTCTCGAACGGGTGGTGGACGATGATGTCCTTGGCCCGGATCGCGGCGAAGCAATCGCCGGCGAAGTCGCGAATGCGCTCGGGGAAGCGCGGCGTGTAGGGGGTGAACAGCAGGTCCGGCCGGTCGTCGGCGATCATCTGCTTGAGATCGGCCAGCCCCAGAATGCCGTCCTGGATGACCACCTCATCCCCCGGCACGCTCTTGTCATCCACGTCCAGCTCGTCGGCGACCAGGTCGCGCAGCTCCTGCGACATCGCGGAGTCGACCGACAGGTGGATCGCCACCCCCCGCCGGCGCCGCTTCAGCGCCGTCTCATAGGAGCGCACGAGGTCTTCCGCCTCTTCCTCGAACTCGACCCCGGTGTCGCGGATCAGGCGGAACTTGCCGCTGCTGAGCACCCTGAACCCGGGGAACAGCCGGTGCAGGAACAGCCCCACCATGTCCTCGAGCAGCATAAAGCGGATCACCTTGCGGTCCGCCTCGCTCGGCAGCCGGATGAACCGCTCGATCGTCGCCGGCAGCGGGATCAGCGCTTGCATGCCATGCCCATCCTGGTCGCGGTGCAGCTTGAGCACCATCACCAGGCCCATGTTGGGGATGAATGGGAACGGGTGCGCCGGGTCGACCGCGAGCGGGGTCAACACGGGGAACACGCGGTCCATGAACCAATGCTCGAGCCGGGCAATGTCCTCGCCGCTCAGCGCCGACGTCTCGACCAGCTCGATGCCCGCCTCGGCCAGTTGCCCCCGCAACTCGCGCCACACGCGCTGCTGTGCGTCGATCAGGCGCTGCGCCCGCGTCTGGATCGCCTCCAACTGCTGCCCCGCGGTCCGCCCGTCGGCGCTGATCGCCGCCACCCCCGCCTTGGCCTGGCCGATCAACCCGGCCACGCGGACGCTGAAGAACTCGTCCAGGTTGCTGGCGCTGATCGACAGGAAGCGCAGCCGCTCCAGCAACGGATGTCGCGCGTTCTCCGCCTCTTCCACGACCCGGTGGTTGAAGTCCAACCACGACACCTCGCGGTTGATGAACCGGTCCGGGCTATCGGCGGTCAGCGTGGCGGCATCCGTCGATGATAGCTCGGTCGTTTCGACCCGCACGGCACTCACGCTGGTCACGGTGAACTCTCCTGTGGCATCTCGTTGGGGGACAAGTCGGTCAGCAACAGATCGGCCAGGCACTCGGCCGCCAGTCCGCGCGAGACGCTCGATTGCGCGGCCAGGGCCGCATAATCTAATCGTTCCACCGCCTCGCGGATCGTGGCGGCCGTGCGCGGCAACCGGGTCAGCATCCATTTCTGTATCGGAGGCGGTACCACGATCTGACGGTCGGACAAGAGCTTGGCCAACAATGCCGCCAACATGTCATCATCCTGCGGCCCCAACTCCACCGCCATGGTCGCCCGCAACCGGCTCGCCAAGTCGGCCAGCCGGATTCGGCGCCGCGCCGGCGGCCGGGTCGAGGTCAGCAGCAGGCGGTGGCCGGATTCGGCCGCCGCGTTCAACACGTGCAGCAGCGCTTCCTCGGACGGGACCTGGTCCGCATCGTCGATCGAGATGGAGCCTTCCGGCCAGAACGGCTCGCGTAACAACCGCCCGTCGACGACCGACGCGCCGGTCTTGCTGGCCCAGACGTGCAGCAGGTGTGTCTTGCCGACCCCGGGCCCGCCCCACAGCACCAGCCGATGCTGCGGCCACGGCGTTTCACTAGCCATGACGTCGAGCGCCAGCTGCACGCCGGCATGCGGCAGGAAGTCCCCAGGCCCCAGCGCCGGCTTGAACGGCAGCGCGAGCGGGAGTTGCCCATCAGCCATGTCGATCAGCCATTCTGGGGCGGTTCCAGGTAGATCGGGCTCGCCAGGTACCGCCGCAGCCAGAACCGCGCCAACACCCCGAGCGCCGCCGCCACCGGCACCGCCAGTAGAACCCCCAGGAACCCGAACGCCGCCCCGCCCGCGAACAGCGCAAAGATCACCCACACCGCATGCAGCTCGACGCGATCGCCAAGGAAGCGCGGATAGATGACATACCCCTCGAGCAACTGCCCCACGACGAACACGCCGGCGACGACTGTCACCCCTTGCCAATGAAACTGCGCCAGGGCAAGCGCGATGCTGGTCACGCCGCCGACCACGCTGCCGACATATGGGATGAACGACAGCAGCCCGGCCGCCATGCCGACGATCAGCCCCAGATCGAGCCCCACCACCGTGAGCCCCACCGCATAGAACGCCGCCAGCAGCACGCAGCAGATCGCCTGCCCACGCAGCCAGGCCGACAGGATGCGATCCACCTCCCGCGCCTGCGCCCGCAGTACCCCGGCATACCGCCGCGGCACCCAGCTATCCAGCCGCGCCACCGCACGCCGCCAATCGCGCAGCAGGTAGAACGCCACCACTGGCGTGACGACCACCAGCGAGATGACGCTGAACAGCGCGAAGCCGCTGCCCACGATTCGCGTCAGCGTGCCGGCCACCCAGCCCAACATGGAGCCCGCCTGGCCCGCCACCAGGTCGCGCAGCTTCTCGTCCACGTAGTCCGACCCGAGCCCTTCCTGCAGCCGGTGCACCACGTCGCCGGCCCAGTTGCGGATCTCGACGACATAGGACGGCGCCCGGCTGACCAGCAGCCCGATCTGCGCCAGCAACAGCGGATAAAGCAGCAACGCGAACAGCAGCATCACCGCCAGCAAGGCGACGATCATGATGCCCGCCGCCACCCCGCGCGGCATGCCCAGGCGTGCCAGCCGCGTCGTGGGCGGGTCCAGGAAATAGGCGATGCACGCCGCGGCCACGAACGGCAGCAGGATCGACGAGAACAGGTACAGCGCCACGCAGGCCGCCACCACCAGCCCAGCCAGCATCCCCAGCCGCTGCCCCTTGGTGGTCCGCTCGAGCGGCGGCGGCGCCGGCTCAGCCAAGCTGGCGATCTCTGTCGCCATGCCCGGCGCGACACCCGGCACGACACCCGATGCGATACTGGGCGCGTGACCCGGTGCGACACCGGGCGCGATATCGGGCCGGGTCCGTGTTGCCGGGCCAGCGCTGCTGTGGTTGTTTCCGGCAAGGCCGCTCATTCCCGCAGTCTAACCGCCTCCCAAGACAGAGTCTTTCCCGATGAGCCGTTCCGAACCCGACAATATGATGACCTCCCGCGACGGCGTCGCACTGACGTACCGCGACGCGGGCGTGGACATCGAGGCTGGTGACGCCCTCGTCGATCGCATTAAGCCGCTCGCCCGCGCCACCGATCGCGTCGGCACCATGGGCGGCCTCGGCGGCTTCGGCGCCCTGTTCGACCTCAAGGCCGCCGGCTTCCGCGACCCGGTGCTGGTCAGCACCACCGACGGCGTCGGCACCAAGCTCAAGATCGCCATCGACGCCGGCATCCACGACACCGTGGGCATCGACCTGGTCGCCATGTGCGTCAACGACCTCGTGGTCCAGGGCGCCGAGCCGTTGTTCTTCCTGGACTATTTCGCCACCGGCGCGCTCGACGTGGCCCATGCCGCCAGCGTCGTCTCCGGCATCGCCGAAGGCTGCAAGCAGGCCGGCTGCGCCCTGGTCGGCGGCGAAACGGCGGAGATGCCCGGCCTCTATCGCGGCGGCGATTATGATCTCGCCGGCTTCAGCGTCGGCGCCGCCGAACGCGAGGCCCTGCTCCCCGCCGGCGTGGCTCCTGGCGACACCATCCTCGGCCTGCTCAGCACCGGGGTGCACAGCAACGGCTTTTCGCTGGTTCGCCGCATCGTCGAGGCCAGCGGCCTGACCTGGGAAAGCCCGGCCTCCTTCGATGCCGAGCGCAGCCTCGGCGCCGCCCTGCTCGCGCCCACCAAGATCTACGTGCGGCCCATGCTCGCGCTGCACCGCGCCGGCCTGCTGAAGGCTGCCGCGCACATCACCGGCGGCGGCCTCCCGGGCAACCTCCCCCGCGTCCTCCCCGCCGGTACCCGCGCCGCCATCGACGCCGCGGCCTGGCCGGTCCCGCCAGTCTTCCGCTGGCTCGCCGGCGTCGGCGGCGTCGCGGATGCCGAGATGCTCCGGGTCTTCAACTGCGGCATCGGCATGACCCTGGTCGTCGCCGACCCGGCCGCCGCCATCGCGCTCCTGGCCGAGCACGGCGAACACGCCGTCGCCATCGGCACGATCGAACCGGCCGACGGGGAGCCCCGGGCCGACATCGCCGTCCCGGATGGCTGGCTGGCGTGAGCCGCGTCGGCATCCTGTTCAGCGGCCGTGGCAGCAACATGGGCGCCCTACTGAGGGCCGCTGCGGCACTGGGCTTTCCCGGCGAGATCGTCCTGGCCATCAGCAACGTCCCCGGCGCTGGCGGCTTCGACCTGGCGGTCGCCCACGGCGTCCCCTCGCTCTGCATCGATCACCGCCCCTTCGCCGGTGACCGTGGTGCCCACGAACGCGCCATCGACGCCGCGCTCCACGAGGCCGGCGTCACCCTGGTCTGCCTCGCCGGCTACATGCGCCGCCTCACCCCGTTCCTGGTTGGGCAATGGGCCGGCCGCATGCTCAACATCCACCCCAGCCTGCTGCCATCCTTTCCCGGCCTGCACACGCATCGCCGCGCGCTCGACGCCGGCGTGAAGCTGCACGGCTGCACCGTGCACGTCGTCACCGACATCGTCGATGAAGGCCCGATCCTGGCCCAGGCCGCGATCCCCGTCCTGCCCGACGACGACGAGGACACGCTTGCCGCCCGCATCCTGACCCAGGAACATGCGCTCTACCCGGCGACCCTGGAACGCTTCCTCCGCGACGTTCCCGGCCACTTCGATCCGGATGCTGCCCTGCTGAACCCCTTGCCGATCCCGCCCCCGGCACCGTAGAAGCCCCTTATCGAACGAGGCATGACCATGGCGCAGATCCAGCAGGAAACCCGGGACTCCGACCCGATCACCCAATCCTTCGTGGTCGATCGCCAGGCGTTCTGGAATCGTTTCACCAGCTTCAGCACCTATGCCGCCGGCGCGGTCGTGCTCCTGCTCGTCTTCATGTGGCTTTTCCTGGTCTAGCCTGCCCTAGTACATGAGGTTCGTGTCCAGCACGTTCCTCATGTCGGTCCGCCGGCCTTCGAGCCAGCACATGAGGTTGTAGCAGAACACGTCGGTGATCCGGGCGTTCTCGCGCTCTACCGTGCTCGCGGAATGCGGGCTGATCAGCACGTTCGGCATTGCCCAAAGCGGGCTCTCCACCAGCAGCGGCTCCGGATCGGTCACGTCCAGCGCCGCGAAGCCGACCTGCCCCGAGCGGAGCGCGTCGATCAGCGCATCCTGATCGATCGTCTGCCCGCGCCCGATGTTGACGAACATCACTCCCGGCCGCATCTCGCCGAACGCGCGCGCATCCAGCATCCGCTCGGTCGAAGGCGTGTGCGGCACCGTCATCACCACGGCATCTGCCATGCCCAGCGCCAGCGGCAACTCACTCGCCGGCATCACTGCGTCGAACATCGCGGCATGCGCCCGGCTACGGGCCGGGTCGCGCGCCACCGCGATCACCCGCATGTCGAGCGCACGGGCCACCTTGGCGCAGCCGCGCGCCAGGTCGCCGGCCCCGATCAGCACCAGCGTCCGCCCCGCCAGATCCTCCCCGGCATGCCGCTGCCAGCGCCGCTCCGCCTGCTCGGCCCGCAGCCGGTCGTAGCCGCGCAGGTGCGCCAGCAGCGCCATGAACACCCACTCTGCCAACGGCCCGGCATGTACCCCGCGCGCCGTCGTCACCAGGATGCCCAGCGCATCCAGCCCCAGCCGTGCCACGCGCGGCCCCACTCCGGTGCTGGTCGCCTGCACCCAGGCCAGCTTGGACAGGTGCGGCAGGTCGCCGGCGGCCGGCAGGTCGAACAGGATGGTCGCCCGTGCCAGCATGCCCTGCCACCGCGCCTGCTGCTCCGGCGTGCGCTGAAACGCCGGGTCGCCACCGTGATCGCCCGCGAACCGCGGCGCCGGCAGCAGCAGCGGGTCGTGCAGCACCAGCAGCCGATCCGGCGCCACCGCCCGGATCCGGGCAACCAGGGCTTCCTCGAGCGGCGACGTGACGAGAACGGTGGCAATGGCTTGCTGCATTGTAGAAGCCGACCATGGCACGGCGTCTCCGGTCAATCGGCAAGGCGGTGTGAAGGGGGTGCGACATGCGGAATCGGTTGACCCTGCCGCCCCCGGCGGATACGCCATGTTGATCGTGAGCACCGACGCCCGACCCATCAATTCTGCACGCCCGTTCGTGCGTCTGCGCGGGCGATCCTTCATGGCCGTCGTGCTGATGCCGGACCCGCCGGTCGAAGCCTGGCTTGAACAGCTCGACGCCCAGCTCGCCCGCTCCCCGAAATTCTTCGACGGCCGCGCCGTTCTGCTCGACTTCACCGCGCTGGCCGGCCACGAGCGCAGCTTTCCGACGCTGCTGGACGAGATGAAGCGCCGCGCCATCCGGGTCGTCGGCGTCGAAGGCGTCGATCCCAACCGCTTCGGCGACGACATGCCGCCCGTGCTGGCCGGCGGCCGCCATGTCTCCGTCACCGCCGACGAACCGCCGCCGCCCGAGATCAAGCAGCCGGAGCCGATCTCGCTGGTCCTCGACTCGCCGGTCCGCTCCGGCCAGAGCATCAATTTTCCCGGCGGTGACGTCACGGTCATTGGCTCGGTCGCCTCCGGCTCCGAGATTCTCGCCGGAGGCTCGATCCACGTGTACGGAACGCTGCGCGGCCGCGCCATCGCCGGGCTGCTCGGCGCGCACGGCACGTCCCGCCCCCGCATCTTCTGTCGCAAGTTGGACGCCGAACTGCTGGCCATCGACGGCGTGTATCGCACGGCCGAAGAGATCGACCCGAAACTCCATGGCCGCGCCGTTCAAGCGTGGCTCGACGGCGACCAGCTCCGCGTCGCGGCACTCGACTAAAAAACTAGAGGAGTAAGCCCATGGCCAAAGTATTGGTCGTAACGTCCGGCAAGGGTGGCGTCGGCAAGACCACATCGACCGCAGCCCTCGGCGCCGGGCTCGCGAGCCTGGGCCAGAACGTCTGCGTCGTCGATTTCGACGTCGGCCTGCGCAACCTCGACCTCATCATGGGCGCCGAGCGCCGGGTCGTGTTCGACCTGATCAACGTGACCCAGGGCGACGCCAAGCTCAGCCAGGCGCTGATCCGCGACAAGCGGCTGGAGACGCTGCACCTCCTGCCGGCCAGCCAGACCCGCGACAAGGATGCCCTGACCTCCGAGGGCGTCGCCCGCGTGATGTCCGAGTTGCGCGAGAAGTTCGACTGGGTCATCTGCGACAGCCCGGCCGGCATCGAGCGCGGCGCCCTGCTGGCGATGTACCATGCCGACGTCGCCGTGGTCGTCACCAACCCCGAGGTCAGCTCCGTCCGCGACAGCGACCGCATCATCGGCATGCTGGACAGCAAGACCGCCCGCGCCGAAGCCGGCCAGCGCGTCGAGAAGCACCTGCTGCTCACCCGCTACGACCCGCTGCGCGCCCAGCGCGGCGACATGCTGCGCACGGAGGACGTGCTCGAGATCCTGTCCATCCCGCTGCTCGGCATCATCCCGGAAAGCCAGGACGTGCTGAAGGCCAGCAACGTCGGTTCCCCCGTTACCCTGGCCGACCCGGCCTCCCCGCCGGCCCGTGCCTACATGGACGCCGTGCGCCGCCTCAAGGGCGAGGAGGTCGAGATGTCGGTGCCTGCCGAGAAGAAGAGCCTCCTCGGCAAGCTGTTCGGACGGAGGGTCGCGTGAGCGTCTTTAACTGGTTTCGCCCCAAGAGCACCGCCCCGGTCGCCCGCGAACGCCTCAAAATGGTGCTGGCCCATGAGCGGGTCGGCAACACTCACTCGCAACTCATCGCGGTGCTGCAGGAGGAGATCATCGCCGTGATCGCCAAACACATGCAGATCGACCGCGACAAGGTCTCCATCAAGCTCGACAAGAACGAGGACGTGAACACGCTCGAGATCGACATCGAGATGCCGTCGCAACTCGCTTCTACTTAATCGATCAAGCCAACAGCGCTCAGCTTCAAACGCTCCGGCAGGCGTGGGGCGTGCGTGAGGTTCCACGCGACATACTGCTCGTTATACAGCGTGCTCGACACCATCCCGTCGACCGGCACCACGACATCGAAGCCGCGGAACACCGCCGACGCCGCCGTTTCCATCACCGCGCCTTCGGCCGCCGACCCGATCGTCACCACCGTCTTGATCCCGCGATCCCTGAGTAGCCCTTCGAGCCCGGTCCCCACGAATTTGTCCGGCGGTCCCGTGACCTCCGGCTCCGCGCCCAGCTTGGCCACCGCCGGCAGGATATCGGCCGCCTTGCTCGCCGCTCCCAGAGTGTAGATCACCACCCATTTCTTCTCCCGCGCATGGGCGAGCAACGGCTGCACGTGCTGCGCCATCGCCGGGCACCGTGGCCGTTGCTGCGGGTCGCAGGTCTGGCTCGCCAGATCCAGCACCAGCAGCGCCGTCGTCGTCGGATCGAGACTCACGCGCGATGCTGTCGGCTTGTCGGTCGGTGCCGTGATCGTGGACCATTGATCCAGCACGCCCTGCGCGGCGGCCGGCGTCGCCAGGCTCAGCCCCACCATCAAC
>CAZTJC010000004.1:79180-177204 GCA_964613945.1 uncultured Acetobacteraceae bacterium
CAGGCTCAGCCCCACCATCAACGCCCATCCCAATCGCATTACTCTCGTCCCCGCCACCGTGTCGTGGCACCATGACCGCATGGGCGACATCGTCAATCTCCGCCGGATCAAGAAAGCCAAGATGCGGGCAGAAGCCGCGGTTCAGGCCGCCGAGAACCGCAGCCGATCCGGCCGCACCAAGCAGGAGCGCGAGGCCGACGCGAAGCGCGACGCCCTGGTCGCCCGTACGCTCGACGACGCCCGCCTCACCGAAACCTAGCCGGGCACCGCATACTCGGCGAAATCGCGCGCCAGCACCTGGTAAATCGGCAGCTTGAACGGCACTGCCATCGCCGGCAGGTCGGCCAATGGCGCCCAACGCCAGGCGTCGAACTCCGGATGCGGGTCGAGGTCCAGCCGGATATCGGCATCCTCGCCCTCGAAGCGCAGCGCGAACCAACGCTGCCGCTGCCCGCGAAACTTCCCGCCCAGCGCCTTGCCCACCAGCTCCGGCGGCAGATCATAGGTCAGCCATTCCGGGTGCTCCCCGATGATCCTGGCCCGCGCCGTGCCGATCTCCTCCTCCAGCTCGCGGAAGATGGCGACCGCGGGGTCCTCGTCGGCATCGATCCCGCCTTGCGGCAACTGCCATCCGCCCGGTGCGCCTTCCGCGTTCGGGAAGTCTGCCCGCCGCGCCACGAAGACCAGCCCGGCCCGGTTGAATAACGCGGCCCCCACGTTCGGCCGATACGGCAACGTGCTCATTTATGCGCCTCCGCTTCGGTCACCGCAGGATTGATGAGAGCGCTCACCGGCACCAGCGCGATGCCCCGGTCGCCCAGTCCGCGCGACCACGCCGCGATCCGTTCTATCGTCACCGGCCGCAGCGGCCCGGCGAACCCCAGCGCCGACCCTTTTTCGCGCGCCATCCGCTCCAGCGCCGCCAGCTTGCCCTCGATCTCCGCCCGTGACGGCGGATCATCGATCACGGCGTCCACACCCCGCCCTGGCACATCGGAGAGCTTGTCCACGCTCTTGCCCGGCCGCGGGTCGACATAAAGCAGACCGCGCCGCTGCAACTCGTCCAGCACTGCCCGCAAGCTGCTCGACTGTTCGGCAAACCGCTCGCCCCGCATCGCGTCCAGCGCCCCGATCGCGCCGACATAGCCCTGGATGCGGCTCAAGCTCCACTCGAGGTTGACCGCATTCTGCGCCGGCGCCGCGCCAGTCAGCAGCGACTTGCTGCCGGCATCGTTCAACGGATAACCCGATGGCTCCAGCGGCAACGACACCAGCATTTCATGCCCGAGCGTGCGCGACAGCTCCATCAACGCATCCGAGCGGGTCGCATAAGGCGAGAAACTCAACGACACCGGCCCCGGCAGCGCCTGCATCGCGTCCCGGCTCTCCGTCTCCGACATGCCGAGCCCGGTAATCACCAGGGCGATCTTTGGTCGCCGATCTCCGGTGTCGGCTGCCCGCGCATACACGCTGCGCGCGACCCGGCCATCCGCCGCCACCCGCGGCAGCATCGCTGGCGGAAACAGCTTAGACGGTTCCAGCAACGCCGCTTGCGGCGGCATGATCTGCCCGGGCGGCAGCGCCGGCGGCGGCACCGGTGCCACCGGCGGCAGTTCGGCCGCAGCATGCAGCGGTTCGGCCGGGGGTGTCGGTGGCCCCAGATAGGCCAGCACACCCACGGTAATCACAGCTATGCCGCCGACGGCCGCCCAGAAGGCGCCAAGCCTGCGCCAACCGGATCGGCGGCGCGGGCTGCCGATCGCCAATGTCAGGTCAGCGCGAAGCCCGGCGCTGCTGCGCCATCGCCTGCGCCAGCGCCACGGCTTCCTTCAACTGGTAGTCGGTATCCGGCTTGGTCAGATCGAACGCCGGCGACCCTTCCGGCGGCAGCTTCGGGATCTCGCGCGCGATGGGCGGCAGGTCGGTCCGCGGTGCAGGCGTGGCCGGCTGCGGCGTCCCCCCCTGGTTGCGCAATGCCCCGCGCAGGTCGGCTTCGCGCTCCGGCCCGAACCGGGCGACCTCCGTCCGCGACGCCGCCACTTCCACGTCCGGGGTGATGCCCAGGCCCTGGATGCTGCGACCCGACGGCGTGTAGTAGCGCGCCGTCGTCAGCCGCATCGCCCCGTTGCCCGGCAGCGGCATGACCGTCTGCACCGAACCCTTGCCGAAGCTGCGCGTGCCCAGCACCACCGCACGCTTCTGGTCCTGCAACGCGCCGGCCACGATCTCGCTGGCCGAGGCCGACCCGCCGTTGATCATCACCACCACCGGGATGCCCTGCGCGATATCGCCCGCCTTGGCGTTCCAGCGCTGGCTGTCCTGCGTGTGCCGTGCCCGCGTCGAGACGATCTCGCCCTGGTCGAGGAAGTCGTCGGACACCGCGACCGCCTGATCAAGCAGGCCGCCCGGGTTGTTGCGCAGGTCGAGGATGAGGCCCTTCAGCGTTCCCCCCGCCTTGGCCTTCAGGTCCGTCACCGCCTTGCGAAGGCCCGGATCGGTCTGCTCGTTGAACGACGTCAGCCGCACGTAACCGATGTCGCCGGCCTCGAGATGCGACTTGACCACCTGGATGTGGATGACCTCGCGGTTCATCGACACCTCGACCGGCGTGTCGATGCCCTCGCGCTTGATCGTCAGCTTGATCGGGCTGCCTGGCGGACCGCGCATCTTGTCGACCGCCTCCGTCAGCGTCAGCCCCTGCACCGTCTGCCCGTCGAGCATGGTGATCAGGTCGCCGGCCTTCATCCCGGCCTTGGCCGCCGGCGTGTCGTCGATCGGACTGACCACCTTGATGAGCCCGTTCTCGGCCGTCACTTCGAGGCCGAGCCCGCCGAACTCGCCGCGCGTCTGCACCTGCATGTCACGGAACGCCTTGGCGTTCATGTAGGAGCTGTGCGGGTCCAACCCGGTCAGCATGCCGTTGATGGCATTCTCGATCAGCTCGCGGTCGTTGACCGGCTCGACATACTCCGCACGAATCCGCTCGAACACGTCGCCGAACAACGTCAGCAGGCGATACGTGTCCGCCCGCGAGGTCGACGAACTATCCTGGGCGCGCGCATGCGCCACCGGCCAGGCGATTCCCGTCCCCCGCTCGACGAGCGAGGCACCAGGCCCGGCCATCAGACCGGCGGTGAACGCGACGCCCAACAACAACCCGCTTCTGATCTTCATGCCGAAACCAATCCTCTTGCATTCAGCCGAGAATGCTCGCCCACACTGATTACTCTAGCCCGCAAGTCTTTGTCACACGGTTAACGGCGACGAAACCAGTGAACATGAAGATAGAATTGGTCAGGAACCCGATCTTAGATAGGGGGCAGGATCGACGGGATCGCCATCCCGACGCAATTCCAGGTAAAGCACCGGACGACGACCCGGCACCGTCGGATCCCAATCCGGCATCGTGCCGAGCGGATCGCCCGGCCGCACTGCTGCCCCGGCCTCGACGTCCAGCCGCTCCAGCCCGGCCAGCACGAAGTGATACTTCCCGCCGCAATCCAGGATCACCAGCACGCCGAAGCTGCGAAACGGTCCCGCGAACGCGACCCGGCCCGTGCACGGCGACACCACCCGCCCGTTCGGCGGCGCCCGGAACGCCATTCCCCGCGCCGGCCCGGCATCGGTCGTCTCGCCCCAGCGCCGCACCAGCGGCCCGGCCACCGGCACCAGCGCTCCCCCGCCGGGCTGGATGCCGGGGCCGCGCGGAGCCGACACCTCTGCCTGCCGTTTCTGCGCCAATTGCAGCGCCACGGTCCGCCGCTGCGCCGCGGCCCGCTCGGCATCCCGCTTCAGCAACTGCTCCGCCCGCGCCCGCGCCGCGGCCATCGCGTCGAGCGCGTCGCCCACGCTTTCCGCCCGCGTCGCCTCCGCCGCGGCACGCCGCGCCTCGTCGGCCGCCGCGTCGTCGTTGCGCGCCCGCTCCGCCCGCGCTTGCTCCACTTCGCGATCCAGCAGCGCCGACTTCAGGCGCTGGTCGGATTGCGCCGATCGCAGTTGCGGCAACGCGGCCTCCAACTCACGCTGGGCCTGCTCCACTGCCGTGATTTCCGCCCGCGCCGCCGCTGCCTGCCGCTCCACCGTCCGCGCCAGGGTCTGCAGCACGGACAGCCCGCGCATCGCCTGTTCGGGGGGCACCGGCATTGCCAGCAACGTCTCGGCCGGGAACATGCCGAGCCGTTCCGCCAACGGCAGCAACGGCGTCAGTGCCGCCGCCCGCTCCTGCAACCGTGCCTGCGCCGCCCGCCGTGTCGCCTCGAGCGCGACCACCTTCTGCGCCGCTTCGCTGACGGCCTCGTCGGCCTGCCGCACCTGCGCCGCCGATTGCGACTGCGTCTCGGCCGGCGCTGGCGCCGCAGCGCTCAGCAGGAACAACGCGACGATCGCCAGCGGCCGTGCCGCTACGGTTACCAGCGGCCGTGCCGCCACGGCTAATTGCTCCGGTCGAGCAGCGAGCGCCCCGTCATCTCCGCCGGCTGCGGCACGCCCAACAGCGCCAGCAGCGTCGGCGCGATGTCGGCCAACCGCCCGTCCGAGATCGTCCCACCGCCGTTCATCAGCACCACCGGCACCGGATTGGTGGTGTGCGCCGTATGCGGCCCGCCGGTGACCGGGTCGCGCATCAGCTCGCAATTGCCGTGGTCGGCCGTCACCAACAGGGCGCCGCCCGCCGCCTCGATCGCGTCCATGACCCGGCCCAGCCCATGATCGACCGCCTCCACCGCCCGCACCGCGGCATCCAGGCTACCGGTATGACCCACCATGTCCGGGTTGGCGAAGTTCAGGATGATGAGGTCGTATTGCCCCGATCCGATCGCCGCCACCGCCTTGTCCGCCAGCTCCGGCTCCGACATCTCCGGCTGCAGATCGTAGGTCGCCACCTTGGGCGACGGCACCATCGCGCGCCCCTCGGCCGCGAACGGCTCCTCGCGGCCGCCGTTCAGGAAATAGGTGACGTGCGGATACTTCTCCGTTTCCGCCATCCGCAACTGCCGCAGCCCGGCGTCGGCCACCACCTCGCCAAGGATGCGGCCCATCGGCTGCGGCGCGAACACCGTCTGCATCATCGGCGCCAGATGGTCACCATACCGCGTCATCCCCACCACGCTCGCGAACGCGACCCGCCGCGGCCGTGCGAAGCCGACGAAGTCCGGGTCGATGAGCGCACCGACGATCTCGCGAATCCGGTCCGCCCGGAAGTTGAACGACATGAGGCCGTCGCCGTCCCGCATGCCGGTGTAGTTGGCGATGATCGACGGAATCACGAACTCGTCCGTCACGCCGTCCCCATAGGCGCGATCCATCACCGAGGCCGCATCCGCCGCCCCCGCCCCACGCCCTTCGACCATGGCGAGATAGGCTTTCTCGACCCGGTCCCACCGATTATCCCGGTCCATCGCGTAATATCGCCCGCTCACCGTGGCGATCCGCGCCCGCTCCGGCAGCGCCGCCTGCAAGCTCTCGATCGCGGCCAGTCCCGACTGCGGTGACGTGTCCCGCCCATCGGTGAACGCGTGGATCGCCACCGGCACCCCCGCCCGCGTCACAATTCGCGCCAGCGCGGCCGCGTGATCCTGATGGGCATGCACCCCGCCCGGCGAGATCAGCCCGATCAGATGACACGTCCCGCCGCTGGCCCGTAATGCCTCGATCATCCCGGTGATCGCCGGGTTGGTCGCCAGGCTACCATCCTTGATGGCCTCGCCGATCCGCGGCAGGTCCTGCATCACGACCCGGCCAGCACCGATGTTGGTGTGCCCGACCTCCGAATTGCCCATCTGCCCTTCCGGCAACCCGACATCGAGTCCGTCCGTGCGCAGAAACGCATACGGCGCCTGCAGCAGCCGATCGAAGGACGGCGTCTTGGATTGGCGAATGGCGTTATCCGCCGCTTCCTCACGCCATCCCCACCCGTCCAAGATCACCAGCATCACGGGCCGAGGCGTCGCCGTGCCGGAGGTCTGACGAGGAAATTTCGAGGAAATGGCCATGATGCGCGGGTATGGCGCGCACGACTTCGATGGGCAAGGCAGCGTGATGCCACCATTTGAAGGCCCGCGCCGGACAAACCGGCGCGGGCCGGCTCGAGGTGTTAAGCCTCGCTTTGAAGGCGAGCGATCTCCTCCTTCAACCGGAGCTTCTCGACTTTGAGCCGGGCCAGCGCTTCCCCGTTCGGTCGCGGTCGTATGTCTTCGGCGTGGATCTTATCTTCGAGCGACGCATGACGGTCCTTGAGGGAAACCATGCGGGATTCCAGGCTCATCGATCTCTCCTTCACGGCGGAACGGCATCGCTTGACGCGATGCTGCAGAGATGGCGGCGTCTCCGCCGACCCCCACCGTCATACAGCCGTAACTTTAAGGCCAGCTTAAAATTGCCCGCCGTCGCGAGCCCATGATATGCACACCGAATGTTGACCGCCCCATGCTGACCGCCCAATGCTGACCGATCGCGACTCGATGCTGCGGCAACTGCACGAGCTTCGCAGCGAACACCGCGACCTCGATACGGTGATCGCCCGCCTGGCCGAGGTCGGCGGCGACCAGCTTCATCTACAACGTCTCAAGAAGCGCAAGCTGCTTCTCAAGGACGAGCTTGCCTGGATCGAGAGCCGGCTGATCCCGGACAGCATCGCCTGATGCGACCACCCGCCGTCTCGCCCACGGTATCGATCGTCATGGGCAGTCAGTCCGATTGGTCCACGATGCAACATACCGCCGACATGCTCGACCGCCTCGAAATCCCGCACGAGACCCTGATCGTTTCCGCGCATCGCACGCCGGACCGCCTGGCCGACTTTGCCCGCGGTGCCCGGGCCCGCGGCATCCAGGTCGTCATCGCCGGTGCCGGCGGGGCCGCCCACCTGCCCGGCATGTGCGCCGCATGGACCACGCTGCCCGTGCTCGGCGTTCCCGTCCGCTCGGAGGCGCTGAGCGGCATGGATAGCCTGCTCTCCATCGTGCAGATGCCCGGCGGCATCCCGGTCGGCACCTTGGCCATCGGCCGCCCCGGCGCGATCAACGCCGGGCTGCTGGCGGCGTCGATCCTGTCGCTGAACGACGACGCGCTGGCCACCCGGTTGGAGGCCCATAAGCGCGCCCAGACGGATGCGGTGGCGATCGAGCCCACCCGCGAATCCTGATGCCCGCCCTGCCGCCGAACTCCACCATCGGCATCATTGGTGGCGGCCAGCTTGGCCGAATGTCCGCCATGGCCGCTGCCGAGCTGGGCTACCGCTGCCACATCCTCACCCCCGAGCCCGACAGCCCGGCCGCCCAGGTCGCCGCCCATGCCACGGTCGCCGACTACGAGGATCAGGACGCCTTACGCGCCTTTGCCGCCGCCGTGGATGTCATCACTTTCGAATTCGAGAACGTCAGCGCCGAAGGGCTCGACCTGCTCGCTTCCATCCGCCCGGTCCGCCCGTCCCCGTCCGTGCTGCGCATCAGCCAGGACCGCGTCACCGAAAAGACCTTCCTGCGCGACGCCGGCGTGCCCACTGCCGCCTGGGCCGCGATCGGCAGCTTGGCGGAACTCGAGGCCGCCGCGGGGAAGATCGGCCTCCCGGCCGTCCTGAAGACAACCCGCCTGGGCTACGACGGCAAGGGCCAGGCCGTGCTCCGGTCGCCCGCCGACCTCGCCCCGGCCTGGGAAACGCTCGACCCCAAGCCGCTCGTGCTGGAGGCCTTCGTCGACTACGCCTGCGAGATCAGCGTCGTCGTCGCTCGCGGTGCCGATGGCGGCGGCTCCGTGTTCGACGCCGCCGAAAACCGGCACCGCGACGGCATTCTCGACCTCAGCATTGCCCCCGCCCGCGTCAAACCCGGCACCAAGGCCGAGGCCGGCCGCGTCGCCTGGCGCATCGCCGAGGCGCTGGACTTGGTGGGCCTGCTCGCCGTCGAGATGTTCGTCGACCGAACCGGCCGCGTGCTGGTCAACGAGATCGCCCCGCGCCCGCATAATTCTGGCCACTGGACCATGGAGGCCTGCCCGGCCAGCCAGTTCGACCTGCACGTCCGTGCCGTCACCGGGCTACCGCTGCCGCCGGGGTTGCGACATGCCGACGCGGTGATGAAGAACCTGGTCGGTCCCGACGAGGTCGCCCTCTGGCCGCAGATCGTCGCCACCCCCGGCCTGATCCCTCACCTGTACGGCAAGGCCGAAGCCCGGCCCGGCCGCAAGATGGGCCACGTCACCCGCCTATTCCCGCTCGACGGCCTGCCGGACGATGCCGAGATCGCCAAGGCATTGGGGTGCCTGACCGGAGGCTGATTACTTGCAGTGCTGCGGCCTCTGGCCGATGTCGCGACGAAGCCCCGCTCTGTCCGTTTCTCGCGACCACCCTGCTTTCTCGCCTGAGCCCCACGCGCGCCATTGAAGATCGGCGGGCAGCGTTGTTGGATGGCGCCATGACCTCCCTCCTCCTCGCCGGCCTGTTCTTCATCGCCGTCCATATCGGCATCGCCGGCACCACCTTGCGTGACCGGGTCGTCGCTGCCCTGGGGGAGCGCGGCTACATGATCGCCTTTTCCGTCGCCTCCCTGGGCGGGATTATCTGGCTGGTCGCCGGCTACAAGGCCGCCCCCTATGTGGATCTCTGGGGTCAGCCGAACTGGTGGAAGCTTGTCGCCGACGTTCTCATGTTGCCGGCCTTCATGCTGGTCATCATCGGCCTGGCCACGCCCAATCCGACCTCCGTCGCTCAGGGTAACCTCGCCGCCCAGGCCCCCGCCGGCATCGTCCGCGTGACCCGGCATCCCTTCCTGGTCGGCGTCGGCCTCTGGGCCACGCTGCACCTCGTCGCCAACGGGGACCTCGCCTCGCTGCTGTTCTTCGGCGCCATCCTCATCACCTGCCTCGCCGGCCCGCCCTCCATCGACGCCAAGCGCCGCCGCGCCCTCGGCCCGGCCACCTGGGACGGGTTCGCCCGCAAGACCTCGATCCTCCCCTTTGGCGCCATCGCCGCCGGCCGCAACACGCTCGACCTCGGCCAGATCGGCTGGTGGCGCATCGGCCTCGGCGTGCTGGCCTACATTCTGTTCATCGGCGGCCACCGCCACATCATCGGCGTCTCGCCCTTCCCGGTCTGGTGATCCAGAACCTGCAGGCCGCCTAGTCACGTTACCCTGAAGCGGGGAGCCTTGCCGGGCTCCCCGCTTCATGCTCCGGTGCGCCCCAACGACAAAGGGGTTCGACCATGGACGGCACCGAAGGTCTCACGCGCTTCCCGCTCGCCCGCCGCGGCATGATCATGACGAGCCTCATCAGTGGCTTCACCCTCGCGGTCACCGCCGTTGAAGCCCAGGTGATCCACACCGACACCATCGGCATCAATGGCGGCCAAGTGAAGATCCCCGTCTCCGACGGCGAGATGCCGGCCTATGCGTCCAAGCCCAACGGGCCCGGCCCCTTCCCGATCATCCTCGTCAACGAGGAGATCTTCGGCGTCCACGAACACATCAAGGACCTCTGCCGCCGCCTCGCCAAGCTCGGCTACCTCGCCGTGGCGCCCGAGATCTATGCCCGCCAGGGCGACCTTTCCAAGATGACCGACGTGAGCCAGATCGTCTCCCAGGTGATCAGCAAGAAGCCGGATGCCGAGATGCTGAGCGACCTGGACGCCGCCGTCGCTTGGGCCGGCAGCAATGGCGGCGACCTCAACCGCCTCGGCGTCACCGGCTTTTGCCGCGGCGGCCGCAACACCTGGCTCTACGATGCCCACAACCCGAGGGTGAAGGCCGCCGTCGCCTGGTACGGCCCGGTCAAAGGCGCGACCTCGGACATCCAGCCCAAGACCGCCACCGACATCGCCCCCAGCCTCAACGCCCCGCTGCTCGGCCTTTATGGCGGCCAGGATACCAGCATCGCCGTTCCTGATGTCGAGGCCGCCGCCACCCTCGCCCGCACCGCCGGCAAGACCGTCGAGATCAAGCTCTACGGCGATGCCCCGCACGGCTTCAACGCCGACTACCGCCCCAGCTACAAGAAGGCCGATGCCGAGGATGGCTGGGCCCGCATGCTCGCCTGGTTCAAGAAATACGGCGTCGCCTGACCCGGTCCGAACCCACTATGAAGACCGGCATCACCCGCCGGGCCGGCCTCGCCGCCGCCCTCGCCCTGGGCCTGTCACGGCCCGCCCGTGCGCAGGATGCCGATGGCGTCCAAACCGGCGAGGCACAGATCCCGACCGAGGGCGGCGCCGTCGCCGGGATCTTCGCCAAGCCGCCGGGTGCCGGCCCATTCCCCATCGTCCTGGTTGCGGAGAACGGCACCGGGCTGGACCGCGTCGTCATCGATGCGTGTCACGGCCTGGCCAAAGAGGGCTTCATGGCCGTCGCCCCCGCATTATTCGCCGGCAACCCGCCCGATGGCACCCTCATGCAGCGCCTGGACGCGACCGCTTCATGGGCAGCTCAGAATGGCGGTGACCGGCTGCGTACCGGCATCGTTGGCTTCGGCCCCGGCGGTCGCATCGCCTGGCTCTACGCTGCCTTCAGCCCGGCCCTCAAAGCCGCGGTCGCCTGGTACGCTCCGCTGCAAGGCACGACGTCGCCCACCCACCCGATGACCGCGCTTGACGCCGCCGCTCACCTCAACGTTCCCCTGCTCGGCCTTTACGGCAAGAACGACGGCACGCCGCAGCGCCTCCTGCTCGACGCCGAGGCCCGCGCCAAGAAGGCCGGCAAGACCGCCGAGATCGTCTCCTATGTCGGCGCCGGCCGTGACTTCGCGGTTTCCGGCCCGTCCTTCGATCAGGCCGCCACCCTCGACGGCTGGCAGCGCACCCTCAAATGGCTGCGCGATCACGGCGTCGCGTAACGATTAACATCACCGTTGCAGCGGTGTCGCCGGAAGGCGATGCTGGATCATGTCATCGTCAACGCCCCATGCGCCGCCGCGCCCTGACCGATAGCGACCGCCGGGTCTGGGCCACCTACGTGCAGTATGTCGCGCAGCGTGCCGGCGCCCTGCCCGTCGAGCCCCCGCCCGCGCCGCCACCGCCGTCACCCGGCACCGTCGCCGACGCCAAGCCCGCCGCACCGCCCACCCCCGCACGTGCGGCCAAGCGCATCCTCGCTCCCATCGAGATCGGCACTTCGCCCGGCGGCGTCGACCGCAGCACCTGGACCCGGCTGCACGCCGGCAAGCTTTCCCCCGAGCGCACGCTCGATCTCCACGGCCGCACCGTGCAGCGCGCCCATGCCGACCTGCACGCCTTTCTCGGTGCCGCCCGCTCCGAACGGCTCCGCTGCGTCGAGGTCATCACCGGGCGCGGCAGCGGCGAGACTGGCGGCGTCCTGCGCCGCGAGGTCCCGCTCTGGCTCAACGGCCCGGTGCTGCGCCCCATCGTGCTCGCCGCCTCGCACCCGCATCCCGCCAACCAGGGCTCGATCCGCATCCTGCTCCGCCGCGTGAGGTGACCCCGTTCGGCGCCCGGCTGCGCACCCTACGGGACGCCAGCGGCATGACGCTGACCGATCTCGCCGCCCGCCTCCAAGTCTCGCCGGCCTACCTCTCCGCCCTCGAGCACGGCCACCGCGGCGCCCCCGGCTCCGGCCTGGTGCAGCAGGTCTGCGGCATCTTCGGCCTGATCTGGGACGACGCCGACGAGTTGGGGCGCCTCGCCCGCCTGTCCCACCCGCGGGTCACGGTGGACACCGCCGGGCTATCGCCGGCGCAGACCGCGCTGGCCAACCGCCTGGCGCAAACCATCCACCGTCTCCCGCCGGAAACGGTGGACGCGATGCACGCGCTGCTCGACCGAAGTTAGTGACGCCCCAGCTTCGCTTCGATCCGGTCCCAGATGGCCGCGCTCAGATCCACGCCGTCGAAGCGGGCAATCTCCTGCAGCCCGGTCGGCGAGGTCACGTTGATCTCGGTGAGGTAGTTGCCGATCACGTCGATGCCGACGAAGATCAGCCCCTTCTCGCGCAGCATCGGCCCGATCGCCTCGCAAATCTCGCGATCCCGGGTCGTCAGCGGCGACTGCTCCGGCCGCCCGCCGACATGCATGTTGCTCCGCGCCTCGCCTGCCGCCGGCACCCGGTTGACCGCGCCCATCGCCTCGCCATCCACCAGGATGATCCGCTTGTCCCCCGCCCGCACCGCCTTCTCGTAGCGTTGGATCATCAGCGGCTCGCGTGACCGCGCCCAGTGCATCTCCAGCAGGCTTGCCAGGTTCTCGTCATCTTCCTTGATGCGGAATACCCCGGCGCCGCCATTGCCGAACAGCGGCTTGACGATGATGTCGCGATGCTCGGCCCGGAACGCGCGCACCGCGT
Organism: uncultured Acetobacteraceae bacterium; assembly: GCA_964613945.1. Lineage (GTDB taxonomy): Bacteria > Pseudomonadota > Alphaproteobacteria > Acetobacterales > Acetobacteraceae > JAVVHH01. Next base: position 91,462 of record CAZTJC010000004.1, read on the forward strand.
CCGGATCCCAGGTGATCAGCGTCGGCGGCATCAGGTCCGGGAAATGCGTCACCAGCAGTTTCTCCGGCGAGTCCCGCACGTATTTCGGGTCATTCACCACCAGCGTCTTGGGGTGGATGTGCTCCAGCATGTGCGTGGCGGTGATGTACGCCATGTCGAACGGCGGATCCTGCCGCATCAGCACGGTATCCATCGTGCCGAGGTCGGTCAGCTCGGACGCACCGAATTTGTAGTGGTTCCCCGCCACCCGCTGCACCGTCACCGGCCGCACCTTGGCCATCAAGCGACCCGTGCGCGCCTCGCCGACCCCCTCGTGCAGCGACATGTGTTTGACGTCGTAATGCCAGAGCTGGTGCCCGCGCCGCTGCGCCTCCAGCATCAGCGCAAACGAACTATCCCCGTCGATGCTGATCGACTCGATGGGGTCCATCTGGACGGCAACTTTCAGCATGGACTTATCCCTACTTCTCGGATTCGTATTTCTTGCAAAACTCTTCCGCCCCGAGCGCGCGGAAATCTCCCATGGCGATCCGCAGCCGCTCGTGCGGCCAATCCCACCACGCGATCGCCAGCAATCGCTCGATCACGCTCTCGTCGAACCGCAGCCGCAGCACCCGTCCCGGATTGCCCACCACGATCGCGAATGGCGGCACGTCCTTGGTCACGATCGTTCCGGCCCCCACCGCCGCGCCGCTGCCGATGCTCACCCCGGGCAGCACCACCGCGCCGTGACCGATCCACACGTCATTGCCCAGCGTCACCGGCGTCGACCGCCGCCACTCGAAGAACGCGCTGTCGTCGTTGCCCATGCCGTAGGCGCTGCTGCGATAGCCCACATGGCTCATCATCACTCGCTTGAGCGGATGGTTGCCCGGGTTGATCCGCGTCTGCGCCGCGATCGAGCAGAACTTGCCGACCGTCGTGTAGATGATGTCGCTGTCGTTAACGACGTAGGAGTAATCGCCGAATGCGCTCTCGGCGACTTTGGTCCGCGCGCCGACCTCGCAGAACCGCCCGAATGTCGTCGCCCGCACCGACGCGGTCCGATGGATGTCGGGCTCGCCGCCGAGCGACTTGGCGGTGCTGTCCGGATCGTTCGCCATGACTAGTTGAGGAACAATTTGCCCGGGTTCATGATCCCGCGCGGGTCCAGCGCCGTCTTGATCTGCCGCATCACCGCCAGCGTCTCGACACCGTGCTCCTCCTCGAGGAACTCGCGCTTGCCGATTCCAACCCCGTGCTCGCCCGAGCAGGACCCGCCGAGCGACAGCGCCCGCGCCACGATCTTGCGGTCCAGCGCAAAGCCTTCCTCGATCCCCGCCGGCGTGTCCGGCACCAGGATTACGGTGTGGAAATTGCCGTCGCCCACATGCCCCACGATCGGCGCCGTCAGCCCGGAGGCATCGATGTCACCCTTGGCGCCCACCACCAGTTCCGGCAACCGCGAGATCGGCACCACCGCATCCGTGGTGATCCCCTTCCAACCCGGCTTCAGCGCTAGCGCCGCCCAGTAGCCATCATGTCGCGCCTTCCACAGCTTGTTCCGCTCGGCCGCGTCCGTCGCCCACTGGAACCCGCTCGCCCCGAACCCGGCGGTGATCTCCTCCGTCAGCGCCGCCTGCTCCGCCACGCCCGCCGTCGATCCGTGGAACTCCAGCAACAGCGTCGGCGCCGCGACGTAGCCCTCCAGCTTCGAATACGCGATCGAAGCCGCCATCTGCACCTCGTCCAGCAACTCGATCCGCGCGATCGGCACGCCCGCCTGCAACACGGAAATCACGCTCTCCACCGCCGCCTCCAGCGACGGGAACTGGCAGATCGCCGCGCTCATCGCCTCCGGTATCCCGTGCAGCCGCAACTGGATTTCGGTGATGACGCCCAGCGTCCCCTCCGACCCAATCATCAGATGGGTGAGGTCATACCCCGTAGCCGACTTCCGTACCCGCCCGCCGGTCTGGATCAGCCGCCCGTCCGGCAGCGCCACCTGCAGCCCCAACACGTTCTCGCGAATCGTGCCGTAGCGCACCGCCGCCGTGCCGCTCGCCCGCGTGGCGCACATGCCGCCAATGGTGCATTCGCTGCCGGGATCGACCGGGAAGAACAATCCCTCCGCCCGCAAATGCTCGTTCAACTGCTGCCGGGTTACGCCGGCCTGGATGCGGCAATCCATGTCGGCGGCATTGACTGCCAGCACCTTGTTCATCCGCGACATGTCAAGGCTGATCCCGCCCCGCACCGGCGTCACGTGCCCTTCGAGCGACGTGCCCGCCCCGAACGGCACCACCGGCACCGAATGCTGGTAGCAGAGCTGCAGCAGCTGGGCCGCTTCCTCGCCGCGCTCGATGAACGCCACCGCGTCCGGCATCACCCGCGGCTGGTAGTCCTCGCCGTGGCTATGCTGCTCCCGCAGCGCGGCATTGACCGTCAGCCGCTCCCCCAGGAAATTTTGCGCGGATGCGATGACGAGATCGACTTGGTTCGGCATAGCATCGCTCTAGTGCTGCCCCGCCGGAAAGACAACGCCATCCGGCGGCCCCGCGCGATGACGGTTAGAAGATCTTCCACCCCTCCGACCCATGCCGCGTCATGTGACACGTCATCACCCGCCCGCTTTCCTTTTCCAGCGCCCGGATCACGTTTACGCGCCGCGCCGGGTCCACCAGGAATGTCATGAATCCGCCGCCACCGGCACCCGAAATCTTGCCCGCCAGCGCCCCGGCCGCCATCGCCGCCTCGTACACCTGGTCGATGCTGTCATTGGTGATCCCCGCCGCCAGCTGTTTCTTGGCGATCCAGGATTTGCGCATGTAGGACGCGAACTGTGTCAGGTCGCCCTTCAGCAGGCATTCCTTCATCCCGATCGCATCGACCTTCAGCTCGTGCATCGCCGCCAGCGCCTTGCCGCCCTTGTCGGCCAGGTTCGCCGTCTGCTTCTCGATGATCGCCGCCGAGGAACGCGACACGCCGCTGTTGAACAGCACCAGCGACGTCTCCAGCTCCGACATGATCCAGTTCTTCACCCGCAGCGGGTTCACGATCACGCGGTCTTCTTTGTAGAACTCGATGAAGTTCACCCCGCCGAACGCCGCCGCATACTGGTCCTGCCGCCCACCCGCCAGCTTGGCATCCGTCCGCTCGATCTCGAACGCCAGGTGCGCGATCTCGTACTCGCCCAGCGGCAGCCCCAGCCATTCGGCGAAGCACTTCACCAGCGACACCACCACCGTGCTCGACGTCCCCAGCCCGGAGCCCGGCGGCGCGTCGCAGAACGTCGTGATCTTGCACGACAACGGCCGGCCGCCGTTGAACTGCTGCACGATGCGTCGATACACCGCCTTGTGCAGGATCAGCGGGTCCGCCACCTGCATGATCTCGTCGGCCGGCCCCTCGACCACCTGGTCGATGTCCGCGGCCGTCATCACCACCCGCCCGTCCGTGGTCGGCTCGATCACCGTATAGGCATACATGTCGATCGTGACGTTCAGCACCGCCCCGCCATGCTCGTCGCAGTACGGCGACACGTCCGTCCCGCCGCCCGCCAGCCCCAACCGCAGCGGCGCCCTGGACCGCACGAACGCGACCCGGCCGGGATCCATGAACGCGGTCGGCGACCGAGAAAAGCCTGTCGCTACGTCGAGCATCATCGCGGTATTCCGTTGAAATTGCGCCTCCGGTAGCGGAGGTCATTCCCTAACTCAAGCGACACCTCCACGCGGAGCCGACGCCCATCTTCACGCTTCTCACCCTCGATACCGTCGACAGCACCATGCTTGAAGCCGCCCGCCAGGCCGCTGCCGGCCGGCGCGGTCCCCTCGTCATCTGCGCCGGCGCCCAGACCGGCGGGGTCGGCCGGCATGGCCGCAACTGGTCCTCGCCACCCGGCAATCTCTACTGGACCGCCCTGCTCGACGACTCCGCCGACATCCCCCGCGACGCCGGCCTCGCCTTCGCCGCCGGGCTCGCCATCATCGACGCGCTCGCCGCCATCGGCGTCCCGCCCGGCCGCCTCCGGCTGAAATGGCCCAACGACGTCCTGCTTGACGGCCGCAAGCTCGCCGGCCTGCTTGTCGAGGCCAGCGTGAGCGGAGCCCGGGCCCGCACGATCGTCGGCATCGGCATCAACGTCGCCACCTCCCCGCCGGACGCCGCCTTTCCCGCCACCGCGCTGGCCGACGCCGGCCCCCCGCCCGCCCTTGACACCGTGCGCGACGCCCTCATCACGGCATTCTTCCGCCGCCGCAGCCAATGGCACCGGTCCGGCCTGGCCGCCCTGCGCGACGAGGTCGCCGATCGCCTGCACGGCCTCGGCGCCCCTGCCACCGTCGCCCTGGACCGTGACCGCACCAAACTCCTGCACGGCATCAACGAAGGCCTCGCCCCCTCCGGCGCGCTCCGTCTCCGTACCGCCGACGGCACCCTTCACACCCTCCTCGCCGGCGACGTCCTCGCCTAAGCTCGCGCGCATGACCCAACCACCCGGCGCCTTCCGCTTCAGCCTCCCTCGCCCGGATGGCACCACGCTCGACCTCGCCGAGTTCGCCGGCCGTCCACTGCTGATCGCCAATACCGCGTCCAAATGCGGCTTCACCGGCCAATACGCCGGGCTCCAGCAGCTGTGGGACACGTATCGCGACCGTGGCCTGGTCGTGATCGGCGTTCCGTCCGATGATTTTGGCCATCAGGAGCCCGGCACTGACACCGAGATCGGCAGCTTCTGCCAGCTCAACTACGGTGTCACGTTCCCGCTAGCGGCCAAGTCGCACGTCACCGGCCCCGATGCCCCGCCGCTGTTCCACTACCTTGCCGCGCAGGCTGGCCCACTCGCGAAGCCCCGCTGGAATTTTTACAAGTACCTGATTTCGCCTGATGGCGGGGTCGCTGCCTGGTTCTCCAGCATCACGCCACCGACCTCCGCTCGCGTGATGCGTGCATTGAGCAAACATCTACGTTCAAAGACGGGAGGATGACACAAAAGACACACTTGGGACCGTCATCGTTCGAGATGTGACAAAACACTTGCTAACACAGGATCTCTTCGGCATATTGTGCAGCGCAGCAAGCGGTTCGCCGCTTCTGCAGGACGTTTCCTCCCTAAACTTGGCGGTGCCCTCGGGCGCCGCCATCTTTTTTTGGAAAACCTCCCGGTTAACGCCCGGGGCGCCCCTGCCGCACCAGCGCCGCCATCAACCGCCGCACCAGCAATACGTCCGGACTACCGGTCTGCTTGCAGGCCAGCTCGACCCGCCGCGTCTCCCGCATCGCCTGTGTTAGCTTGGCCGCGTCCCAGTGCTTCAGCGCCCGCGTGAACTCCGGCAGCCGTTTAAAGAATACCGGCGGCCGCGCCGACCGCGCCGCATCGTCTGCCGATGCTCCGTCCGCCATCCGTCCCCGCGCCAGATGCAGCTTGGCCAGGTGCCCCAGCACACCCCGCGCCACGGCCACCGGCGCGGCCCCTTCGGCCAACGCCCGCTCCAGCGCCCGGTCCGCCGCGGCAGCATCCCCGCTCGTCGCCGCGAACACCGCGTCGTCGAACGCCACCGCCCCAGCATCGCCGACACAGGCCCGCACGTCGTCCAGCCGCAACCTGCGCTCGTCCCCTGCATACAGGATGAGCTTCTCGATCTCGCCGCCCACTGCTGCCGAGTCGCTGCCCATCCGCTCCACGACGAACTGCAGCGCGTCCGCCTCCACGGCGATCCCCGTCGCCGCCAGGCTGGCGGCGATCCGCTCCCCCAGCGCCCGCCCTTCTTCCGGATAGCACGCGATCGCCGCCGCCTCCGGCAGCGCTTCCACCAGCGCTCGCAGCTTGGAGCGCGCCGGCATGGCCCCGCCCTCCAGCACCACCAGGCTGTCGCCACCGCTCGCAGCGAAGTCCTTGACCAGCGCCGTTACCGCCGCCGCCAACCCGTCGCCCGCCTCGCGCACGCGAACCACTCGCCGCCCGCCCAGCATGGAGATCGCGCTCGCCTCCTCGGCCAGCCGCCCGTGATCCTCACGGCCCAGCCAGGCCACCCGGAACGCGTCATCCTTTGACCCGGCCACCACGGCCGTCAGCGCATCCGCACGCTGCCGCACCAGCCCCTCGTCATCTCCGTGCAGCAGCACCAGCCGCGTCGAGCCGGGATCGCGCAAGAAGGCCGACAGGCGCCTCGCATCCAATTTCATGTGGTGGCGGGTGGATTCGCCCTGAAGTATATCGCCAGATCCAGCACAATCTTGTCCGCTACCTCGTCGGCCAACCGCCGATAGGCCGCCGAGGTTTCCAGATCGGCCGCGAAGTATTCCTGGTTGTTGATGTTGATGCCGTCCACACCCTTGGCGATACCGCTCGTCACCACCGTGTTGGCGACGTCCAGCTTGCGCAACGTCCAGCTCGAGGACGCATTGAGCCGCACCCGGGTCGACGACGTGTCCTGCTGGATGCCGATCGCCTCCGCCACGATCGACAATCCACCGGCCAGCTCGAACTGCTTGACTTTGGCCTCCTCGGACCCGGCTAGCCGCTGCTGCAGCGCCTGCCGCAACAGCTGACCCTGCCGTTCGGTCATCACCGCGACGTAGATCGACGCCAACTCCGGCCGCAGCGCCCCGACCCCGTGCCGCCCATAGAGCGGCGCGAACCCGCACCCTCCCAGGCCGGCCGTCAGACCCGCGATCAGCGATCGACGGGCGATCATCCCGCGACCACGAAGTTGATGATACGGTCCGGCACGTAGATACGCTTGACCATCCGCTTGCCTTCAATCAACCGCGCCACGTTCGGCTCCGCCAGCGCGGCCGCATAGGCCGCCTCCGCTTCCGTCCCCGGCGGCAACGCCACCGTGCCGCGCAGCTTGCCGCCGACCTGCACCGCCACCGTCACGGTATCGACCGTCAGCAGCGCCGGGTCGGCCTGCGGCCAAGCCTGGTCGGCCACCAACGGGCTGGCCGGATCCAGCAGGTGCGCCATCTCCTCGGCCAGATGCGGCGCCATGGGCGCGATCAGCCGTGCCATCGTCAGCATCGACCGCCGCCGCGCCGACACCAGGCCCGGTGCCGGCCCGGCGCGCTCCGCCTCGCCCAGCGCACTGGTCAGCTCGTACAGCTTGGCGATCGCCACGTTGATCGCGAACTCGTCCAGCGCGGTCGTCACCGCTGCGATCGCCCGATGCGTCGCCCGGTCCAGCGCCAGCGCTGCCGGCCCAGTCTCGGCATCGCCCGCCCCGTCGCGCGCCACCGCCGCGGCCAATCGCATCGCCCGCTGCACGAACCGCGACGCTCCCGCCACGCCCGCCTCGGTCCACTCCACGTCGCGATCCGGCGGGTTGTCCGACAGCACGAACCACCGCGCGGTATCGGCGCCATAGCGCTCGATGATCGCGCCGGGATCGACCGTGTTGAGCTTGCTCTTGGACATCTTCTCGCTGCGGCCGACCGTCACCGCCGCGCCATCCGAGCGCCGATTTGCCGACCCGTCCGTGAGCATCTCCACGTCACTCGGATTGAGCCACGCCCCATCCGCCGCACGATAGGTCTCGTGCGTCACCATCCCTTGCGTGAACAGCCCGGCGAACGGCTCCGCAACCCCCACCTCACCCGCCTTCTGCAGCGCCCGGGTGAAGAACCGCGCATAGAGCAGGTGCAGGATCGCATGCTCGATTCCGCCCACGTACTGGTCGACCGGCAACCAATGGTCCACCGCCCGGCGATCCAGCGGCGCGTCCGCATGCGGCGAGCAGAAACGTGCGAAATACCAGGAACTGTCGACGAACGTATCCATCGTGTCCGTCTCGCGCTGCGCTGCCGCACCACATTGCGGGCAGGTCACATGCTTCCACGTCGGATGATGATCCAGCGGGTTGCCCGGCCGGTCGAACGTCACGTCCAGCGGCAACACCACCGGCAACTCCGCCGTCGGCACCGGCACGACACCACATGCCGCGCAATGGATGATCGGGATCGGCGCACCCCAATAGCGCTGCCGGCTGATTCCCCAATCGCGCAGCCGCCAGTTGACCACGCCTTCGCCGGCCCCGTCCGCCTCGAGTCGCTCGATCGCGGCCCGCTTGGCCGGCCCGGTCTCTAGCCCATCCAGGAACCCGGAATTGATGATCCGGCCCGGTCCGGTATAGGCGACCTTGTCGACGCCGATCGCCTCGCCAGCCGGCGCCACCACCGGCTCGACCTCGAGCCCGTATTTCCGCGCGAAGTCCAGGTCGCGCTGGTCATGCGCCGGACAACCGAAGATCGCCCCCGTGCCGTATTCCATCAGCACGAAGTTGGCGATCCACACCGGAAAGCTCCGCCCCGGCAGGAACGGATGCGTCACCCGCAACCCGGTATCGAAACCGCGCTTCTCCGCCGTCTCGATCGCCGCCTCGCTGGTCCCCAGCGCCCGACATTCGGCCACGAACGCTGCCGCTGCCGGGTTACCCGCCGCGACCGAGGCCGCGATCGGATGATCCGCCGCCACCGCCACGAACGACATGCCGAACAACGTGTCCGGCCGCGTCGTGAACACCTCGATGCTGTCGGCGCCTTCAGCCAACGGGAAGCGCACCCGAGCGCCTTCGCTCCGCCCGATCCAGCGCGCCTGCATCGTGCGCACCCGCTCTGGCCAGCGATCCAACCCGTCCAGCGCTTCGAGCAATTCCGGCGCGAACTGCGTGATGCGGAAAAACCATTGCGCCAGCTCGCGCTTCTCGACGACGGCGCCGGACCGCCAGCCCTTGCCGTCGATCACCTGCTCGTTGGCCAGCACGGTGCCGTCCACCGGGTCCCAGTTGACGAAGCTGCGCCGCCGATCCACCAGCCCGGCCGCCAGCAGCTCCAGGAACAACGCCTGCTGATGCCCATAATACGTGGAGTCGCAGGTCGCGAACTCGCGCGACCAATCGATCGACAGCCCCATCCGCTGCAACTCGCCGCGCATGGTCTCGATGTTCGCCCGCGTCCACACGTCGGGATGGATGCCCCGGTCCCGCGCGGCGTTCTCCGCCGGCAGCCCGAATGCGTCCCATCCCATCGGATGCATGACGTCGAAGCCGCGCGCCCGCTTGTACCGCGCCACCACGTCGCCGAGCGCATAGTTGCGTACATGCCCCATGTGGATCTTCCCGCTCGGATACGGGAACATCTCCAGCACGTAGTATTTCGGCTTGTCCCCCGCCGGCACGTCCTCGGCGCCGAAGCAATCCGCCGCCGCCCACGCCGCCTGCCACCGTGGCTCCGCCGTGCGGAAGTCGTAGGGAGCTACACCGTCGCTGGCGCTCTCGACGACGCTTTCGCCGACCGTGTCGGACACGACCTTACGACTTCGCGGCGGTCTGCGACCGCAGTTCGCGCGCCCGCGCCAACACCTTGTCCTCGATCTCGCCACTCGTGGACGGCGACACCGCCTGGTCCACCCAGCGCCCGCCCTGCTCGATCTGGCGGAACACCGTGATCCGGATGCCATCCGTGCGCAGCTGACGCCCCAGGATGTAGGCCGTAGCCTTGAACCGCTCTCCCTGCGCGCCGGGCGGTGAGTACCAGTCGGTGATGATCACGCCGCCGAATGGGTCGGCCGACACCAGCGGCATGAACGACAGCGTATCCAGCGTCGCGCGCCACAAATAGGCGTTCACCCCCAGCGCGCCACCGGCTTGGTCGGCTGCGTCGGCGCTGGTCTTGCCGCCGATGCCCAGCACCAGCCCCTGCTCACCACCGAGCTTGCCTCGCTCCGGCCCGCGCGTGCGGTAATCATTGTATTCGTCGTCGCCGACGGCCCGCGACTTCGAGCAGGCCGTGACCAGCAGTGTTGCACTGAGAAGGGCGGCGAGGATGACAGGCTTGGACATGTTCACACTTGCTGTTGCGACGGAACGAGGACGCTCGTCTTAGCCCGCGTACCGCCTAGTGCCAAGCCTGCGACCAGCCTGACGAAAAAGGGGCGATGGTTGCCCATCGCCCCTCCGTCGAAACCGTTGTCCCGGTTTCCCGGGACAGTTAGCTGATTACCAGCTGAACGCTGTGCCCAAGGACACGGCGGACACGGTCACCTTGTTGTTGGCGGCGCTTCCGTTTGCTCCGGTCGCACTATTCACACCGGTGCTGGTGATGAAGTTGTAGCCGTTCTGCTTCCGCTCACCCCAGAGGGCCGAGAGGAACAGCGAGACGCCGGGAGCCAGCGAGTAGGTGCCACCGGCGGCGATGCCCTGCTCCTTACGCTGACGTCCGAAGTAGGCGTTGCCGATGTCGCCTGCGCTCTCGGAGACGAAGTAGGACGCGCCAACGATCATCGGGCCGAACGTGTAGGATGCACCGCCCAACCAGGCATTGCTGTCCGGGAGTCCGCCAGCCAAGGGAGTGCCAACGTTGCCGTTGAAGCGGCCGGTCGAATAGTGGCCACCGACGCTCAGCCCTGCGAGCGTCACGGCAGCGCCGAAGTCGCCGACGTTCAAGCCCTGGTAACCGGGCTGTGCCCCACCCGCGTTAAGCGGATTGTTGGTGAAACCGCCCGGGCCATTATACTGGACGTGGCTGCCGGTGATGTAGGCGGCCGTTGCGGCGACGCCGACCGGGCCGAACGTGCCACGGTAGCGGAGCAGCAGGTCGAACGTGTTGCGGCGACGCTGCGACTCGGCGATGGAGTTGGTCGACGACGCACGGTCGCAATAGCCGATCTGGCCGGCGGGGGAGTTATAGGTGCCGCCGAAAGCTTGGCCCGGAGCGGCGCACTCGTTGTTACCGCCGCTCACGTTAGCCGTGCTCGGTTCGTAGGAGGCGCCGAGGTCGAACCCGAAGATCTGCGGCGACAGGTACACGGCCTTGTTGGTCGTGTAGTAGCTGCCGACGTCCGAGAACGGCCAGGCCGGCACTACGTTGGCGGCGAAGAAGTTCGGAACGTCGCCGTTCCAGCCACCGTCGTTGAAGTTTTCGAAGTTGCCCGTGAGATACAGGCTGGTCGGCTGGTCGGTGCTGCCGAGGCGGATCGTGCCGGCCTCGTTGGTGCCGAGGTAGCCCCAGACGCGGCGGAAATATAGGCCAGCGCGCTTCGGGTCCTGCCCGGAGATGCTGCCGTTGGCGCCGCCGCCGGCCGGAGCCTGCGTGTCCTGCCGGATTTCGAGGCTGGCGCCGTACTTCAGGCCGTTCGCGGCAACGCCGTCAAAGCCGGGATACAGACGGCCGTACTCGGCGAAGCCGTACTTGTCCTGCTTGTTGGCAAGCGTGGTGGCCGTGCCCTGGCTCGCGTCACCATCGAAGGCGGCATATGCGTAAAAGCGGACGCGGCCATTCAAACGAACCACAACGGTGCCTGGCGACGGTGCGCCGGCTGCCGGCAGGGCGGCACCGCCCTGGTAGGTCGTGTAGCTAGCGCTGCTCTGCGTCGGCGCCTGAACGGCATTCTGGGCAGCGGCGTCGCTCGCAACGGCTCCCCAGGCGCCCAGGCCGGCCACGGTGGCCAGCAGAAGTTTACGCATAAAAACCTCCTCAAAACGCCGATGTTCGGCGGACAATTTACAAGGCCCCGTCCCATCACTCCACCACTGCGCGGTGCAGCAAGGGCTCGGGGTCAGCCAGACCTGACGAGACATTGCCGCGCCTTTTGTAACCTCGCAATCGTGAACACAGACGTATCATGGCAATCGCGAAACACTGTGTCTGACAGGTAACAGGCCCCCATCCGACAATGCCCCGATCGCGCCAACCGACGCCGTCCATCGCGGCAGCCGTCGCACGGAGGCGCCGTCGACCCCGCCCAACGCCGCCACGCGGACTCCGGCCTGCCGCGTCAACCCTGCCCACCGTGCCGGACCCAGTGCCGGCGCCCCGGGATGACTGGCCGTCGGGAACGCCGGCGAGACGAACACCAGCGCCACCCCCGCTCGCCGCGCCCGCACCAGCCCGGCCCGGCCATGCGCCGAGCTCGTCCATCCGCCGCCGCCTCGCCCCTCCCGCAAATGCCGCCCGGCTCCGGTCGGCACCGCCTCCCCACCGGCAACCACCAGCACCAGCCGCCGCCGCCGACACACCGCCGCCACCTCCCGCAGCAATCCCGCACGCCCCGCCACCCCGTCATGCCGGAACACCACCCCGCACAACCCGGCCGGCAACCCCCGCACCGCCGCCACCACGTCGGCCATCCGTCCCGCATCGGTGAACAACCACAGGGGCGGGCATCGTGACCGCCGCCGCGCCTTGACCGCACGCCCCCACGCGACAAGCCTATGATCCATGCTGTCTCCCACTCCCCCACCGCCCCTCACCGACCGCCTCGCCGCCGTCCGGCACCGTATTGCCGCCGCCGCCGCGGCCGCCGGCCGTGACCCGGCCACCGTCACCCTCGTCGCCGTCTCGAAAACCCACGACGCCGCCGCGATCCGTGAGATCATGGACTGCGATCAGCATCTGTTTGGTGAAAACCGCGTTCAGGAAGCCGCCGCCAAGTTCCCCGCCCTGCGCGACTCCGACCCGGCGCTCCGCCTCCACCTCATCGGCGCCCTGCAGACCAACAAGGCCCGCGACGCCGTTCGCCTCGCCGACGTGATCGAAAGCCTCGACCGTCCCCGCCTGCTCGACGCCGTCGCCGCCGCCATCCAGTCCGAAGGACGCACTCCGGATATCCTGGTCCAGGTCAACGTCGGCGACGAACCGCAGAAGGCCGGCATCCCCCGCGCCGACACCGACGCCTTTATCGCCACCGCCCGCGCCCGCCTCGGCACCGCGCTCACCGGCCTCATGTGCATCCCTCCCGCCGACTCCGACCCAGCGCCGCACTTCGCCTGGCTCGCCGACTGCGCCCGCCGCAACGGCCTCCCCGTTCTCTCCATGGGCATGTCCGGCGACTACGAAACCGCCATCCAGCACGGCGCCACCCACATCCGCGTCGGCAGCGCCATCTTCGGCACCAGGGAACTCCCGATGTAACTCCACCAGGAACTCCCGATGTAACGCGCGAATCACCTGCCGGTCCGGCTATACTCCCGCGATGCACCAAATCGCCGAACACGCTGTCATCGGCGCCCCCATGCGCGAGGCGCTCGTCGTCCTCGCCGCCGCCGCCATCGTCATCCCCCTGCTCGCCCGCCTCCGCTTCAGCCCGGTTATCGGATACATGCTGGTCGGCCTCGTCGTCGGCCCCTCCGGACTCGGTGCCCTGGCGCATTACTGGCCGCCCCTCGGCCTCGTCACCATCACCGACCGCGCCCGCATCGAGCCCGTCGCCGAGCTCGGCGTCGTGCTGCTGATGTTCGCCATCGGCCTGGAGATGTCGTGGGAGCGCATTGTCAGTCTCCGCCGCCTCGTCTTCGGCTTCGGCGCGCTGCAGGTGCTGGTGTGCACCGTGGCCCTTGCCGCGATCCTGATGCTGTTCGGCACCCACGCGGGCCCCGCCTTCGTCGCCGGCCTCGCGCTGGCCATGTCCTCCACCGCAACCGTCACCCAGGTGCTGGCCGACGAGCGCCGCATGTCCAGCCTCGCCGGCCGCGCCAGCTTCGCCGTACTCCTGTTCCAGGATCTCGCCGTCGTCCCCATCCTGTTCCTGCTCGGCATGCTCGGCGGCGGCGAAACCGGCATCGTCGGATTGCTGAGTGCCGTTCTCGAAGCCGTCCTGGCCGTGGCGCTGCTCGCCGCCATCGGCCGCCTCGTGCTCCGCCCCCTGTTCCGCAGCGTCGCCAACACCGACAGCCCCGAGCTGTTCATGGCCGCCTGCCTGCTGGTCGTCCTGTCCACCAGCCTGGCGGCCGCCTCGGCCGGGCTGTCCATGGCGCTGGGCGCCCTGATCGCCGGCGTGCTGCTGGCCGAGACCGAATACCGCCGCCAGGTCGAGGTCACCATCGAGCCGTTCAAGGGCCTGCTGCTCGGCGTGTTCCTCATCTCCGTCGGCCTCCGTCTCGACCTGGTGCGCCTGGCTGCGGACCCGCTGATCGTTCTCGGCGGCGTCGTCGGCATCGTCGCGCTCAAGGCGGCCATCACCTTCGGCCTCGCCCGCTCCTTCCGCGTCCGCGGCACCGCCGCCATGCAGTCCAGCCTCCTGCTCGGCCCCGGCGGCGAGTTCGGCTTCGTCATCATCGGGCTCGCCGGCGGCCTCGGCCTCTTGCCCGGCACGCTCGGCGAGAGCCTGTTCCTCGCCACCGCCTTGTCGATGGTGTTCATCCCCTCGCTCTCCTGGCTCGGCCGCAAGCTCGCCCCGCAGCCGCGCGCCAAGCCGGTCGACCCGGCCCTGCTCGCGCCGAGCGACCCGGCCCATGGCGGCGTCATCATCGCCGGCTTCGGCCGCGTCGGCCGCACCGTCGCCTCCATGCTGGACGCGCACGACATCGCCTGGGTCGCGCTGGACAGCGACGTCGCCCGCGTCAGCGCCGCCCGTAAGGCAAACTCCTCCGTGTTCTACGGCGACGTCACCCAACCCGCCCTGCTCGCCAGCGTCGGCCTCGACACCGCCCGCGCCCTGGTGGTCACCATCGACAACCGCGAGCGTGCCGACACCATCGTCACCAACGCGCGCGCCGCCCGCCCCGACCTCCTGATCGTCGCCCGCGCCCGCGACGCCACCCACGCCGCCCACCTCTACGGCGTCGGCGCCACCGACGCCGTCCCCGAGACCATCGAGGCCAGCCTCCAGCTCAGCGAAACCGTCCTGGTCGACCTCGGCATTCCCATGGGCCCCGTCCTGGTCTCCATCCACGAACGGCGCGCCCGCTTCCAGGCCGACATCCGCCGCATGGCGCCGGACGCCTCCACCGTTCGCGACCGCCCGCGCATCCGTTTACGTGACCAACCCGTCCGCGAAGCTGCCACCGCGGCGCCCATGGTTGATTGAGGCAACGATGCGGCGCATAGGCGGTCGGGATTAACGGGGCGATCGACATGGATCAGGTAGTTGGCGACGGCACGGTCTACGCATCCGGCAAGATGCTGGCCTCCGTTCAGGGTGGCGTCGGTACGATTACCTTCAACCAGCCCGAGAAGCGCAACGCCATGTCGATCGACATGTGGGGCGGCCTTGTCGACATCCTCGCCGCCTGGGAACACGACGACGCCGTCCGCTGCGTCGTGCTCACCGGCGCCGGCGACAAGGCCTTCGTCTCGGGCGCTGACATCAGCCAGTTCGAGCAGAACCGCTCCAACGCCGAGGCCCAGCAGGAATACGAGAAGCGCACCAGCTCCGGCCGCGCCAAGCTCACCGACTACCCCAAGCCCGTCATCGCCCGCATCCAGGGCTTCTGCCTCGGCGGCGGCCTCGGTATCGCCATGGCCGCTGACATCCGCATCGCGGCCGAGGGCGCACAATTCGGCATTCCCGCCGCCAAGCTCGGCATCGCCTATGGCTGGGACATGGTCCGCCGCCTGGTTTCCCTCATCGGCCACGCCAACGCCCGCATGATCCTCTTCACCGGCGAGCGCTTCGGCGCCGCCGAGGCTGCCCGCATCGGCCTTGTCAACCAGGTGGTCCCCGACGCCGATCTCGACGCGACCGTGGAGAAACTTGCTCGCACAATGGCCGGCAACGCCCCACTCTCTCTCCAGGGCATGAAGCACATCTTCGGCCAGGCCCTCCGCGACCCGGCCGATCGCGACATCGCCTCCGTCACCGCCGCCGTCGCCACCTGCTTCGACAGCGCCGACTACACCGAAGGCCGCACAGCCTTCATGGAGAAGCGCCAACCGCGCTTCCAAGGAAAGTAACCAGACTCAACCATGCCATTTCCTGACTTCAACGCCGCCCTCACCGAAGCCCTCGCCGCGCGCAACTACGCCGAGCCGACGCCTGTCCAGAGCGCCGTCCTCGTCGATGAAGCCGAGGGCCGCGACCTGCTCGTTTCCGCCCAGACCGGCTCCGGCAAGACCGTCGCCTTCGGCCTCGCCTTCGCCCCCACCCTGCTCGACGGCGCCGAACGCTTCGGCCCCGCCGCCGCCCCGCTCGCCCTCGTCATCGCCCCCACGCGCGAACTCGCCATCCAGGTGAAGGCCGAGCTGACCTGGCTTTATGGCAAGACCGGCGCCCGCATCGCCTCGGCCGTTGGTGGCATGGACGCCCGCGCCGAGGCTCGTGCGCTCAGCGCCGGTGCGCACATCGTGGTGGGCACGCCGGGTCGCCTGAAAGACCACACCGAGCGCAAGCGCCTCGACCTCAGCCAGATCCGCGTCGCCGTGCTCGACGAAGCCGACGAGATGCTGGACATGGGCTTCAAGGACGAACTGGAGTTCCTGCTCGACGCCACGCCGCCCGAGCGCCGCACCCTGCTGTTCTCGGCCACAATCCCGAAAGAGATCGCGTTCCTGGCCAAGCGCTACCAGCGCAACAGCCTCCGCATCGACGTCGGCAGCCGCAACGAGCCGCACGGCGACATCGAATATCGGGCGATCACCGTCGCCCCGCACGACATCGAGCGCGCCGCCGTCAACGTGCTGCGCTATTTCGAGAGCGGCGCCGCCCTGGTGTTCTGCGCCACCCGCGAGGCCGTCCGCCGCCTCCAGGGCCGCCTGCTCGAGCGCGGCTTCGACGCCGTGGCCCTGTCCGGCGAACTGAGCCAGCACGAGCGCAACAGCGCCCTGCAATCCCTCAGGGACGGCCGCTCCCGCGTCTGCGTCTGCACGGACGTCGCGGCCCGCGGCCTCGACCTGCCGGCGCTCGACCTGGTCGTGCACGCCGACCTGCCGCGCGACAAGGAAACCATGCTGCACCGCTCCGGCCGTACCGGTCGCGCCGGGCGCAAGGGCGTTTCCGTCGTCATCGTGCCGTTCCCGCGCAAGCGCCGCGCCGAGATGCTGTTTGCCTCCGCTGGCGTCGAGCCCGGCTGGTCCGACCCGCCGAGCGCCGACCTTATTGCCGCCCGCGACAACGAGCGCCTCCTGGAAGACAAGCGCCTTGCCGAGGAGCTGACCGACGAGGACAAAACCGCCGCGCAGGAGCTGCTGGAGAAGTTCTCCCCCGAGCAGCTCGCCGCCGCCGTGTCCCGCTTCTGGCGCGCCGAGCTGCCCGCCCCGGAGGACGGCTTCGCTGCCGCGCCACAGAGCTTCCGGAGCGAGCGCGTCCTCAGCGCCGCCCGCGAGAGAACGATGGATGGCGCCCCGCGCGACACCCGCCGCCCGTCCCGCGAGCCGATGCAGGGTGGCGTCTGGTTCCGCGTCTCGGTTGGCCGCAAGAACAACGCCGACCCGAAATGGCTGATCCCGCTGATCTGCCGCCAGGGCAACATCACCAAGGCCGAGATCGGCTCGATCCGCATCTTCGACGGTGAGACGAAATTCGAGATCCTCCCCGGTGCCGCCGCCGCCTTCACGGAAGCGGTCGGTTCGGCCGGCGCACACGACCCCAAGATCGAGCCCGCCCTCCCCCCCGGCGGTGCTCCGCAGCCCGGCGGCCGCCCGCGTCGCCCCGCCTACCGCGACAACTGACCCTGAAGACCCTCTCCCGCTGGCGGGAGAGAGTTCCTCTGCCAGCCGCCGCTTCCACTCACGCCTTTATGCACTGACCCCGGCACCGCGCGTCCCCACACAGAGAGCATGCTTTCTGTAAGGACGCCGATGCTTTCCAAATCCGCCACGCTCGCCTTGGTCGCGCTCCTGGCCGCCGCTCCCCTCGCCAACGCCGCCGACGCACCGAAGCTAACGGAGGTTGCCCGCTTCGATCACCAAGCCACTGGCGTCGCCATCACCGCCGATGGCCGCCGCTTCGTCAATTTCCCGCGCTGGACCGAGGACTCCCCCGTCTCCGTCGCTGAAGTGCTGCGGGACGGCACGCTCCGCCCTTATCCGGATGCCAAATGGAATAGCTGGCGCAACCTCAAGGCCAACGAGATGGCCCCGGGCGACTACTTCGTCTGCGTCCAGTCCATCGTCCCCGACGGCCACGGCAACCTGTGGGTCGTCGATCCCGGCGCCCCCGGCAACGAGCGCATCCTGCCGCAGGCCCCCAAGCTGGTCCGCATCGACCTCAAGACCAACGCCGTCACCAAGGTGATCCCCGTCCCCGCCGACGTCGCGCTGCAGGGCAGCTACCTCAACGACATCCGCTTCTCGCCCGACGGCCACACCGGCTATCTCACCGATAGCGGCACCAAGGGCGCCATCGTCGTCGTCGATCTCGAGAGCGGCAAGAGCTGGCGCGCGCTGGACGGCCACGCCTCCACCCAGCTCGACAAGACCGTCACCGTCGCCATCGAGGGCAAGCCGCTCCGCCGCCCCGACAACCGCCAGCCCGCCTTTGGCGTCGACGGCATCGCCATCTCCAACGACGGCGCCACGCTCTACTACCAGGCGCTCGAGGGTAAGACGCTCTACTCGATCCCAACCGCCAAGCTTGCCGATGGCGTGACCGAGTCCGACCGTGCCGCCGCCGTGGTCACCGTCGCTCCCACCCAGGTCACCGACGGCCTGTGGATGAGCAAGGCCGGCGTGCTCTACATCACCTCGCCGTCGGATTATTCGATCAAGCGCCTCGACGGCAACAAGGTCGAGACCGTGCTGACCGACAAGCGCCTCCGCTGGCCCGACACCTTCTCCGAAGGCCCGGACGGCACGATCTACGTCACCGCCAGCCACATCCAGGACACGTCCTGGTTCAAGCCCGGTGCCTCCATCTCGCAAAAGACGGAACTCTTCTCCTTCAAGCCCTAACTGACCTCACGGCGAGAGCCCGGCGTCCCACGCCGGGCTCTCGCCGAAGCACTCGGCCAATGCATCCACGCAAAGCCGCACTTTCGGCGCCAGATGCCGCCCCGACGGGAACACCGCATACAGTCCCAGCATCGGCAACGCCCACTCGGCCAGCACCTGCCGCACCCGCCCATCCCGCAATGCCTCGCCCGCGATGAACGTCGGCGTCACCAGCACCCCCGCCTCCGCGATCGCCGCCTCCAGCAGCGCCTCGCCGTTATTGGCGGCGAACCGTCCCTGCATCTCCACCGCCACGCTCTGCCCGCCCGGCCCCACGAACCGCGCGACCCGGCCTCCCCGCGCATACGCATAGGTCAGGCACTCATGCCCGCTCAGCGCCTCCGGCCGCTCTGGCACCCCGCGCCGCGCCAGGTAGCCCGGTGCCGCCACCACGGCGAGCCGGCACGGCGCCAACCGCCGCGCCACCAGCGTGCTATCCGCCAACTGTCCGATCCGCAGCGCCAGATCGAACCCCTCCTCCACCAGATCCACCACCCGGTCGTTCAGCGTCAACTCGATCGCCACCCCCGGATGCGCCGCCCCGAACCGTGCCAGCGCCGCCGCCAGGTACCGGCTCCCGAACACCATCGGCGCGCTGATCCGCAGCGTCCCCACCGGTTCGGCCTGCCGGTCCGTCACCGCTGCCTCCGCCGCCGCCAACTCCTCCAGCACCGCGACCGCCCGCGGGTGGAACACGGTCCCCGCCTCCGTCAGGCTCTGCGTCGCCGTTGACCGGTTCAGCAGCCGCGCCCCCAGCCGATCCTCCAGCGCCCGCAAGTATCGCCCCACCATCGCCGGCGTGATGCCGATCAGCCGCGCCGCGCCCGCCTGGCTGCCGCATTCGACCGTCCGCACGAAGGCAGTGAGTTCGCCGATCTGATCCATGGCTCGATACTAACGGTATCGAGCATCACGAAAAACGCGGCATTGCCGGTATCGCCGGGCAGTTTCATATCGGGTCCATGTTGGACATCGACTCCGTCACCCTGGACGTCCGCGACCTCGACCGCGTCGCCCGCTTCTATCAGGAGGTGATCGGCCTCGCCCCGATCGCATCCGACACATCCTCCGTCTCCCTCGGCGTCGGCGGCCGCAAACTCCTGCTGCTGCAACACCGCCCCGACCTCCGCCCCGTCGACCCCGCCGGCGCCGGCCTGTTCCACACCGCCTTTCTGCTGCCCACCCGCGCCGACCTCGGCCACTGGCTCACCCACGCCGCCGCCAGCGGCATCACCCTCCAGGGCGCCGCCGACCACCTCGTCAGCGAGGCCGTCTACCTGGCCGACCCGGAAGGCAACGGCATCGAAATCTATGCCGACCGCCCCCGCGCCGCCTGGCACTGGGAAAACACGCAAGTCGTCATGGCCAATGCCCGCCTGGACCTCCGCGCCCTCATGGCCCTCGACCCGGCCCCCTGGCGCGGCGCCCCCGCCGGCACGGTCATCGGCCACGTCCATCTCCAGGTCGGCGACCTCGCCGCCGCCGAACCCTTCTACGTCGCCGGCCTCGGCCTCGACATCACCCGGCGCATGCCGCAAGCCCTGTTCATCTCGGCCGACGGCTACCATCACCACCTCGCCCTCAACACCTGGAACAGCGCCGGCGCCGGTCCCCGCGACCCCAACCACGCCGGCCTCGCGGCCGTCACCCTGCGCACGCCCTCCCCCCAGCCGCCGATGATCGACCCCTGGGGCACCACCATCGCTTTCACGACCGGAGACCACCCATGAGCACCACGACCACGACCACAGCCTACCCGACCGCCACCAGCTTCGACGTCTGGGCCCCCCGCGCCCTGGCCGCCCTGCGCATCATGGCCGGGCTGCTATTCATCGAGCACGGCACCCAGAAGCTGTTCGCCTTCCCGGTCGCCCCGGCCTTCCCGTTGCCGAGTGCCTTCAGCCTGCTGTGGATCGGCGCCATCCTCGAATCCGTCGGCGGCCTGCTGATCGTGCTCGGCCTCTTCACCCGCCCGGTCGCCTTCCTCCTGGCCGGCGAGATGGCCGTCGCCTACTTCATGTTCCACGCCCCACGCGGCTTCTTCCCGCTCGTCAACGGCGGCGAAGGCGCGATCCTCTACTGCTTCATCTTCCTCTACCTCGCCGCCGCCGGCGCCGGTGCCTGGTCGCTGGACGGCGCCCGCCTCCGCACCGTTCGCCATTGACCGACGCCGAACTCCACGACCTCGTCCGCGCCAGCCCCACGCTCTTCCACATGGCCGAGCGTGGGGCCTGGCCCGCCATCGAGCGCCACGGCCTGCTCAGCACCTCCGCCCTACTCGACCTCTACGGCGTCACCGGCGCCGCCCGCGACGCCATAGAAGCCTCCCGCCGTCCCGAAGGTACGGTCCTGACCCGGCCCGGCCTCCCCGCGGTCACCGTCCGCGACCAGAAGCCGATGACCGACCGCGCCCTCGAGCGCTGCCTCACCGGCGGCATGACCCCGCCCGACTGGTATCGCCTGCTCAACGGCAGGGTGTTCTTCTGGCTTTCCGAAGCGCGCCTGGCCAAGCTGCTCGGCGCCCGCCCCTACCGCGACGGCGAGCACGACGTCCTGGAACTCGACACTGCCCGCCTCGTCGACGCCTATCGCGACCGCATCACCCTGAGCCGCATCAACAGCGGCAGCACCATCCGCAAAGCCGCCCCCCGCGGCCCCGATACCTTCCGCACCATCGCCGACTACCCGATCCGCCCCGGCCGCGAACGCGCCGTGGAACTCGCCGTCACCGGCGGCGTCCCCGACATCGCCCGCTTCGTCATCCGCGTGACCCGGCGCCGCGCCGCGTCTACCTAATCGGTGTGCCGCAGCGCCGCCGGGTCATCCTCGATCAGCACGATGTGCAGCCGCCGCGGCCCATGCGCGCCCAACTCCAGCGTCTGCTCGATATCCGCCGACCGCGACGGCCCCGTCACCCACATCACGTTGCGCGGCATCCCGCCCATCTCCGCCCGCAACAGATCCCACGCATCCTCGTACGGCCCCACGATCCGCGATGCCCGCAACACGGCCACCGCCGTATCCGGCAAAAGGTTGATCGTCACCGGCCGCTCCGGCGCACTCGGAAACATCAGCGTCCCAGTCTCAGCAACCGCCGCGAACGCATGCTGCACGCTGACCAGGTCGGTATCCTCCGCCCGACCCATCCAGATCCGCAGCATGGGCCGATCCTCCCACGGGATCGCCTGCAACTCCGGATGCGGCGACATCACCATCTCGCCCGGCAGGTTGTGCGACGCCAAGTAGTCAGCCACCGCTCCCGGCACCGATGCCGCGTCCGGCACCCGGTCCACCGTGCCGAACTCCTTTTCCACGTTGCGCACGAACAGGTCGATCTGATCCGCCCGCGGCACCTGGCTCCGCTCCGGTATCAAATGCCGTGGATGGCTGGCCAATCGCCCGCCCAGCATCGCCTGCTGGTCCCCCGGCAGCTCCCCTCGGCGCAGGCTGCGCCGGATGCTGCCCAACACGGCTTCCTTAGTCATGCCCGCTGCCGAGCCTTCTGCTGCTTCTTGTATTGCGCGAAGAACGTCGCCCCCTCCGGCGCCGGCAGGTCCCGCCCCCCGGTCCAGCCTCCCGCGAACGGCAACGACGCGAACCGCCCCTTCTTTCGCCCCATCAACCCCAGCCCGAACGCCCCCAGCCGCGTCGCTGCCCGATACCAGCCCGGCCGCCGTGCGAACCACGCCCACAGCGCCAGATTGCTCCGCGTCGCCTTGGGCGTCAGATGCCGCTCGAACTCCCGCTCTCGCCAATGCCGCATCATCTTCGGCAACGGGATCTTCACCGGGCACACGCTCTCGCACTTGCCGCAGAACGTGCTGGCATTCGGCAACTGCGCCGACTTGTCCACCCCGATCAGGCTCGGCGTCAGCACCGACCCCATCGGCCCCGGATACACCCAGCCATACGCATGCCCGCCCACCGCGCCATACACCGGGCAATGGTTCATGCACGCCGCGCACCGGATGCAGCGCAGCATCTCCTGGAACTCGGTTCCCAGCATCGCCGACCGCCCGTTATCGATCAGCACCACATGATACTGCTCCGGCCCGTCCAGATCCGCCGGCCGCCGCACCCCCGTGCTGAACGTCGTGTAGACGGAGAAATCCTGCCCCGTTGCCGACCGCGCCAGCAGCCGCAACAGGCTGGTCGCGTCCTCCAGCGTCGGCACGCATTTCTCGATGGACGCCAGCACCACGTGCACCCGCGGCAGCGTCTGTGTCAGGTCGCCATTGCCCTCATTGGTCACGATCACCGAGCTGCCGGTCTCGGCAATCAGGAAGTTAGCCCCCGTGATCCCCACATCCGCCGCCAGGAACTTCGACCTGAGTCGCGACCGCGCCTCCGTCAGAATGTCCCGCCGCTCACCGAACACCCGGTCCACCGGCAGGTCCGTGTGCGACAACCGGAACTGCGCCTCCCAATCCTCCCGGTTCAGATGAAACGCGGGGGCAATGATGTGGCTCGGCGTCTCGTCCCGCAGCTGGATGATGTACTCGCCCAGATCCGTCTCGATCGGCGCGATCCCGTGCTTCGACAGATGCGCGTTGATCCCCAACTCCTCGGAGATCATCGACTTCCCCTTGGTCACCGTCTTGGCACCAACATCGCGGCAGATGCCCAGCACGATCTCGCGCGCCTCGTCCGCATCCGCGGCCCAGTGCACGACCCCACCGGCCCGGTTCACGTTCGCCTCGAACTGCTCGAGGTAGAAATCCAGGTTCGCCAGCGCGTGGTCCTTGATCTCCCGCCCGATCTCCCGCAGCCGTTCGAACTCCGGCAGATTCGCCACCGCCGCCGACCGCCGCGCGATGAACTGCGGCTTGCTGAACGCCAGCGCCTTCTGCAGCCCGGCATCCTCCATCGCCGCCGTCGCATTCTGCTTGAACTTCGTCGACGTGATCTGCATCAGCGTACTTCCTCCGGCTGCCCGATCGGCGGCGCCTCGTCCGTCATGTTGGCCAGAACCTCCGCCACGTGCCGGACCGCGATCCCGCTTCCCAGCCGGCTCAGCCGCCCCGCCATGTTCAACAGGCATCCCATATCGCCCGAGAGCAGCGTATCCGCCCCGGTCGCCATCACGTCCGCCGCCTTGTCGCTCACCATCCGGGTCGAGATGTCCGGGTACTTTATGCAGAACGTGCCACCAAACCCGCAGCACACCTCCGGGTCCACCATCTCCCGCAACTCGACCCCGGTCACGCTTCGCAGCAACGCCCGCGGCTGCGCCTTGACCCCCATCTCCCGCAGTCCGGCGCACGAATCGTGATACGTCACCCGCCCCGAATACAGCGCCGGCACCCGGTCCACTTTCATCACGTCGGTCAGGAAACTCACCAGCTCATAGGTCCTGCCCGCCAGAGCATCCGCCTCCGCCCGCAAGTTCGGATCGTCGCCCATCAACTCCGGCAGGTGATGCCGGATCATGCCGCCGCATGACCCCGACGGCACCACCACGTAATCGAACCCTCGGAACGCCGCGATCACCTGCCGCCCCAGATCCCGCGCCGTCGCCCGATCCCCGGAATTGTACGCTGGCTGCCCGCAGCACGTCTGCAGCGCCGGCACCTCCACGACGCATCCGGCCTCCTCAAGCAGCTTGATCGCCGCGAACCCCACACTCGGCCGGTGCAGGTCCACCAGGCAGGTCACATACAATCCAACGCGCGGTTTAGCTTGAGCCATCCCTCAACCTAGGAGCGCTTCACCGCCTTCGGAAGAGCGTCACCACCCGAAACCGATGGTTCGTCGACTTCACCATCCCAATCACCCCGTCGAGGTCGAACGCCTCCTTGCGATACATCGGCAGCACCTGGTCCAGCCACGCCACATGCGCCCCCGCCGGCAAGCGCTGCAGCGCTCGCATCACCACGTTCCGCTTGATCATCGTGGTCCGGTACCGCTCGGCATCCTCGATGCTGTACGGCGGGTCCGCCAGCACCAGGTCGTAGCTCTCCAGCGGCACGCCCGTGAGCGTCTGCGCGTCATCGACGTAGGTGGGCGCCAAGGCCGGGTTGATGTCCACCGTATCGCCCGGCAGCACCGCCAGTTCGACCCGGCCGCTGAACAGGTGCAGCACCCGCTTTTTGTCAGGAAACAACGCCTTGATCCGCCGCAGGTACCCAGCCGGATACCCGCCGTAGTATGAACTCCGGACGGTGTAGTTGTTTCCCATGATCCACGTGCCGACCAGGCGACCGTCCTCGCTGACGAACAGCGAGCGCGGATATTTCGTCGTCTTGACGTAGTGATCGACCCGCTCTTCCAGCGAGAGCGGGCCGGGTACCTCCACCACCTAGCCGGAACGGGCTTCCGTCATCCGCCAAGCCGGGTCGGACTGCGCCAGGTCGCGCTCGAAGGTCCAGATATCGGTGATCTCTGTCACCGCATCGGTCCCGTGCACCGGCCTGCCGTCCTTGTCGAGCGTCTCCGACACCTGGTCGGACACAAACTTCACCGTGATCGTCCCGATCGTGCCGGCGACTGCCGCAGCCTCGATGCTGGCCTGCTCGATGGAGCGGATCTCGCTCTTCATCGTCTCGCCAGCCGTCTCGCGCGCCGCGATCGCCGCCTCGAAACTGCGATAAGTCTCGTCGCCCAGCAACGGCCGCAGCGCCACCCGATCGCCCTGGGCATACCCGGTCACGATCATGCGGAATGCGGCATCTGCGCCGGCCATGAAACGGGCCGGGTCGAAGTTGCGATCGACCTGACGCATCTGCTGCAGCGCCATGCCTGCCGGTGTGCCCGCCTCCGGCAACGGCCGCAGCGGCGTGGCCGGCTCGGCCTTCGCATCGATGGTCGGCGGCACCGGCCGACCCATGCCCGGCACTGCGACGGGACCGCGTGACGTCGGTTGTTCCTGCCGCTCGAAGCCATCCCGCTTGCCGAGGATGCCCCTCAACCGCAGCACCAGAAATGCGGCGATCATGCCAAAGAGTACAAGATCGATCGGGAAGCTACCGGTTCCGCCCATGAGACTCGTTCCTACTGATGCCACACAGGTAAGCGGCGCACCGTGGCGAAACAACGACGGCCAGCCCCGAATGTTGCCGCCCCACGTTGCCCGATCCGCATACTCGCATTAGCTGCTGCCCATGATCCTGCTGCGACACGGCCAAAGCGAGTTCAATCTCCACTTCAGCCGCACCCGGATCGATCCCGGCATCGAGGACCCGAAACTCACGCCGCTCGGTCACGAGCAGGCCGAAGCCGCCGCCGCCGCCCTGGCCGGCGCCGGGCTGCGCCGCATCGTGGTCTCGCCCTACACCCGCGCCCTGCAGACCGCCGCTCCCGTCGCCCGCGCCCTGGGCCTTCCCGTCACCGTCACCGCCACGGTGCGCGAGCGCTACGCCTTCGTCTGCGACGTCGGCTCCCCGCGCACTCACCTCC
Source organism: uncultured Acetobacteraceae bacterium (assembly GCA_964613945.1). Classification (GTDB taxonomy): domain Bacteria; phylum Pseudomonadota; class Alphaproteobacteria; order Acetobacterales; family Acetobacteraceae; genus JAVVHH01. The sequence continues at coordinate 117,478 of CAZTJC010000004.1, forward strand.
GCTCCGCCTGGCCCACACATGATTTCGACGCCATCGACGAACGCTGGTGGCCCACGGAGGAAGAGACCACCGCCGGCATCCTCGCCCGCGCCGCCGCCTTCCGCGACCACTGGTCCACCCACCCCGATAGCGCCCATACCCTGGTCGTCAGCCATTGGGGCTTCATCCTCGCCCTCACCAACCGCAGCGTCGGCAACGGCGACCACCTCCCCTTCGACCCGGCCGCCCTGGCCCCCGCCGAGATCGTCTGGAAACACTGACCGGCAGTGACCCTCCCCGCGGATGAAGCCGCCCCGCCGGCCCGCTCCTAAATCATCCTCGATCCTGGCGCGCGATCACCGCCCATGCTACCCGCCGCCCCGCCCACCATTTTCGCGCTCGCGACCACCTAGCCTCGAGGAAGACCATGTCCGACGTCCAGCAAGACCAGGGTCAAGCCCAGCCCCAGACCCCGCCGCTGATGGTCAACGCCCAATACATCAAGGACCTCTCCTTCGAAGTCCCCAACGCCCCCGAGGTGTTCTCCACCCTCAAGTCCCAGCCGGCCGTCAACATCAACCTCGACGTCCAGGCCCGCCGCCTGCAGGACGGCCAGGACGTCTTCGAGGTCACACTCCAGATCAAGGCCGAAGCCATGGAGGCCCCCGCCGCTCCCAACGGCAATGCAAATGGCAGCGCCGCCAGCGGCAAGCCGGTCTTCATCGCCGAACTCGCCTTCTGCGGCGTCTTCACCCTCAACGGCATCCCCGCCGAGTCGATCGAGCCCATCCTGCTCGTCGAATGTCCCCGCCTGCTGTTCCCTTACGCCCGCAACATCCTCGCCGACGTCACCCGCGACGGCGGCTTCCCGCCCGTCCTGCTCCAGCCCATCGACTTCGTCGCCCTCTGGCAGAGCCGCCGCGCTCAACAGACCGCCGACGCCTAACCGTTCACAGACCGGGAGAGCCCACATGAAAGCCAACAGCGTCCTCGAGACCATCGGCCGGACCCCTCATATCCGGCTCTCCCGCCTGTTTCCTGACGCGGAGGTCTGGGTGAAGTCCGAACGCGCCAACCCCGCCGGCTCCATCAAGGACCGTGTCGCCCTTGCCATGGTCGAAGCCGCCGAGAAATCCGGCGAACTCCAGCCCGGCGGCACCATCATCGAGCCCACCTCCGGCAACACCGGCGTCGGCCTCGCCATGACCGCCGCGGTCAAGGGTTACAAGCTGATTGTCGTCATGCCGGAAAGCATGTCGGTCGAGCGCCGCCGCCTCATGCAGGCCTACGGCGCCACCTTCGAGCTCACCCCCAAGGAGGGCGGCATGAAGGCCGCCATCGCCAAGGCCGAGGAACTCCGCGCCGCCACCCCCGGCAGCTGGATCCCGCAGCAATTCGAGAACCCGGCCAACATCGACATCCACATGCGCACCACCGTCCCCGAGATCCTCGAGGACTTCCCCGACGGCATCGACGTCATCATCACCGGCGTCGGCACCGGCGGGCACATCACCGCCTGCGCCGAGGGCCTCAAGCCGCACATGCCAAACCTCAAGGTGTTCGCCGTCGAGCCAACCCTGTCCCCCGTCATCTCCGGCGGCAGCCCGGCGCCCCACCCCATCCAGGGCATCGGCGCCGGCTTCATCCCCGGCAACCTGCACACCGCCGGCCTGGACGGCGTGATCCAGGTTGACGCCGAGGAAGCCCGCGAAATGGCCCGCCAATCCGCCAGGGAGGAAGGCGTCCTCGTCGGTATCTCCTCTGGCGCCACACTGGCCGCTATCAAGAAGAAATTGCCTGAGCTAAAGCCCGGCGCAGTCATCCTCGGCTTCAACTACGACACTGGCGAGCGTTACCTCTCCGTGCCCGATTTCCTTCCGCAGTAGAAAGACCAACCCATGAGCGACCTCAACCTTCCCGCCGCCGCCCGCCGCCTCGGCGTCTCCGTCCGCATCCTCCGCAAAGCCATCCGCGTCGGCAACATCGAAGCCCCGGCCAACATCAACGCCCTGACCCCGCTGTCGCATGACTGGCTCGCCAAAACGCAGGCGACCATCGCCGCCTCCCCCAAGGCGCTGAACGTCACCCCGCAGAAGGTCGCCCCCTTCGCCCGCTTCGAGGGCACCTCCGCCTACCAGCCCTACCCGCGCAAGGTTCGCGCCTACGTCGCCTTCAAGCGCGCCAACCGCGCTGGCGGCTGACGCCGTCTTCAACCCTCTCCCGCTAGCGGGAGAGGGTTGAACTCCAAGCCCGAGCTAGGACCCAGAGAACCAGTTGTAGCCCTGGTCCTCCCAATACCCGCCCTTCTTCTCCAGCCGGTCCGCCACCTCGATCGACGCGATGCTCTTCGCGCTCTTGAACCCGAGCTTCACCGGAATGCGCAGCCGCACCGGCGCGCCCCACTCCGGCGTCAACGGCTTGCCCAGGAAATCCAGCGCCAGGATCGTCTGCGCCTGCAACGCGCTGGCCATGTCGATGCTGGTCGAATACCCGTCGAAGCACTTGAACGTCACGAACGGCGCCTTGGTATCCGCCCCCACGCGCGCGAGGAACGTCGATAACGGCACCCCGCTCCACTGCCCGATCTGACTCCACCCCTCGATGCAGACGTGCCGCGTGATCTGCCCTTCCTGCGGCAACGTCCGCAGTTTCTCGACCGACCACGGCGTCTTGTCCGCGACCCGGCCGCCCACCTCCAACTGCCATCCCGTCGGCACCGGCTGCACCTGCCAGTCCTCGTAGAACGCGTTGAAGCGATACGGCTTGGTGATGTCCGCTTCCGTGAACTGCGTCGCCATCCGCTTCGGATTGAACAACCACGCCTGCACCCGGTCGTTCAGCGACATGCTCTTCCACAGCGCCGCGTTCACCCCGGTCTCCGTCCCGAGGTCGCACCCGGTCAGCAGCGCCAGCGACCCCAGCGACAACCCGCCCCGGATCAACCCCCGCCGCTGCAGCGACCTCAGTTCGGACCGCACGCCCGCCGGATCGAAAACCTGCTTCATCGATGCTCCTCCCCGCTCGGCGTACTCACCACCATCGACACCAGCGTCCGCGGGAACAGCGCCACCAGCACCAGGTGCACCACCACGAACCCCACGATTGCCACCATCAGCCCGAGATGGATCAACCGCGCGATCGCGTAACCGCCGAACAGATCCGTCATGAACCCGAGCTGCACCGGCTTCCAGATGCTCAACCCGGTGATCACCGCCAGCACCGCCGCGACGAGCACGAACCAATACAGCAGTCGCTGCACCGAGTTATAAACACCCGTCGTGTGCGGCAGCTTAAACTGCAGCGCCAACCCGGTCTCCCGCACCACGTCCCGCAGGCTCGGCCGTCCGAACGTCCGTCGGAAATGCCCCGTCACGACCCCATAGATCAGATAGGCGACCCCGTCGGCCACCAGCAGCCACATCGCCGAGATGTGCCACGCGATCCCGCCGGCCAGCCATCCGCCCAGCGTCATCCAGTTCGGCACCGTGACCGGCAGGCTCGGCGAGGCATTGTAGATCTGCCAGCCGCTGAAGATCATGCAGAACATGGCGTAGGCCCCGACCCAGTGCATGATCCGCACCGGCCAAGGATGGGCCGCTCGAACTCTCGGGCGAGGCGCCGCGCGCATCGTTGTGGACAAGAATGGATCCTTTCTCGTGTTAAGGAGTTATGGGATCTCGCCATCTTTCTGAACAGGGTCATAGATAAATGACGTTCCGCAAACTCCTTCTCGCCGCCGGCCTGCTGGCCACGCCGCTCGTGCTCCCCACAATCGCCAACGCCGCCGCCCCGGCTCCGCACGTTCGCGGCACCGTCACCGCCATCAACGGCAACACCGTCGAGCTCAAGACCGATGACGGCAAGACCGAGTCCGTCATGCTCAACGACACCACCAAGTTCATCGCCGTGACCAAGTCGAGCCTCGATAAGATCGACAAGAACTCCTACATCGGCACCGCCACCAAGGACGTCGGCGACAAGCTCATCGCCCTGGAAGTCGTGATCTTCCCCGAGGCCATGCGCGGCGCCGGCGACGGCCACTATGATTGGGACCCGTTGCCCGACCACACCCTGGCCGGCGGCAGCACCGTCTCCAGCACCATGACCAACGGCAACGTCTCCGCCGCCGCCCCGGCCGGCGGCAAGGTCAACAGCACCATGACCAACGGCAACGTTTCCACCGCAGCCGCCGCCGGCGGCGCCAAGCAGCTCACCGTCACCTACAAGGGCGGCGAGAAGCAGATCCTGGTTCCGCCGAACGTCCCTGTCGTCATGCTGGCCCCCGGCAAGCGCGATGACATGAAGGCCGGCAGCCACGTCGTAGTCACCACCGGCAAGGACAACAACGTCGCCGGTGGCATCGCCGTCGGCCTCGATGGCGTCACGCCCCCGATGTAATGCCCGAGGGCCGGCTCCGGCCGGCCCTCCCCTTTTCGTCACTCGACGAACGGCGACACGGTAACCCAGAGCGGCTAGCACACCTCCATCACCAACCAGGCTTCCCCCATGACCACCGCCATCATCGGCGCCGGCCTCGCCGGCCTTTCCTGCGCGACCGCCCTGGCCGCCGCCGATCGCGACGTTGTCCTCTTCGACAAGGGCCGGGCTCCCGGCGGTCGTATGGCCACCCGCCGCATCGAAACCTCGGCCGGCACCGCCAGCTTCGACCACGGCGCCCAGTATTTCACCGTCCGCGATCCCGCCTTCCGCGCTGAGACTACCCGCTGGCAGGCCGCCGGCCTCGCCGCCCCTTGGCCCGCCGCCGGGCCCGACGCCTGGGTCGGCACCCCTGGCATGACCGCCCCCGTCCGTGCCCTGGCTAAGCCTTTGACCGTCCATTGCCCGGTCCAGATCGACGCGATCGGTCGCACCGAGGCCGGCTGGACCATTGGCGGCCTCGCTTTCGACGCCTTGGTCGTCGCCGTCCCCGCCGAACAGGCCGGCTCCCTCCTCCGCCCCTTCCACCCCGACTTCGCCACCCGTGCCGATCAGACCCCGGCTGCCCCATGCTGGACCGTCATGGCCGCCTTCCCGACCCGCCTCGACCTCCCCAACACCCTCCGCCCCGCCGATGACGGCGACCCGGTCGGCTGGGCCGCCCGCAACAACGCCAAACCCGGTCGCACCGGTCCCGAATCCTGGGTGATCCAAGCCGGCCCCGACTGGTCCCGCGCCAACCTCGAGCGCACCCCCGAAGAGATCACCCCCCTCCTCCTCGCCGCCTTCGCCGCCCGCCTCGACGATCCCCTCCCCACTGCCCTGGCTGCGACGGCACATCGCTGGCGCTACGCCCGCTCCGGTGCCGAGGGCAGCGCCGCCTTGTGGGACGGGACCCTCCGCCTCGGCGTCTGCGGCGACTGGCTGCTCGCCCCCCGCATCGAAGCCGCTTGGCTCTCCGGTGTGCGACTGGCCGACGCCATCCTAACCTCGACCTGACTGGTCGCCCTTCTCACCTCCGAGGACTCCAACCATGGGCATGCTGATCGACGGCCAGTGGAAAGACTTCGACCGTACCGCCGGCGACGGCAATTATCGCCGCAAGCCCAGCTCCTTTCGCGATCACATCGGCCCGGACGGCCGCTTCCCCGCCGAGCCCGGTCGCTACCACCTCTACGTCTCGCTCGCCTGCCCCTGGGCCAGCCGCACGGTCATCGTCCGCGCCCTCAAGCACCTCGAGTCGCTGATCGGCCTGTCCGTCGTCAGCCCCGACATGCTGGAGAACGGCTGGACCCTGGACCCCGCCCCGGACCCGATCACCGGCGCCCACTATATCCACCAGATCTACGCCGCCGCCGACCCGGCCTTCACCGGCACCGCCACCGTCCCGATCCTCTACGACACCGTCGCCCGAACGATCGTCAACAACGAATCCAGCGACATCATCCGCAATCTCGATCACGCGTTCGACGCCTACGCCGCCCCCGGGATCGAGCTCTACCCCGCTGCTCTGGCCACCGAGATCGACGCGCTCAACGACTGCATTTATGAGGCCGTCAACAACGGCGTCTACCGCGCCGGCTTCGCCACCACCCAGCCCGCCTACGACGCTGCGGTAGCCCCGCTCTTCGCCACCCTCGACGAACTCGACGCCCGCCTCGCCACCACCCGCTACCTGTTCGGCAACGCCCTGACCGAGACCGACATCCGCCTCTTCACCACCGGCATCCGGTTCGACACCGTGTATTTCAGTCACTTCAAATGCAACATCCGCCAATGGCGTGACTATACTCACCTGTCCCGCTGGCTCGCCGACATCTATGCCTTGCCCGGCATTGCCGACACCGTTGATCTCGATCAGATCAAGCGGCATTATTACTTCAGTCAACGCTGGGTGAACCCCACCGGCATTGTCCCGGCCGGCCCTTCGATCGCTTTGACGACTAGTGTTGCCTAAATCCCCTTTACAAGATGTTAAGGTGTGCCACTTACGATGCAGCTTGCCGGGGCAAACAACCCGCCCACGCTAAACGGCTCTCCAATATGGGCACAGGCGAGATTTTAAGATGAACCAACGCGGCGATTGGCGACTGACGGAGGCCTTGAACTACGAACATGGTCAAGGCGATCCGTTCGCTGCCGCCGTCCGTGCCACCCGCATGCCGATGGTCATCACCGACCCTCGTCAGCCCGACAATCCCATCATCTTCTGTAACCAGGCTTTCCAGGACGTCACGGGCTACGAGCGTGACGAGATCATCGGCCGCAACTGTCGCTTCCTGCAGGGTCCCGACACCGACCCTGCCGTCGTTGCCCGTCTCCGCGCTGCCATCGACGCCGGGCACGATGCCGAAGCCGACCTGCTGAACTACCGCAAGGACGGCTCGACCTTCTGGAACGCCCTTTACCTCAGCCCGGTCCGCGACGACGCCGGCGAACTGCTGTTCTTTTTCGCCTCTCAACTCAACGTGACCGATCGCATCAACGCCGAGCAGGTCGCCATCGCCCGCCGCCAGGAGATCGAACAAGAGGTCGCCGCGCGGACGGCCGACCTCCAACGCGCGCTCGACGCCAAGACCGTCCTGCTGCATGAGCTCGACCATCGCGTGAAGAACAACCTCGCCATGGTCGGCTCCCTGCTCCGCTTGCAATCCCGCGCCGCGGCCGACCCCGACATCACCAAGCATTTGGAGGACACGGTCCAGCGTGTCGACGCCCTCGGCATCGTCCACCGCCGTCTCTACCAATCCTCCGACATCACCCGCTTCGACGTCGGCGTCTTCCTCCACAGCCTCGCCGCCGACCTCGTCAAGGCGGCCAACACCACCGCCGATCCGGCCCGCATCAAGCTCCACGCCGACACCCAACCGGTGGAGATCGCCGCCAACAACGCGTCCGCCATCGGCCTGGTGATCAATGAGTTGCTCGTCAACGCCATTCAGCACGCCTTTGCTGACGGCCGGGCCGGAACCCTCTCCGTCCAAAGCCGCACGGAGGCCGGCACCGCCCTGATCGATATCGCCGACGACGGTCCCGACCTCACCGGCAACCCGGCCAGCGGCCTCGGCCTCACCCTCATCGACCGGCTGTCCCGCCAGGTCGGCGTCAAGGCGAGCTGGACCAATCTCGCCCCCGGCACCCGCGTCAGCCTTTCCTTCCCGGTCCATACCGGCAAGGATGGCGGCACCTCTCCATGACCCGGCCCACCGCCCCGCTCAGCGTCCTCATCGTCGAGGACGAAGCCCTTCTCGCCATGGATCTCGAAGCCATGGTCGAGGATACCGGTCACGGCGTTGTCGCCGAGGCTGCCTCCTTGTCGGACGTGCTCGCCCTTGGCGAAGAGCTTTGCCCCAATATCGCCTTTGTCGACATCCAGCTTGCCCGCGGCAGCAGCGGCATCGACGTCGCCCGCCTCATCGGCCAGCGTTGGCCCAATACGGTCATCGTCTTCATCACCGCCAACCCGCTCAAGATTCCGCAGGATTTCGCCGGCGCGCACGGCCTAATCGCCAAGCCTTTCTCCCGCATCGGCCTGCTCTCCGCCATGCACTACATCGCCAACAGCATCATCGCCCCACCACAGACAGCACCGGCCCCCCTCAGTTTCATCGCCTCTGCCGCTTTCACCACAGCCCAGGCCAGCCACGCTTGATGGACAGTCAGATCATGCCGGACGTTCCGCGTCCGAAGCTCGAAGAGATCCCGATCGATCCGCAGGTCCTTCTTGCCGCCGACCGTTTCGCCGCCGCCAGCGCCAGGGACAATCCGTTCTTTGTCGGCGTGGAGGATGCCATCCTCGCCATGGCGGTCAGCGACCCCACCCTGCCCGACAATCCCATCATCTACGTCAATTCCGCCTTCGAGACCCTGACCGGATACACCGCTGCCGAGATCATCGGCCGCAACTGCCGCTTTCTGCAGGGTCCCAACACCGACCCCGCGGACATCGCCTCCATCCGCTCCGCTGTCGCCGAACGCCGACGCGTCACCCTCGACCTGCTCAATTATCGACGCAACGGTTCGCCTTTCTGGAACCGCCTCATGGTGACCCCGGTCTTCGCCGACGGTGCCGATGGCCCCAACACGCTGCGCTATTTCTTCGCCTCGCAATTCGACGTCACCATCGAGCGCGACCGCGTCGTCATGCTTGAGGCCGAGCAGCGCGGGCTCATCTCCGAGAACGCCCGCTTCCGTCGCGAGATGCTCGACACCCAGGCCCGCCTCGACCTCGCCCTCCAGGCTGGCCAGCTCGGCACCTGGAACTACGATCCGGTTGGTGGCCAACTCGACGCTTCAGCCGGCTGCAAACAGGTCTTCGGCATCGCCGCCGACGCGGTCTTTACCATACGGCACTTCTACGGCCTCATTCACCCCGACGATCGTGAGCGCGTCCACGCTGCCCTTGCCGTGACCGTCAGCACCGGCGCTCCGTTCGAGGTGGAGTACCGCATCATCACGGATGCCGACGAGCGTCGCTGGATCGGTGCCCGCGGCGTTCTGCTCACCCGGCGTGACGGCACGCCCCTGTCCATCACCGGTTTCGTCACCGACATCAGCGCCCGCAAGGACGCCGAGGAGCATCGCGCCCTCCTCGCCGACGAACTCACTCACCGCGTGAAGAACACCCTGGCGACCGTCGGTGCCGTGGTTAACCAGAGCCTGCGCACTGCATCCTCTCTGGCCGAGGCGCGCGACGCCATCAGCGGCCGCATTGCCAGCCTGTCCATCGCTCACGACCTCCTCATCCGCGACGAGGATCAGGGCGCTGCCATCGGCGACATCGTCCAACGTGCGCTTCACACCTTCGACGACGGCACCGGCACCCTGTTCACCATCGAAGGCTCCGACGCCCGCGTCGACCCCGCCATCACTCTCGCCCTCTCCATGGCGCTGCACGAGTTGGCCACCAACGCCGTCAAATACGGCGCCCTGAGCCTCCCCGGCGGCCATATCGACGTCCGTTGGACCGTTGCTCCGGCCCCCGACGGCCGCCGCAGCTTCTCCTTCCTCTGGCAGGAACGCGGCGGTCCCCCCGTCACCCCGCCCACCCGCAACGGCTTCGGCACCCGCATGATCCAGCGTCTCATGGGCAAGCACATGCGCGGCCAGGCCATCACGACCTATCCCCCCTCCGGCGTCGAGTTCCGCATCGAAAGCACGATCTGACCCCAACCCGTTCCTGGAACGGGTGGGTGAACCTCACTCCTCGCTCACCGGCACGTTGGCCCGCAACTCCGCCACCCAAGCCGCCGCATTCCCATCCGATGGCGCCCGCCAGTCCCCGCGCGGCGACAGCGACCCGCCCGCCACCACCTTCGGCCCGTTCGGCATCGCCGACCGCTTGAACTGGCTGAACCCGAAGAACCGCTGCAGGAACACCTCCAGCCACTTGCGGATCACCCCCAGCGGATAGTCCCCCCGCGCCGCCTCCGGGAACCCCGGTGGCCACGCTCCCGCCGCCCGATCGCTCCACGCATGCATCGCCAGGAACGCGATCTTCGACGGCCGGAACCCGTAGCGCAGCGTGTAGAACAGGTTGAAATCCTGCAGCGCATACGGCCCGATCTTCGCCTCCGTGCTCTGCAGCACGCCCGCATCCGCCGGGATCAACTCCGGCGAGATCTCCGTCCCCAATATGTCGAGTAGCGTCTCGCCCACTTCGTCGGAGAACATCTTTTCCCCGACCACCCACCGGATCAGGTGTTGGATCAGCGTCTTCGGCACCCCGCCATTGACGTTGTAGTGCGACATCTGGTCGCCCACGCCATAGGTGCACCACCCCAGCCCCAGCTCGGACAGATCCCCCGTCCCCAGCACGAACCCGCCCCGCGCATTGGCCGCCCGGAACAGGTAATCCGTCCGCAACCCGGCCTGCACGTTCTCGAACGCGATGTCATACACCGGCTCCCCCGACGCGAACGGATGTTTCAGATCCGCCAGCATCTGCCGTGCCGCCGGCCGGATATCCAGCTCCTCCGCCGTCACACCCAGCGCCCGCATCAGCCGCCATGCGTTGCTCTTGGTGCCATCGCTGGTCCCGAACCCCGGCATCGTGAACGCCAGGATGTCCGACCGCGGCGACCCCATCAGGTCGACCGCCCGCGCCGCCACGATCAGCGCCTGCGTCGAATCCAGCCCACCCGACACGCCGATGACGATCTTGCCCGAGCCCGTCTCCCGCCGCCGCTGCACCAGCCCGGCCACCTGGATGTTGTACGCCTCGTAGCAATCCAGCGACAGCACCGCCGGGTCGCTCGGCACGAACGGAAACCGCTCCACCTGACGCCGCAACCCCAGATCCCCCTCTGGCGCCCCGACCTCAAACGCGACCCGGCGGAACGCCCCACCAACCACCCGCCGGTTGTCATCGAACGACCCTTGCCGCGCCCGCTCCTGCCGCAACAGATCCAAATCCACATCGACGACGACCCGCTGCGCCCCGCTCGGAAACCGCTCGCTCTCCGCCAGCACGACCCCGTTCTCGAACACCGACACCTGGCCGTCCCAAGCCAGATCCGTCGTGCTCTCCCCCACCCCGGCCGCCGCATAAACGTACGCCGCCAAACACCGCGCCGATTGCGACCGGCACAGCATCCGCCGCGTCTCCGACTTGCCGATCACGATGTTGCTGGCCGACAGGTTCAGCAGCACCGTCGCCCCCGCCAGCGCCGCCCCCGTGCTCGGCGGCATCGGCACCCAGAAATCCTCGCAGATCTCCGCATGCACGGTGAGCCCGCGCAAATCGCTCGCCTCGAACAGCAGATCAGGCCCGAACGGCGCCTCCACCCCGCCGATCCGAACGGTCTCACCCTCCGTCCCCGCCCCCGACGCGAACCACCTCTTCTCGTAGAACTCGCGGTAGTTCGGCAGGTACACCTTCGGCACCACGCCCAGCAGCCGCCCCCGATGCACGACCACCGCGCAGTTATAAACCCGCCCCGCCTGCCGCACCGGCGCCCCGAACACGATCAACGGCAACAGCTCGCGCGATGCCGCCACTACCGCCGCGATCCCCGCCTCGGCCGCGTCCAGCAGCGTATCCTGCAGCAATAGGTCGTCGATCGCGTACCCGGACAGCGACAACTCCGGGAACAGCGCTACCGCCGCCCCCTCCTCGCCGCAGGCCCGGGCCGCGTCCACGATCCGCTCGGCATTCCGCGCGGGATCGCCGAGCGCGAGCACGTTCGTGCACGCCGCCACCCGCGCGAACCCCTGCGCATAAAGCGAGAAGAAGTTCAGCGGTTCGCCCCGTGCTTGACCAGCTTCTGCGCCAGGCTCCACCGATGCACCTCGCTCGGCCCGTCATAGATCCGGAACGCCCTGACCTCGCGGAAAATCCGCTCCACCACCGTCTCGCCAGACACGCCCTGCCCGCCCAGCACCTGCACGCACCGATCCGCCACGCGATAGATCGCCTCCGAGCACACCACCTTGGCGATGCTGCTCTCCGTCCCCGCCCGCTCGCCCTGGTCCAGCAACCAAGCCGTGTGCCAGATCGTCAGCCGGCTGGTCCGGATGTCCATGTCGTTATCCGCCAGCATGAATCCCACGCCCTCATGCTCCGCCAGCGACTTACCGAACGCCTGCCGCTTGGCCGCATATCCCAGCGCAATGTCCTGCGCCCGCCGTGCCGACCCCAGCCACCGCATGCAATGCGTCAACCGCGCCGGCGCCAGCCTGACCTGCGCATACCGGAACCCGGCCCCCACCTCGCCCAATACATCCGCCGCCGGCACCCGCAGCCCCTCGAACTTCAGCACCGCGTGCCCGCCCGCGAACCCCTGGTCCATCGTGTCCATCACCCGCTCGAGGCGGATCCCCGGCCGGTCCATGTCGCTGAGGAACATGGTCGCCTTCCCATCCTCCCCCTTGGCCATGATGATCGCGAACGCCGCTCCCACCGCCCCGGTGATGAACCACTTCTCCCCGGTGATGACGTACTCGTCCCCGTCCCGCACCGCCGTCGTCGACAGTGCCCCCGGGTCGGACCCGGAGCCCGGCGGCGGCTCCGTCATCGCAAAACACGACCGGGTCGCCCCCGACGCCAACGGCCGCAACCACCGCTCCTTCTGCTCCTCCGTGCCGACAATCTCCATGAGGTGCATGTTGCCCTCGTCCGGCGCCGACAGGTTCATCGCCAGCGGTCCCAGCACCGAATACCCGGCCTCCTCGAACACGATCGCCCGTCCGAAATGCCCCAGTCCGAGCCCGCCATATTCCTTGGCCACATGCGGCGCCAGCAACCCGGCCTCCCGCGCCAGCCCGTTCATCTCCAGCCGCAACTCGTCCGTCGGCCCATGCGACGTCTGCCGCGGGTCCTTCTCCAACGGGATAATCTTCTCCCGGATGAAGACCCGCGTCCGCTCCTGCAACTCCGCCAACTCGGCTGGTATCGTGAAATCCATCGCCCGTTCCCCTTGACCCGACCCTAAGCCCCAACCCCGACTGCCGCTAGAACGCCCGCCCCGCCGCGATCTCCAGCGCGAACTCCAGCAGCCCGGCCCCCAAACCGCCGAACCGCGCATACCGCTCGTCCGCCGTCGCCCCACGCCGATACAGCCCGTACAACTGCAGAAAGATGACCCCGAGCTTCACCATTGCCAGCACCCGGTGGAACCGGATGTCCGAAACGTCCCGCCCGGTGAGCTGGCTCCATCGCGCCACCACCGCCGCTCGCGTGATGAACCCGTCTCCCGCGCTCGGCATCTGCTGCAACTCGTGCATGACCGCCGGGTCGCCCGGCTCGGTCCAGTAGCTCAGCAGCGTCGCCAGATCGAACAGCGGATCCCCCCGCGTCCCCTGATCCCAATCCACCACCGCATTCGGCCGCAGCGACACCGGATCCACGATCACGTTGTCCAGCTTGAAGTCGTTATGCAGCAACCCGGGCGCTCCATCCGGCACCGCATGGGCCCGCAGCCAGGTGCCCAACTCGTCCAGCACCGGCCCGCCATCGGCCGCCGCGCCCCGCGCCAGCCAGCCCTCGACCGCCCGCCCCAGGAACCCCTCCGGACGCCCCAGCCCATCCAGCCCCAGCGCCGCCGTGTCGGCCGTATTGATCGCCGCCAGCGTCCCCACCAGCATCTCCGACAACTCGGCCCCCCGCCCCGCGAACGCCGCCGGCAGCGTCCCCCCGATCACCACCCCCTCGCGATACTCGATCACCTGGAACTTCACCCCGATGACGCTCTCGTCCTCGCAAAGATGCAGGCTCCGCGGCACGAACGGCAACGCATCTGGCAAGCGCGACAGGATCGTATGCTCCCGCCCCATGTCGTGCGCCCCCTTCGGCAACGGCCCCGGTGGTGGCCGCCGCAACACCGCCGGCCCGCTCTCCAGCTCGATCCGATAGTTCCGATTGGCGAACCCGCCCGGAAACCGCGTCCGCTCGCCCGGCAGCAGCACCAGCCCGGCCCCCGCCAGATGCGCCCCGACCGCTGCCCAATCCATGTCCGTCTCGCTCATGCCCGGCACCTTGGCTACGCTGGACTGCGCCGTCTACCCGGCTTAACCAAAGACAAAACGGGAGGCCCGACCATGTCCGACGCGTTCATCTGCGACTTCGCCCGCACCCCCATCGGCCGCTACGCCGGCGCCCTAAAGGACGTCCGCACCGACGACCTGGCCGCCCATCCCATCCGCGTTCTCAAGGAGCGCAACACCGGCGTCGACTGGAACCAGCTCGACGATTGCTACATGGGCTGCGCCAACCAGGCCGGCGAGGACAACCGCAACGTCGCCCGCATGGCCACCCTGCTCGCCGGCCTCCCCACCTCCGTCCCCGGCAGCACCGTCAACCGCCTGTGCGGCAGCGGCCTCGACGCCGTCGGCACCGCCGCCCGCGCCATCCGCGCCGGCGAGGCCGAGCTGATGCTCGCCGGCGGCGTCGAGAGCATGACCCGCGCGCCCTTCGTGCAGGCCAAGGCCACCGAAGCCTTCGCCCGCGCCGCCGAGATCTACGACACCACCATCGGCTGGCGCTTCGTCAACGGCCTGATGAAAACCATGTACGGCACCGACTCCATGCCCGAGACCGGCGAAAACGTCGCCGAACAGTTCCAGGTCACCCGCGAGGCCCAGGATCGCTTCGCTCTCAACTCCCAGCAAAAGGCCGCCGCCGCCCAAGCCGCCGGCTTCTTCGCCCGCGAGATCGCCCCGGTCACGATCAAGGGCCGCAAGGGCGACACCGTCGTCAGCCAGGACGAACACCCCCGTCCCGAGACCACGATGGAGATGCTCGCCAAGCTGAAGACCCCGTTCCGCAACCCCGGCACCGTCACCGCCGGCAACGCCTCCGGCGTCAACGACGGCAGCGCCGCCCTGCTGATCGCCAGCCAGGATGCCGCGAAACGTCACGGCCTCACGCCCCGCGCCCGCATCGTCGCCATGGCCACCGCCGGCGTCGAACCCCGCATCATGGGCATCGGCCCCGCTCCCGCCGTTCAAAAACTGCTCGAGCGCACCGGCCTGACCCTGCGCGACATCGACCTCATTGAGCTCAACGAAGCCTTCGCCTCCCAGGGCATCGCCGTCCTCCGTCAGCTCGGCCTCCAGGAAGACGACCCCCGCGTGAACCCCCATGGCGGCGCCATCGCCCTCGGCCACCCGCTCGGCGCCTCCGGCGCCCGCCTCGCCATGACCGCCGTCAACGCCCTCGAGACCACCGGCGGCAAGCGCGCGATCGTCACCATGTGCATCGGCGTCGGCCAGGGCATCGCCGCCCTGATCGAACGCGTCTGATGATCGTCGTCACCACCGAGACGATCGCCGGTCACCGGGTCCGCCAGACCCTCGGCCAGGTCTTCGGCGTGACGGTCCGCAGCCGCGGCCTCGGCGGCAACTTCATGGCCTCGCTCCGCTCCATCGTGGGCGGCGAGATCCATGAATACACCCGCATGCTCGAAGAAGCCCGCTTGCACGCGATCGATCGCCTGGTGGCCAACGCCACCGGCATGGGCGCCAACGCCATCATCATGATGCGTTTCGACAGCGCCGAGATCGCCCAAACCATGAGCGAGATCGTGGCCTACGGCACAGCGGTCGTCATCGAACCGCTTGGCTAGCCTCGTGGTCCTGATCTGGGTGGTCGCGGTTTTTGGCCCCGTCCTCGCCTGGCTGCTGTTCCGCAGCCCCGGCTACAAGCGGGTTCCGCTCGACCATCCTCCGCCCGGCCCCGACTGGCAGCCCACGGCCGAACGCTTCCTCGACCCCACCACCGACACCCCGATCGAGACCTGGTACAACGCCGTGACCGGCGAACGTGCCTACGTCCGCCTCGCCACCCGGAACCCGGCGCCGCCCGCCTGAGCGCCTACCCCCGCGCCCGCGTCTCGTCCTTGAGGCAGCGACCGTAGTAATCCACTGACTTGTTGTAATCCCGCGCGAACGCCCCGGACTCGTCACCCGGGTCCCGCTTGGCCTTCACCGTCGCCGCCAGATCCCGCCCATGCCCGATCAGCGCGTCCAGCGCCTCGCTGTAATCCGCGCAATACGAGTTGGCCTTCGGCGACAGCCCGTCCCCGATCGCCATCAGCGCCTTGTTGGACGCCCGAACCTCGTCCAACGCCGACAGGAACGCCGGCACGTCCGCCGGCTTCTCCATGGCGTCGTACCGCCGCAGCAGCACCCGCGTCTTCAGGCTCGTCCCCAGCAGCCCATACGCCAGCGACCCGGTCTTCAACCCGGCCAGCCGCGCCTCGTCGATCCCCATCCGCCGCTCGAACAGCGCGGTGCTGAACGCGTCGCTCGCCGCCATCGCGCCCCGCATGCCGTCCTCGAGCGGCTTCTCCCGCGCCATCGCCAGCTTGAACCCGTCCTCCTTGAAGTCCCGCGTCTTCTGGTAGCGGTACAGCTCCTTGATCACCGGATTGACCGCCTCCATCGCCGTCAGCAATCCGGCAGCCGCCGGATCCACCTCCGGCACGCTCCCCGGCATCGCCATCGCCGCCTTCAGATCAGTGATCTGCCGGTCGAAATCGTCGATCCCGAACAGGTACCAGGCATTGGCGCCCAACTTCGTCCCCAGCTTCAGCACCCGCTCGTTGTTGCGGATGTGCTCGGCCAGTTGCTTGCCCATCGGGTGCGTCTCGACGATGTCGTTCTGCACCTTGGTGTAGGCGTTCACCTTCTTGGCCACCGACACCGCCGGGTCATCGGCCAGCGCCGCGGCCTTGGCAGCCGGAGCCGGAGCTGGCGTCTGCACCGGCGCATCTGCCACCACCGGCATCGCCGACGCGGCCGGGAACTCGCACTTGAACGCCTCGATCATCCGCGTCCGCACCATCTCGTGGCTGCTGACGCATTGCTGCCGGATCGACTCCCGCGCCGCCGCGCTCTGTCCTGCCGCCGACCGGAAGCTCGTGCGCATGCTGTCGATTCCCTGCTGGATCGCGCCCCGCGCCGCTTCCGGCACCGCCGAACTCGCAGCACATTGCGAATAGGCGGCCAGGAAATTGTCGCACACCCCGATCCCAACCGGCTGAGCCGCCCCGACACCCATCGAGCCGCAAAAAATCGCGCCCGAAAGCGCCGTCATCATCCAACGATGTGTCACGAAGTCACTGATCCCAGCTATGTGCCGGCATACTCCCCAATTCCGCAGTCATCGCTACCACCTCGATACGAAAAAAGGCGCTGACCTCGCGATCAGCGCCTTTTTCGATCAATGCTGAACCGAGGCTTACGCCGCGGTGGCAGCAGCCTTCTCGTGCTTGGCGGCCAGCTTGGCCAGCTTCTCGCCCAGCTGGCTGGTCAGCTCGTCCGATCCGTAGATGTCGGCCACGATGCCATCCAGCTTCGTCACATGATCCTTCATGCCCAGCGACTTCGCGATCGCCTTGACCGACCCGAACCCGGTGATCCCGTAATGGCACATCCGCTGATATTGCCCGATGATCACGATGTCGCGCAGGTCCTCGTTCTCCGGAGCCTCTTCCTTGCCGTGCTTGAGTGCCTCTTTGACGAGACCCTCCATGCCCTTGCAATGCTCTTTCTGAATCTCGGCGCCGGCGCTCTCGAGCAAGCCCTTCAGCACCTCGTTGTGCTTCTTGATCCCGTCGATCGACCCGGTGAGGTGCTTCTTCAGCTTGGCGTCATGCGCGCCCTCGGTGAGCGTGGTGACGGCGCGGATCATCTGGTCGTTGGCGGACCAAAGATCCTTGATCTCGTCGGTATAGACTTCCTTGAGGCTCTCGGGAGCTGACATCTGATGGTTCCTTATTGGCGTGACACGACCCAAACGCTCGCGAACCGTTTCGTTCCCACGACCCGGTTCTGAACTACCCGTGTGTCACAGCATCGGCGCCCCACCCGTCACCGGCAGCATAGCCCCCGTCATGTAGCTCCCCTCCTGCGAGGCCAGCAGCACATACGCGCCCGCCAGCTCCGCCGGCTGCCCCACCCGTCCCAGCGGCGTATCCTCGCCCAGCGTCGCCAACTCCTTGCCGTCCTTCACGATCGGCTGGATCGGCGTCCAGATCGGACCCGGCGCCACGCAGTTCACCCGGATGCCCTGCGGCGCCAACAGGTTCGACAGCGCAACCGTGAACGTCGCGATCGCCCCTTTCGTCGCCGCATAGATCAGCATCGACTTGGTGCCCACCTTGGCCTGCTGGCTGGTCGTGTTGATGATCGACGCCCCCGGCTTCATGTGCCGCACCGCCGCCTGCGCCAGGTAGTACATGGCGAACACGTTGGTCCGGAACGACGTGTCGATGTCCGCCGCCGTCACGTCGTCCAGCGTCTTGTTGACGAACTGCGCCGCCGCGTTGTTGACCAGCACGTCGATCCCGCCCAGCTCGGACACCACTCGCTCGACCATCCCGTGGCAATGTGCCTCGTCCTGGATGTCGCCCGGCAGCAGCAGCGCCCGCCGCCCCGCCTTCTCGATCCAGCGCTGGGTCTCCTCCGCATCCCCCTGCTCCACCGGCAGAAAGGAGATCGCCACGTCCGCCCCTTCACGGGCATAGGCGATCGCCACCGCCCGCCCGATCCCGGAGTCGCCCCCGGTGATCAGCGCCACCTTGCCGGTCAACGCTCCCTTGCCGACGTAGCTCTGCTCGCCATGGTCCGGCGCCGGGTCCATCTTGGACACCAGCCCCGGCGACGGCTGCTTCTGGTCGCCGGGAAACGGCGGCGTCGGGTATAGGTCCCGCGGGTCGCTCATGCCTTCTTGCCCGGTGCCACGAACGCCAGCAGCGCCGCTGCCAGCAACAGCGCCCGCGGCCCCGCCAGCGCGCTCTCGTGGTTCTTGACCTCGCTCGCCAGCACCGCCGCGCTCGTGCCCGCCAGCAGCGCCGCCCCGATCCGCCGCGTTCCCCGCAGTCCCAGCATCAGCCCGCCCGCGACCTCGGCCGCTGCCACCGCGTTCATCCCCTCCGGCGACCACCCGAGATCGTCGAACATGTCCTCGTAACGCTCGTTGCCCATCAACTTATCAGCACCCGCCACGGCGAACGCAGCACCCAACAGCGCATAGAACATGATCGAACTCTCCGGTTGATTGTCCCCCAACGCGCCCTCTGCAATAAAGTCGCCATGGCCACTCCCGCCACTCTCCCTTTCTGGCAGACCAAATCCCTCGACGAGATGTCCCCCGCCGAATGGGAATCCGTCTGCGACGGCTGCGGCCGCTGCTGCCTGCACAAATTGCGCGACGACGATACGGAGGAACTTGCCTTCACCAACGTCGCCTGCCGCCTGCTCGACCTCGGCACCTGCCAGTGCAGCAACTACCCCAACCGCCGCCAATACGTGCCCGACTGCGTCTCCCTCACCCCCGCCATGGTCCGCGAGATCGACTGGCTCCCGCCCTCCTGCGCCTACCGCCTGCTCGCCGAAGGCCGCGACCTGTTCCCCTGGCATCACCTCCGCTCCGGCGACCCGGCCACCGTTCACACCGCCGGCGCCTCCGTCCAAGGCCGCGCCATCGACGAACGCGAAGCCGGCCAGATCGAGGACTACGTCGTCGACTGGCCCGGTCGCATGCCCCCGAAGACCAAGAAAAGGAAAACCTGATGCAGAACGCGCTCTACGGCGGCGTCAACGTCGCCGTCCTCACCGCCATGCGCCCCGACCTCTCGATCGACCTCGACCGCATGGCCGCCCACTCGCGCTGGTTGCTCGAGCAGGGTGCGGACGGCCTCGGCGTTCTCGGCACCACCGGCGAGGCCAACTCCCTCGGCCTCAACGAGCGCATCGGCCTCATGGAAGGCCTCGTCGAGCGTGGCCTTCCCGCCGCCCAGATGCTCCCCGGCGTCGGGGTCCCTGCCCTCACCGACACCGTCGCCATGGCCAAGCGCGCCGCCGAACTCGGCTGCCGCGGCTGCCTCGTCCTGCCGCCCTTCTTCTACAAGAACCCCAGCGAAGACGGCCTGTTCGCCTATTACAGCGAGGTCGCCCAGCGCGTCGGCGGCGCCATCGCCCTGTATTTCTACCACTTCCCCGCCCAATCCGCCGTCCCCGTCACCGTCAGCCTGATCGAGCGCCTGCTCCGCGCCCACCCCCGCGCCTTCCGCGGCATCAAGGACAGCACCGGCGACTGGTCCAACACCAAGAGCTACATCGACGCCTTCGCCAAGGACGGCTTCGAAGTCTATTGCGGCGATGACGGCCACCTGCTGCAGAACCTGCAGGCCGGCGGCGCCGGCTCCATCTCCGCCGCCAGCAACATGAGCGCCGCCACCAACGCCGCGGTCTACGCCACCTGGCAGACCCCGGCCGCGGCCGACGCCCAGAAGACGCTGAGCGCCCTCCGCGCCGCCGTCACCTCCGCCCCCCTGATCCCCGGCCTCAAGGCCCTGGTCGCCCGCCAGACGAACGACCCCGCCTGGGAAACCATTCGTCCCCCGCATACGAAGCTGACCGCCGAACAGAAGACCAAGCTCTTCGCCACCTACGATGCCGCTGCCGCCACGAAAGCCAAGGCCGCCTGATTGCTTTCCCTCTCCCGCACCGCGGGAGAGGGCCCGCCGAACATTGCCCCCACTCCCGACCCGGCCTAGCCTCCGCGAAACGACAACGGAGGAAACCTAATGCCCAACAAACTCAAGCAAGCCTGGTCCCAAGGTAAGGCCACGATCAACGGCTGGCTCGCCATCCCCAACGGCTTCTCCGCCGAAGTCATGGCCCAGGCCGGCTGGGACAGCGTCACCGTCGATCTTCAGCACGGCGTGCAGGACTACATGTCCATGGTCGGCTGCTTCCAGGCCATGGCCGCCCACCCCGTCGTCCCCATGGTCCGCGTGCCCTGGAACGAGCCCGGCATCATCGGCAAGGTCCTCGACGCCGGCGCCTACGGCATCATCTGCCCGATGATCAACACGCCGGAGGAAGCCCGCAACTTCATCTCCTACTGCAAGTACCCGCCCAAGGGCGCCCGCTCCAACGGCCCCATCCGCGCCGGCATCTACGGCACCGTCACCGCCGGCGGCTACCAGTCCACCGCCAATGACGAGATCGTCTGCCTGCCGATGATTGAAACGCAGCAGGCCGTCGACAATCTCGGCGCCATCCTCGACGTCGAAGGCATCGACGCCGTCTACATCGGCCCCTCCGACCTCGGCTTCTCCATGGGCCTGGTCCCCAAGCTCGACCGCGACGAGCCCGAGGTGATGAAGATCTACGAAACCATCATCGCCGAGACGGGCAAGCGCGGCCAAAAGGCCTGCGTCCACTGCCTCACCCCGGACTACGCCCGCCGCATGATCGACATGGGCTTCAGCCTGGTCACCATCAACAACGACAGCGGCTTCATCCTTTCCGGCGCCAGCGCCGCCCTCAAGACCGTCCGCGCCTGACCCGATTGGGACGGGGTGCCACATCGCACCCCGTCCCAATCACTTCTTGCATCCAGCAATAGGAATATGTTCCAAACTCTCCACTCATGACGTCGGCAGCATCCCCTTCACAAGACGCCATCCAGGCCCGGCACCAAGCCTGGCTCGAAGAAGCCGGCGCTATGACCATTGACCTCGCCCGCAAGGCCCACCGCCGCGCCGCCGCCCAGCTCGACGACGACCAGCCCGCCCCGCCCACCGCCAAGGACGAAGCCGCCCGCTTCGCCGCCCTGGTCCGCTCCCTGCGCCAGACCGTCGCCGCGGAAGCCCGCATCGCCGCCGGCCCTGCCCCGCGCACCGTCCGCGCCGTTCAGGCCACCCAGCTCCCCCGCGCCGTCGCTCCCCGCCTCGTCCTTCTCCGCCGCACCCTGCATCATGCCCTGCGCAACGACCCCGACCGGGCCAGCCTTCGCCGCGCCGTCGATGCCGACATCATCGACCTCGCCCGCACCGACCCGGCCGGAACCACCCCGATCCAACACATCCTCCTCGCCATCACCAACAAGCACGCGATCCACCTCGACCTCGCCCAAATCCCCGACGCCCTCCTCGGCAATCCCGAAGACGATGACGAGATGGTCGATCCCTTGGGATCGCCAACTTCTGATTCTCTGGCATCGCCGACCGCTCATCCGATCCGGCCCGGCACCACCGATCCTCCGACCTGAGCCGAGCCACTACCGTATTGGGATGCCGCAACTCGATTTTGACACGCCTCTGGCGATTCTATGTCCTGTAGCACACGCAAAAGTTGAGGGCGTATCCATGACACGTATTCCGCTCGCCACCCTGACCTTGTCGTTGGCTGCCATGCTCGCGACCAGTCCGGCCCGTGCCGACACGACTGCCTACACTTTCGCCGGCATCTGCACGGACTGCACCGGCACCGCTTCTGCCTCGCTGGTCCTGCAGAACTACAATCTCGGCGATCAGATCGGCGACACCAACTTCGTCTCCTTCACCTACGGCGGCACGAACCTGTTCGGCCCCTACACCATCACCGCCGCCGACCTGCCCTCCTTTTACGGCAGCATCGACCCGGCGCTTCCCCGCCCCGAAAACATTGGCATCTTCAGCAACGCGTTCGAGTTCACCTCGGGCGTCGACGGTTTCTGGTGCACCGGCGTGAGTTCCAGCTGCTCTCTCGACTACGGCGCCGTCAGTCTCTGGTCCGCGGCTGCCACCACACCGGGCACCGCCGTCCCGGAACCCATGACCGTCGGCCTTCTCGGCACCGGGCTCCTCGGCTTGGTCGTGCTCCGCCGCAAAGCCTAACCCCGCCTCCGCAAACCTGCTCTACTCCCCGCTCCAGGGGAGCCCACATGTCCGACCGATCCACCATTCTTCTCGGGAAAGGCGCGGAGCCGCAGCGCCTCGACCTCGCCTACGCCAACCGCCACGGCCTCGTCGCCGGCGCCACCGGAACCGGCAAGACGATCACCCTGCAGGTCCTCGCCGAGCAGTTCTCCCAGGCCGGCATCCCCGTCTTCTGCGCCGACGTCAAAGGCGACCTCGCCGGCCTCTCCCAGCCCGGTCGTCCCAACCCCAAGCTCGAGGGTCGCGCCGCCGACACCGGCCTGGCGCCCTACACTTACCGCGGCTGCCCCGTCCTGTTCTGGGACGTCTTCGGCACCGACGGACACCCCGTCCGCGCCACGGTCAGCGAGATGGGCCCCGTTCTGCTCGCCCGCATGCTCGAACTCAACGACACCCAGGAGGGCGTCCTCAACATCGCCTTCCGCCTCGCCGACGACGACGGCCTGCTCCTGCTCGACCTCAAGGACCTCCGCGCCATCCTCGCCTATGTCGGCACCAAGGCCGCCGAACTCGCCACCACCTACGGCAACGTCACCAAGGCCACCATCGGCACCATCCAGCGCCGCCTCCTGGTCCTCGAACAAGCGGGCGCCGAACCGTTCTTCGGCGAACCCGCCCTGGACCTCGCCGACATCATGAAGACCACCGCCGAGGGCAGGGGCGCCATCTCCATCCTCGCCGCCGACAAGCTCATCCACTCGCCCCGGCTCTACGCCACCGTCCTGCTCTGGCTCCTCTCCACCCTGTATCAGGATCTGCCGGAAGCCGGTGACCTGCCCGCCCCCAAGCTCGTCTTCTTCTTCGACGAGGCGCACCTCCTGTTCGACGGCGCCCCCAAGGCCCTGGTCGACAAGGTCGAGCAGGTCGTCCGCCTCATCCGCTCCAAGGGCGTCGGGGTTTACTTCGTCACCCAGAACCCGCTGGACGTCCCGCCCACCGTCCTCGGCCAGCTCGGCAACCGCGTCCAGCACGCCCTGCGCGCCTTCACCCCCGCCGACCAGAAGGCTGTCCGCGCCGCCGCCGACACCTTCCGCGCCAACCCGGCCTTCGACACCGGGACCGCCATCACCGAACTCGCCGTCGGCGAAGCCTTGGTCTCCCTGCTCGGCCCGGGCGGCGTTCCTGGCATCGTCGACCGAACGCTGATCTGCCCGCCCGCCAGCCGCATCGGCACGGTTACCCCGGAGGAACGCGCCGCCACCCTGGCCGCCAGCCCGCTCGCCGGTAAGTATGACACCCCGATCGACCGCGACTCCGCCTACGAACGCCTCAACGGCCGCGCCGCCCCCGCCTCCGCCGCGCCCGTCGCCGCCTCCGGGACCGACACGTCAAACCCCTGGGGCACTCCACCGCCGATCGCCGCCCCCACTCCGGGCGCCAGCGTCTGGAACCAGGGCGGCTACGTCCCCACTCCGCAGCGTCAGTCCACCCCGATTCAGCAACCGCCCGCTCCCAATGGCGAAGGCTCCTTCGGTCAGGTCGTCTCCCACATCATGCTCGGTGACGGCCGCCGTCAGGGTGTCGCCGAAGCCATGGCCAAATCCGTCGCCCGCAGCATCGGCAGCGGCATCGGCCGCTCCATCCTCCGCGGCGTGCTCGGCTCCTTGTCGCGCTGACCAATCGGGGCTGAGCCGGCCAAACTTGCAACAAAGTGATCGCCGGCAACCCTAGCGCGCACGTCCGGGCGCAGGCATTGCTTGCTGTTATCTTCCGCTAAGCCTACGCATGATTCCGTGGTCGGCTGTTCGGCCGGAGACAAGTTCCGTACCGTCCCCAATTGGGGTCAACCTTCCGCTCAATAAACGAAAGCGCCGCGCACTGTCGCACGGCGCCGATCCGGAGACTGCACTATGCCGACAGGCACCGTTAAATGGTTCAACGCCCAGAAGGGCTACGGCTTCATCCAACCCCAGGATGGCTCCAAGGACGTCTTCGTCCACATCTCCGCCGTCGAGCGCGCGGGCCTCGGCTCGCTCAATGAAGGCCAAACCCTAACCTACGAACTCCAGCCCGGCCAGCAGGGCAAGACCTCCGCGGTCAACCTACAAGAGTCCTGATCGCAGAGGGCGGCGCCTCACGGCGTCGCCACCTTCGCTAGACCGGCCTCTACCCTCAACTCCGCCAATATCCACCGCGCGACCGCCAGTTCCTCCACCGCCGCCTCGGCTGACACCAGTCGCCGCTTTCCGACCGCGTTGCCCTGCAGCCGCCGCCAGAAATCCAGCGCCGGTTCGAGCGCATCGTCCAGGTACGGATCTGCCCGCCGCAACCGCCGCCGGATCGTATCGGCCATCCCCCCTTCCGCCCGCCCCACGGTCCGCCCCGACACCACCACCTCGATCTCCGGTGCGTGCCTGATCCGGACTCCTGCCACCCGCAATGCCGCAAAGAACCGCCGATCCTCCGAGATCGGTGCCGCCGGCATCCCGCCCACCAGCCGATAGGCTGCCAGCGTCACCGCGATGCTCGCCCCCGAATGTTCCGTGTGCCGCGGCCAGGGGTCCCAGGCCTGCGGCATCATCACCGCCGCGATCTCGTCCAGCGCCGCCGCATAGGCGCATTCGAGCGCATCGTCCGCATGCAGCCGCTCCGGGATCGCCGCCGCATCGCCGGGCTCCAACACCGCACGACCCGCCACCGCATCGGCACCGCGCCGCAGGTGGAACAGGTTCGCCGCCAGCCAATCCGGCGGCACCCGCCCATCTGCATCCGTGGTCAGCAACACCCCGCCCTCGCCCGCTAATTCCGCCGCCCGCTCCATCGCCATCCGCCGCGCTGACCCGGCGCTCGCCCGCTCCGGCGGAAACTCCACCTCGATCACCTCGACCCGCGTAGTGCCGCCCCATCCGATATCGGCCGAAACGCCCCGAGCGATCGCCGCCGTCGCATCCCGCGTGTTGTTGACCACCAGCACGATCGCATTCGCCTGCACCTCGCGCTGTCGCAGCAGCGCCGTCAGGCAGGTCCCGATCCGCTCCGCCTCGTCCTTCACCGGCACCGCGATCACCGTACGCATCACGGCGCGCTCAGAAACGTTTCGAACCGTCCCGCGAAAAGGTCCAGGAATCCGGCCTCCAGCTGGAAGCCGCCCGGATCGTCATCCACCAACCCGGCATATTGCGATCGATGCGCCCCGATCGCCCGCTCTTTGACAATCCGCTCTCCCGACACGTCCAATCGCCACCCCGCCACCGCCGGTCCCTCCAACGTCATCGCCGCATCCAGCGTCCACCCCCACACCGGATAGGCGAGATGCCCCAACCCGGCCCGCGCCGCCGCCGCGCTCGCCATCAAATGCGCCGCCTCATGATCGCAATGCGGATCATGCCGCCAGGGCGCCAGCAACACCCCGCACTCCCATTCCCGCGCGGCGGCGACAATCTGCGCCACCGCCGCCTCGAACTCGCTCCCTGCCACCGGCGCCGCCGTATCCGGCAATCCAAGAAACCCTATTCGCTCCACCCCCAGGATAGCCACCGCCGCCCGCGCCTCCGCTTCCCGCACCGCCCGCAGCCGCGCCGGCGGGTACTGTACCGAACGGGGGTGCGACCCGGCCCCATCCGTCAGCACCACCACTCCCGGCTGCAACCCGGTCGCCACTGCCTGTGCCAACAACCCTCCGCATCCCAAACTCTCGTCATCCGCATGCGGCGCCAACACCAGCGGTCGCCGCCCGCCCAGGATCGCCTCCAATCCCGCCACCGGCAGTTCCCGCATCGCCGCCAAGGCCTCCCCGGCGATCATCGGGCCAAATGCCACGCTGCCGCTTCCAGCAGCACCGCATCCGGCGCCGGCTGCCGCAGGTAGATCCCGAGATCCCGCACCATCCGCTCCACCGGGTTCGGCGCCACGAACGCCCCCAATCCCATCGACCGCTGCGCCAGCCTGATCCCGTCGAGGCAAGCCCGCTCCACCGCCCCCCGCCCCAGGTTCACCGTCGCCACCTTCTCCGCCTCGCTCGCCTCGTCCCCTTCCGCCACGGCGGCCATCCGCTCCACCCACAGCCGCGCCGTCTCCCGCGCCGTCACCATCTCCCCGAACCGCGCCAACTGCATCGGCGCCTCCGTCTGCCCCTTCCGCCGCAACCCCTCGCCCACCGCCGTCACCAAGCCGGCCAACGCCCCCGCTGCCGCTGCCGACGCCCGCCACGCCCCGCACGAGAAATCCGGCTCCACCAGGTAATCCCCCGCCACCCCGATCCAATCCCGCACGCTCGCGCCGTCCAGGTCGACCACCCCGTTGGCAGCCCCGCGCATCCCCTGCATCCCCTGCACCGGCACCACCGCCTCCGCCCCGCTCAGCGCCACCACCGCCATCCGCACCCCGCCATCCGCTTCCGCCGTTACCAGCGCCCGCGTGCAATGCCCCGCTCCGCTGCAAGGCCCCTTCTCGCCGCTCAACCGCTCCCCATCCGCCACCAGGGCCCGGCGTCCATCCGTGACCCACAGCCCGAACAGATGCCCCGCCCGCGCATCCGCCACCGCCGCCTCCACCGCCCGCTCATCCCCGAACCGTATGATCAACCGCAGCGCATTCACATGCGCCTCCATCAGCCGCGCGACCGCCAGGTTTCCCCGCCCCAACGCCAGCATCAGCGCCAGCACCGCCTCCGCTCCCACCGGCTCCGTCCCTACGCCGTCACCGCCGAGTGCGATCGGCACCGGCGCCGCCAGCACGCCGGCCTGCCGCAACGCCTCGACGTCTTCCGCCGGAAACGCCCCCGCTGCATCCAGCGCGCTCGCTCGCTCCAGCATCGCTGGCAGAATCGTCTCAAGAGTCTGAAGGCAGGTCACACTGTGGAAACGTCCCGCGAGACGAACGAGTTGCCGTCGCAACCACCGCCCCCTCGCATCCGTTCATCAACTATGACGCTCTCGGACAAGTTACCCGGCCCGCAAGCATGGCTGTTCTCGGTCCGCACCTTCGCCGCCGCCCTGCTCGCGCTCTTCATCTGCTTCGCCTTCGACCTCGACCGCCCCTATTGGGCCATGGCCTCCGTCTACATCGCCTCCCAACCCCTCTCCGGCGCCACCCGCTCCAAAGCTGCTTACCGCTTCGGGGGCACGATCATAGGCGCCGTCGCCGCCATCGTTTTGGTGCCCAACCTCGTCGACGCCCCGCCCTTGCTGGCCCTCGCCATGTCGCTCTGGACCGGCGCCTGCCTCTACTTCGCCCTCCTCGACCGTACCCCGCGCAGCTACGTCTTCATGCTCGCCGGCTACACCGCCGCCATCATCGGCTTCCCCTCCGTCGACAGCCCGGCAACCATCTTCACCACCGCCGTCGCCCGGGTGCAGGAAATCGGCATCGGCATCGCCTGCGCCAGCATCATGGCTTCCGTGGTCTTCCCCCGCCGGGTGCAACCCGTGCTGGCCGACCGCCTCGACCATTGGCTCGACAGCGCCGCCGAATGGAGCCTGGCGATCCTGCACGGCGACGAGACCGGCATCGCCAGCGCCAAGCGCCAGGCCCTCGCCGGTGACCTCGCCGAGATCGACCTCCTCACCTCCTATCTCGCCTGGGACCCCACGGCCCAATCCGACGCGCTCCGCACCCTCAACGCCCTACGCCGCCGCCTGCTGATGCTCCTGCCCGAACTCTCCGCCCTCAACGACCGCACCACCGCCCTCCGCAAAGCAGACGGCCTCGCGCCGTTGCAACCCCGCCTCGACGCTGCCGCGGCCTGGATTGCCGACAAGAACGCCGACCGCGCGCCCGACGCGCTTCGCCAACCGGAGCCGGATCATCCCCCCAAGGCGAGTTGGAACGATCTGCTCCGCATCGGCCTGCTGGACCGCCTCGGCGCCACGGTCGACCTCATCGAAGATTGCCGCCGCCTACATCGGCACCTCCGCGATGCCGGCCCCTTCCCCAGCCCGCTCGCCTACGATCGCACGCAGGGTGCTGCCCTTGTCCGCCACGTCGACCATACCCGCGCGCTCTGGTCCGCCGGCGCGGCGGCCTTCGCCATCCTCGTCATTACCGCTTTCTGGATCTCCACCGCCTGGACCTCCGGCGCCAACGCCGCCGTCCTCGCCGCCGTGGTCTGCAGCTTCTTCGCCGTCCAGGACGACCCGGTTCCCGCCATCCTCAACTTCCTCTACTGGTCTCTCGTCGCCATCGTCGTCGACGCGATCTATCTCTTCGTCCTCCTCCCACCGCTCTCCGACTTCCCCATGCTTGCCCTGGCCCTCGCCCCCATCTTCCTCACCTACGGCGCCCTCTGCGGAAATCCGAAGACCGCCTCGATCGGTTTGCCGCTGGCTGCTAACGGCTCCACCCTGCTCAGCCTCCAATCGACCTACGACGCCCAGTTCGCTCCTTTCGTCGATTCCTCCGTCGCCCTCTTCGTCGGCATCGGCATGGCCGCCATCATCACCGCCGTTATCCGCTCCGTCGGCGCCGAATGGAGCGCCACCCGCCTCATCCGCCAAAGCTGGGCCGACCTCGCCGATGCCGCCGAACAGCACGGTGCCGGCAACCGCGCCCGCTTCGCCGGCCTCATGCTGGATCGTATCGGCCTGCTGGCTCCCCGCATCGCCGCCGCTGGCCCAGACAGCGCTATCAACACGGTCGACATGCTGGCCGAACTCCGCGCCGGGCTGAACATCGTCATGCTCCGCAAGGTCCGCCGCAGTCTGCCCGACGACATCCGCCTCGCCGTCGAACACGTTCTGACGACCCTCGCCCGCCACTTCCGCGCTCGCGCCGCCGGCAAGCCCGGCCTCCCCGACGACACCCTGCTCGCCGCCCTCGACGCCGCCCTGGCCAAGACGACCGCCGCCGACCGCACCCGTGCCATGCTGGCCCTCATCGGGCTTCGCCGCGCCTTGCTCCCCGACGCTGCCGCCTACCGGGCGGACGCCGCCTGATGGCGGAGATGTCCCTCGGCGGCGGCGTGCTCTTTCCCGCCCTGTTCGCCTGGACGACCATCGCCGTCCTGGTCACCATGCTGCTCCGCCGCGTCCTGGCCGCGACCGGCTTCTACCGCCTCGTCTGGCACCGCCCGCTCTTCGACCTCGCGCTCGGCATCATCATCCTCGGCGCCACCGTCGCCCTGGCAACATCACTGGTCGGCCCCTGAAATGCACAGTCTATGAAATCGCTTCTCCGCATCGGCATTACCCTAGCCGCCGTCGCAGCTGCCATCCTCGTCGGCTGGCGGCTTTGGACCTACTACATGATCGAGCCCTGGACCCGTGACGGCCGGGTCACCGCCGACATCCTGGGCGTCACCCCGGACGTCAGCGGCCTCGTGGCCGAAGTCCTCGTCCACGACAACCAACCCATTCGCGTGGGCGAGGTGATGTTCCGCATCGACCGCGCCCGCTTCGACCTCGCCGTCCGCCAGGCCCAGGCCGTCGTCGCCAGCAAGCTCGCCGCCTTCCAGGAGGCCGAGCGCGAGAACAACCGCTATCAATCCCTCAACAACATCGCCGTCAGCCAGGAGAAGCAGCAGCAGACCGGCGCCAACCTCGCCCAGGCCTCCGCCGCCTACCAGCAATCCCAGGCCGACCTAGGCGTCGCGCGCCTCAACCTCGAGCGCAGCGAGGTCAAGGCCACCGTCAACGGCATCGTCTCGAACTTCGACCTCCGGCCCGGCGATTACGTCGCCGCCGGCCGCGCGGTCTTCGCCATGGTCGACACGGACTCCCTTCGTGTCGACGGCTACTTCGAGGAAACCAAGCTCGGCGCCATCCATCCCGGTGACCCCGCCACCATCCGCCTCCTTGGCGGCGAGCCGAAGCTCTCTGGCCACGTCCAGAGCATCGCCGGCGGCATCACCGACCGCGAACGCGCCGCTGGCCCCGACCTGCTTGCCAACGTCACCCCGACCTTCGCCTGGGTCCGCCTCGCGCAACGTGTTCCCGTCCGCGTCAAGCTCGACGCGGTTCCTGCCAATGTGAGCCTGATCCCCGGTCGCACCGCGACCGTGATCATTCACCCCGCAGCAGCGGCCCGGTGAAAGCGAGCAGGTTGACGCCTGGAAATTGATACCCGGCGACCCCGGCGGACGCCGCAGCCTGAAGGTCGGTCGGCTGGTCGCCGACCAGGATGCAGCGCGCTGGATCGAGCTCCCAGGCAGCGATCAATTC
Source organism: uncultured Acetobacteraceae bacterium (assembly GCA_964613945.1). Classification (GTDB taxonomy): domain Bacteria; phylum Pseudomonadota; class Alphaproteobacteria; order Acetobacterales; family Acetobacteraceae; genus JAVVHH01. Next base: position 148,142 of record CAZTJC010000004.1, read on the forward strand.
GTCCAGCATGCCGGACCCAGGCTTGCGGCGCGGATCGACCCGGCGATACGCCTCCAGCGGCGCCTCCGGATGCGTCGGGCAGTAGCGGAGCGCATCGATATTTCCGCCCTCGGCACGGAAACGATCGATCATCCACGCCGACAGCGCGGCGAACTGCGCCTCGTCATACCGCCCGCGCGCGATGCCGGACTGGTTGGTGACCACGAACACGTGCCAACCGGCATCGGCCGCAGCCCGCGCAGTGGCGAGAGCGCCATCGACGAAGTCGAACCGCTCCTGCTCGCCGACCCAGCCATGGTCGTGGTTGATCACACCGTCCCGGTCGAGAAACAGCGCCCGGCGATGCAGCCGTGCCGGCAGTTCGGTCTGCGCCCGCTCCAGATCGGCCGGAATGCCGATATCGATGAAATACCCGTCGCCGACCGTGCCTCGCACCAGCCCGGCTTCCGCCAGCTTGGGCAACACTTCACGCTCGAGCGAACAGGGATCGACGATGTGGTCGAGCACGCTGCGGCGCAGCAGATAGACGCCGGCATTGGCCAACCCGGGCTGGCCAAGGACGAGGGGCCGCTCGCGAAACACCGTGACGCGGTCGCCCTCGAGTTCGGCCACGCCGGCGCGCGATGCGTCGGGAAGCTGCCGCAGCACCATGCGGGCGACGATCTCGGGTCCGTCGGCCGCGGCATCGGCCAGCAGACGGGCGAGATTGAAATCCAGCCACGAATCGCCGTTGCAGAGCAGGAAGCGGTCGGCGAGATGCGCGCGCGCCTGGTGCAACGCCCCGCCCGTTCCCGCCCTGCCCTGCTCGGGGCAGCAGATCAGCCGCATCGGCGCCGGCAGCCGGGCGGCGATCTCCGGCAACACGCGCTCGACCTCCTCGGCCAGGTAGCCGGTCAGCAGCAGCGTCTCCTCGATGCCGAACCGGCACAGCTCCCGCAGCACCCATTCTAGGAACGGCCGGTCGCCGCAGGTGAGCAGCGGTTTCGGCGTGTTGGCCGTGAGCGCCCCCAGGCGGGTGCCGAGCCCACCGACGAGAACGGCCGCTTGCTTAACAGTGACCGACATCACTCAGCTCTGCGGAAACATGGTCCGTTCGACCAGGGCGCACACGATGTGAGCTGCGGTGATGTGGATCTGCTGGATCGTCGCGGTCTTGGTCGAGGGGGCCGCGAGCACCTTTTCGCAATGCTCGGCCATTGGCCCGGGACTGGCACCGGCGAAGGCAAAGCAGACGACGCCCTTGGTCTTGGCTGCCTCGAACGCACGCAACACGTTCTTGGACGTCCCGGAGGTGGAGATGCCGATCAGGATGTCGCCGGGCTGGCCGAGCCCGAGCACCTGGCGCTCGAAGACTTTCTCGTAACCGTAATCGTTCCCGATCGCCGTTAAGTTGGAGCTATCGGTGGTCAGCGCGATCGCCGGTAGCGGAGCGCGGTCGAACATCAGGCGGGAGATGAATTCCGCCGCGATGTGCTGCGAATCCGCCGCGCTGCCGCCATTGCCGCAGATCATCAGCTTTCGGTCGGCGCGGAAGCACGCCACGATGGCGTCCGCCATCTCCTGCATGATCCGGCGCTGCTCGGCGCTGTCGCGAAACGCGGTGAATGTCTCGACCGTCTCGTCGAGGAACGATGCCATGAAATCCATGCCGGCCTTATGGCAGGGTACACCGGAGGCGCAAAGCTGGCCCGGCTGAACCGCTTGGGACAGCAAGTAGTTCTATGATATACACGCACAGGTTGTGGTTCGTGTAATCTGGATCAGGAGCAGCGATGCCGAGTTCGATGACGAACGCCACCGGAGCCGGTAAGCCGGTGTGACCATGCGCAATCTATTATTCCTCACCCAGCGAATCCCCTACCCGCCCATCAAGGGCGAGAAGATCCGACCGCTGCAGATCCTGCGGCATCTGCGGCAGAGCTACGACGTCCACTTGGGCTGTCTGGTCGACGACCCCGATGACGAGCAGCACGTCGACACGGTGGCGGCGCTCTGCACCACCTCGCATTTTGCGCGCCTCGATCGCCGCCGGGCCAAGCTGACCTGTCTCGCCGGCCTGCTGACGGGCGACCCGCTGAGCGTCACTTTTTATCGGGACCGCGGGCTGGCAGCTTGGGTCAAGCGGACGCTGGCGGAGATCCAGCCCGAGGCGATCTTCGTGTGTTCATCCAACATGGCACCCTACGTGCTCGGCAACACGCGCGGCGCGACGGTGACGCTGTGTGACCTGGCGGACGTCGATTCCGAGAAGTGGCGCGCTTACTCAGAGACCGGCAGCGGGCCGATGAAACTGGTGCATCGGCGCGAGTGGCACCGGGTCGCGGCGCTGGAAGGGCGGATCGCGCGCGAGATGGACTGGAGCACCTTTGTCTCGGCCGAGGAAGCGGCGCTGTTTCGCAAGCAACGGCCGCAGGAAGCGGAAAAGATCAGATCGGTGCCCAGCGGCGTCGACTTCGCCTATTTCGACCCGGCGATCCCGCAGCCGGCAGTCTACCCCATTGACCGACTCAATTACGTCTTCACCGGCACGATGGATTACCCGCCGAACGTCGACGCAGTGCGCTGGTTCGCCACCGAGATCTTGCCGATCGTCCAGCGTAGTCGGCCGGCGCATTTTCACATCGTCGGCTCCAGCCCAGCGGGCGAGGTGCGCGCGCTCACGAACGAGCATGTGACGGTGACCGGCCGGGTGCCGGACGTACGGCCTTACCTCGCACACGCGACGGCCGCAGTAGCGCCCATGCGCATCGCACGCGGGATCCAGAACAAGGTACTGGAAGCCATGGCGATGGGCCGCCCGGTGATCGTCACGCCAGATGCGCTCGAGGGGATCGACGCGCGGCCTGGGGTGGAGTTGCTGTTGGGCGACGGAGCCGAGGCACTGGCGGCACGATGCCTCGAGGCAGCCGAACCACAGGCTGCGGCGATTGGCGCGGCGGCGCGCTCCCTGGTCGAGCGGGACTATAGCTGGGCCGGACGACTGCTCGGCTTCGACGCGTTGCTGGGAAAAGCGAACGCAGCCCGACAACCCTGAGCCAAAGCCATGTTCCGGCACGGGCAGAACACCTATCGTGACCCGGTCACGAGGGGAGTGAAACGATGCCGACCACCATCAACGTCATGTACGAGAACGTCGACGATGCGACTTTCGACCTCGACTATTACCTGAACAAGCACATGCCGCTGGTGAGCGAGAAGTTCGCGCGATTTGGAATCAAGGGCTGGCGCGTGGTCCAGGCCGTGGGCACGCCGACGGGCGAGAAGCCGCTCTACAACGTCATCGCCACCTTGGAATTCGAAACCGCCCAGCAGTTCAAAGACGCCGTCGCGGCCGAAGGTGGGCCGGTATTCGGCGACGTTCCGAACTTCAGCAACCAAACTCCGGTCGTCGTCATCTCTAACGTCGTCGGAACCAGTCCCTAAGCAGGAAGTTTGCGGGGCGGCCGCGTGCGTGTGGATCAGCTAAAGACCACCATCGCCGGCCGCACCCCATCCAGGCGCATTCAAGCCCATAAAGACTGGTGACACGCGCCCTTTTGACTTCATCTCTTGATCGAGACCGCCTGTTAAATCGGGGTTAGCTATTACCCGCTAAATTGACCCTCTCTGATCGTCTTTCAGACGGTTGGATGTCTAGAGGTCATCCCGAATGTACAGCCAGTCCGTCGAACGTCACCCGCTGATCGATGACGGCGTTTCGGCTTACCTCGACATCGTCCGGGCGTTCGCGGCTGTGGTGGTCGTGTTCTCGCACCTTCTCCCGATCCTGTTCGACGTTAGTGCGGTTCCGGGCAACGACGCGGTGGTCGTGTTCTTCGTCATCTCTGGCTACGTCATTGCCTATGCCCACCAGCACCGTGACCTTGCTACCGGTCGTTTCTTCCTCAACCGGCTTGCCCGGCTGTGGTCGGTGCTGCTGCCGTCTTTGATACTGTCGGCCATCGCGGCCTGCGTTGTCGGGCGCGAGGCGAATATCCTGTTCGCTCCCCCGGTGACGGATCCGGTGTCGTTCCTGACTGCCGCAGCGCAGAACGCGGTGTTCTTGGGCCAGAACTGGGGGTGGCACCAACCCGCGCCATACAACGAGCCGACATGGAGCCTGAACTACGAGGCGTGGTACTACGTCATCTTCGGTGCCTTCGTGTTCACGCCGCGGCCGTGGCGCTGGCAGGCCATGACAGCCTGTGCGGTCCTGGCCGGCCCGGCGATCATGGTGCTGATGCCATGTTGGCTGGTCGGCACCTGGCTGTATTACCGACGCAACCACATCCGGATGTCGGCCAGCCAGGCTTTATGCTTGTTCGCGGTCTGCACCGCAGGGTATGCCGCGACGTATTGTTTCGACCTCAATACGCATTCCCGCGGCTGGCTGAGCACCGCCACCTTCGGCCTTTCCTATCATCTGAGAGGCTCCACCGGGCTGATCGGGGATTTCGTTAATGCCTGCTTGTTCGGCGGGACCATTGTCGCCGTTCAGAACATGGCCGCCGCCAACCGGGTCCTCGCCTCGCTGCGCTGGCTCGCCAAGAAGGTCTCGTCGCGGACGTTCTCACTTTACCTGTATCACATGCCGATCTTCGCGATCCTGCATGGTGGCTTCGGGTTCGGGCGAAGCTCCGGCAGCGCGGCCGCGCTTTGTATCGCCACCGTCATCGTCGTCTGCGTCGCCCTGGGAAGCGTCACCGAAGCACGGCTATCCGGCTGGCGTCACGGTATAACCGCAGCGTTCCGCGTGGCATCTCGGTTGGTGTTGCCACGCGGCGTGAGTGTCTCCGCCGATAAAGGCTAGCGCGGCGTCATCCGCAGAGCGCCGTCCAGGCGGATGGTCTCGCCATTCAGCATCGGGCTGGCGATGATGGACAGGACCATCTGAGCGTATTCCTCGGGCTTGCCGAGGCGGCTGGGGAACGGCACCTGCTGCCCGAGCGAGTCCTGCACCGCCTGCGGCATGCCGGCGAGCATCGGCGTGAGAAATAGTCCCGGCGCGATGGTCATCACGCGGATGCCGTGCTGCGCCAGATCACGGGCGAGCGGCAGCGTCAGGGCCGCGACGCCGCCTTTGGATGCGGCGTATGCGGCCTGACCGATCTGCCCATCGAACGCTGCGACCGAGGCGGTGTTGACGATCACGCCCCGCCCCTCGCCAACCGAATCCGCCTTGCTGAGCCGGGCGGCAAAAGCGGCAGCCACGCAGAAGGTGCCGATCAGGTTGATCTCGATCACCTTACGGAACAGCGCCAACGCGTGAGGCAGCCCCTCGCGATTGACCACGCGGGCAGCCGGCGCGATCCCGGCGCAGTTGACCAGCACGCGGGCTACCCCGTGCACTGCCTGTGCCGCATCAAGGGCAGCGGCCACCGCCGCATCGTCCGTGACATCGACGGCCTCGAACCGGCCGCCGATCTCGGCCGCCTGTGCCTCGCCGCGGGTGCGGTCGAGGTCCAGCAGCGTCACTTTGGCGCCGGCAGCGGCCAGGGCGGCGCCGGTCGCCGCACCAAGGCCGGACGCGCCGCCGGTAACGACCGCGGCAACACCGTGCAGGTCCATCTACTCGGCCGCCACGGCGGCCATGACCGGCACTGCTTCAAGGTGACGGTCATGGCGCAGCATCAACACGATCAACATGGCCACCAGGGCAAGCCCCGACAACATGATCAAGCCGCCCTGGTAGGAGTTGGTCGCATCCTTAATCGCGCCCATCGCATACGGCCCGGCAAACCCGGCGAGGTTGCCGATCGAGTTGATGACCGCGATGCCGCCCGCGGCGGCCATGCCGGAGAGGAATGAGGTCGGTAGCGTCCAGAACACCGCCAGCGTGCCGAAGATGCCGAAGGCGGCGACGCAGAATGCAACCATCTTGAGCAGCGGATCATCAATCATAGCGGCAGCCCCGATCCCGAGCGCGATCAGGAACAGGCTGGCGGCCGTCAGCCCCTTGCGGTTGCCGGTTCGGTCCGACAGCCGTCCCCATGTCAGGCTCGCGATGACGCCAATGACGAACGGCACGGCGGAGATGAACGAGTTCTGCAGCGTGGTGACACCGAACTGGCGGACGATTTGCGGCAGAAAGAAGCTGAGGCCGTAAAGGCTGGCGACGACGCCGAAATACACCAGGCTCAGCGCAAGCACGCGACCGTTGACGAGCGCCCGACCGACGGAGAAATGCTCGGCAGAGGTGCGTACCTGCTCTTCGGCCGTGATCCGTTGCATCAACCAGGTCCGGTTCTCCGGGGGTAGCCAGGCGGCATCGGCCGGACGGTCGGTCAGGTAGAAGAACACCACGACCGAGAGGATCAGCGCCGGAACCGCCTCAATAATGAACAACCACTGCCAGCCATGGAGGCCGGCAAGACCGTCCATGCCGAGCAACCCGCCGGAAACCGGCAGCCCGAGCACGGAGGAGAGCGGGATCGCCGCCATGAAATAGCCCAGGATGCGGGCGCGGTAGGAGGCCGGGAACCAGAGGGTTAGGTAGAAGATGATGCCCGGAAAGAACCCGGCTTCGGCGATGCCAAGCAACGCGCGGATGATGTAGAAGCTCCACTCGCCTTGGACGAACGCCATGGCACCGGAGAGGATGCCCCAGGTGAACATGATCCGGGCGATCCATTTCCGGGCGCCGAACTTGGCCAGGAACAGGTTCGACGGCACCTCGAACAGGAAATACGTGAAGAAGAACACGCCGGCGCCAAGGCCATAGGCGGTCTGCGACAGGCCGAGGTCGCGGTTCATGGTCAGTGCGGCAAAACCGACGTTGACCCGGTCGAGATAGGCGATGAAGTAACAAACGATCAGAAACGGCACGAGCCGCACAGTGATGCGCCGTAGCGTCTGCCTCTCAAGTTCCATCACGACGTCCCCAACATATTCTTTGCGGGGACGCTTGCGTCAGCGGGTCGGAATTTGCAAGCTACTTCAACAAAACGGCATGTCGCATCATGCGGCCCCGAGCGCCTCGATCAGTTGCGCCTTGGTCATCTTGGAGCGGCCCGCGATTCCGGCCGAGGTCGCCTTCTTGCGCAGATCGGCAACCGTCATCCCGTCGAGCCGCGCTTCCTTGGTCACGGCCGCAGCGTGGTCGGGTTGCTTGGAGAATTGCTTGCCCTTGGCGGTATCGGTACGCTTCTTGGCCGTCGTCTTCTTGTAGTCGGCGTCGCTCATCTTTTCGCGCGCTTTCTTGGGCAAGTAGCGTTCGCCAGTCTCTTCGCTCTTCTCGCCGGATTTGGTGCCCCACTCCTCCTTAGTCCATTGCGCCAAGTGGTTGTCGGGAGCTTTCTCGCCTTTGAACTCCCCGCCGGCTTCCTTGTAGTCGTGCACGGCGAGTTGGGCCTTGCGGGCGGACCATTGACCGCGTTTGCCGCCCTTGTCGCTGGCCTCGACTTTCTCCTTCATCTTTTCCCAAAGCTTCGGATCGGCTTTCTCGGCGGTTTTGGACATCGTTGCCTCCAAAGCGGCAACGCCATGGCTACCGGCCGGGTTTAGTCCTCTGCAAACGGATTCTTAGTGCCGCGCTGCTGCAGGCGGATCGGCACGCCAGGCATCTCGAAGCGTTCGCGCAGGCTGTTGACCAGATAACGCTGGTAGTCCTCCGGCGTCAGCTCGGCGCGGGTGCCGAACATGATGAACGTCGGTGGCCGCGCCTTGGCCTGGGTCATGTAGCGCAGCTTGAGCCGGCGGCCCTCGACCATCGGCGGCTGATGCCGCTCGAGCGCCGTCTCGAACCAGCGGTTCAGCTCGCCAGTGCCGACGCGCTTATTCCACGTCGCATACACGGCGCGCACTGCCGGCATCAGCCGGTCGAGCCCCTGCCCCGTCATGGCCGAAATCTGCACCACGGGGATGCCCTTCATCTGCGCCAGGCTGGTCTCCAGCCGGTCGGAGATCGCCTTCTTGGTGGCACTGCGATCCACCACCGCATCCCATTTGTTGAGCGCCAGCACGCAGGCGCGGCCTTCGCGCTCGATCAGTCGGGCAATCTGCAGATCCTGCTCGTGGATGCCCAGCACAGCGTCGATGGCCAGCACCACGACTTCGGCCATCTTCAGCGCCTCGATGCTGGCGCTGACCGACATCTTCTCCAGCACTTCCTCGACGCGAGCCTTTTTGCGCAGCCCGGCGGTGTCGACGATCTCGATCGGCCCCACGGCATCACGCAGCAGCACGGTGATCGAATCGCGCGTCAGGCCAGGCTCCGGCCCGGTGATCATGCGCTCCTCGCCGAGCAGGCGGTTGAGCAGCGTCGACTTGCCGGCGTTCGGGCGGCCGACGATGGCGAGCTTGAGCGGCTTGTCGTCGGCCTCGTCGGGATCGACCGGATCGGGCAAGCGATCGGCAATTTCGGCCATCAGGTTGGACAGGCCATCACCATGCTCGGCGGAGACGGCGACGGGCTCGCCGAGGCCGAGCGAGAACGCTTCCATCGCCATCGACGCGCCGAGGCGGCCCTCGGCCTTGTTGGCGACCAGCAGGATCGGCCGACCCTGGCGACGGAGCCATTCCGCGAAGTGCCGGTCACCGGAGGTCATGCCGGTGCGGGCATCGACCACGAACACGACCAGGTCGGCCTGTGACACCGCCGTTTCGGAGGAAGCGCGCATGCGGCTGGCCATCGTGTCCGGCGCGGACTCCTCGAGCCCTGCCGTGTCGACTAGGCGAACCCGGCGGCCTCGCAGCAGCGCTTCGGCGTCCTTGCGGTCCCGCGTCACGCCCGGCGTATCCGACACGATGGCCGAGCGGCGGCCAGCCAGCTTGTTGAACAGCGTCGACTTGCCGACGTTCGGGCGCCCGGCGATCACCACCACCGGCAGGTTGGTCGCGGGAAGATCGCTCATCGAAATGCCTGAAGCGTGCCGTCATCGCATAGGATCAGCACCGTGCCGGCAGCGGCGACCGGGGCGACGGAGACGGAGCTGCTCATAGTCTGGGTGCCGAGGATGCGGCCGTCGACCGGGTTGACCGAGACGGCGATCTGGCTGGTGCCGGCAAGCACCAGCTTGCCGTTGGCCATCAGCGGGCCGCTCCAGAAGATGGGGTCGCGCTGCTTGGCCGGGTCGTCCCAACGGGGAAGATCCTGTGTCCAGCGGATACGGCCATCGTCGACGCTGATCGCGGTCAGGGCCTGGCCACTGCTCTGCACGAACAGCCAATCACCGGCGATCCAAGGCGTCTGGCCGCCGCCGATCTCGCGCTCCCACAGGCGACGCCCGGTGCGCAGGTCGAGGGCGACGATCAGGCCGCCAATGCCGATGGCATAGACCCGGCCGCGGTCGATGACCGGGAGCGCACGGATGGCCGAAAGGTCGACGCTGCTGTTGCGGCCGCGCGAGGAGGCGAGCGTGTCGCTCCAGGCCAGCACGCCACTATCGGCGCGGATGGCGACCAGTTCGCCGGAGCCGAAGCCGGCGACCACGAAGCCGTCGCTGATGGCCGGCGCGGCGTCGGTCAGCACGGTAGTGGACGAGTTGTTGGCGCTGTAGCCCCAGGCACGCTCGCCGGTGGGCAGGCTCAGCGCGATCAGCTGGTCGTCGATGGTGGTGAAGTGCATGCGGTTGTTGGACAGGGTGGGGCCGGAACGGGCGGGAACGCCGATCTCCTTGCGCCACACGATGCGGCCGCTATCGGCCTCGAGCGCCAGGGCGTCACCGCGCCCGGTGGTGGCGTAGACGCGGCCGTTCTCGATGGCGATGCCGCCGCCGATGTTGGTGCTGCGGCTGTCGTCGGCCTCGGTGCTGGTGCGCCAGCGACGGCTGCCGTTGGCGAAATCGAAAGCGGAAACCGTGCCGTTGCTGTCCATCGCATAGACGGTGCCGTTCAGCACCAGCGGCTGGGAGGTGAGCCGTGCGCGGTAGCCGCCGCCGGCGCCGATATCGGCGGTCCAGGCCGGGTTCAAGCCGGTGACGGCGATGTTGCCGGATGCATGGGTGGCGTTGCCGCCGACTTCGGTCCAAGCGGCGACTTGAACAGGAGGCGGCACGACCACGGCTCGGGTGCTGGCAGTGTCGGCGGAAGCACCGCTGCCGCGGCCACCGAGGATCGCCTCGCGCTTGCCGCTGAGCTTGGCCTTGTTGTCGCTGAGAATGCTGTCGAACACGCTGCAACCGGCCAGCGTGAGCGGCAGCCCGAGAAGGGCGGCGCGTCGGGTGAGGTTCATCCCTGCTTATCCTGGTTTGCCGGCGCCTGTGACTCGGGTGCGACGCCGAGCCGGGTCAAAAGTCCGTTGGCGCGCGCGCGCACGCCGGCCGGGGCGCCTGGCATGGCGACGATCTCGCGCAGTGCCGTTTCGGCACCGGCATTGTCCCCGGTGCGCAGCTTGAGCCAGGCACGCGCCTCGAGCGCCAGGGGCCGCCAAGGTTCGCCGGGAGCGGCGAGCGACTGGATGCGGCCTTCGACGACGCCGGGCTCACCGGTATCGACCTGATGCTGCACCCACAGCATGTCGGCTGCACTGCGTAGGCTGCGATCAGCCTGCTCGTCGGCCGAGACCTGGTTCCACAGCGCCAGCGCGCCGGGAAGATCGCCGTTGTTGGCCTTCAACGCCGCCTCGCGCAGGCGGGCGAGAGAGCGGTAACCGCTCGGCCCGTCGGTGCCGATATCCGCGTAGGTGTTGAGCGCCTGGGCACGCTCGGGTGAAGCGGCCGGGGCGGATTGCTGGTCCATGGCGGCCAGGAAGCGGACGGCGACGGCCTCGCGCCCACCGCGTTGCCGCGACTGGAGCACCTGCCATCCCGCGACGCCGGCCACGATCAGCACGATGACGATGGCCAACAGGACCCCGTAGCGCTGGAACAGGCGACGGGCCCGCTCCGCACGCAGATCCTCGTTCACCTCGTCGAAAATGTCAGCCACCGGCACCCCCAAAGTCGGGCGGACCATACTGGCGCGGCTGATGGAGGGCAAACGCCGTAACCACTCCTTCATCTATTGATGGTGTGATGCGTCCATGCGGTATCCCCTTCTCCTGCTGTTGATGGCGCTTGGCGGCTGTGCGCCGCTTATCGGCGCTGAAATCGGCAGCGTCGCGGTGTTCGGCCGCGGCCTGGGCGATATCGGCGTCTCGGCGGCGACGGGACGGGACTGCTCGGTCGTCCGGCTCGACAGCGGCAGGACATATTGCGCGCCGCGGGTCGACACGCCGCCGCCGCAGCCGTTCTGCACGCGCTCGTTGGGTCCGGTAACCTGCTGGGCGGATCCGTACCTGGTGCCGCAGCACCAGCACGAAGTGGCCGACACGCCGCCGCCGACCGAGGATCAACTTCGATACCGCGCGGCGCGATGGCCGAAATCGATCTTCTTCTGAGCGCTACCGGTCGCCCATCGCGAAGCGGATATTGACCACATAATCGTAGGGCACGGCAGCGCCCCCGGCGCGGGCCGGGCGGAAGCGCCAGAGCTCGACCGCGCGCCGTGCCTCCTGATCGAGGTCCGCATTGCCGCTGCTGGCCAGCACCTCGACACCGAGGGCCTGGCCGTTGGGAGCCACCTTGACCACCAGTTGCACGGTGCCTTCGGCGCCGATCTTCGCGGCTTTGGCCGGGTAATGCGGCGGTTGATTGCGATAGCGGGCATCGGGCGCCGGTGGCACGACGTTCTCACCGGTGACGCTGAGCGCGTCGAGATCCTCGCCGGCATTGCCGAGATTGACCGTTGGTGCCGTCGGCGCCGCTTGCTGCGGCTTGGCTTGCGGTGCGGGCTGCGAGGGTGGCGGGGCGGCAGCCGTCTGCGCCGGCGCGTCCTTGGTCTCCGGCAGTGCGGGCGTGGGCCGGCTGGCAGTTTGAACAGGAGCGGGCTTGCTGTCCGGAGCCGCGGAGGCGGGAGCCGGCGGGGGCGGTGTACCGCGCGTTTCAGCAGGTTGCTGCACCATCTCGACCTCGAGCGGTTTTTGCGGCGGCGGCAGGGTGCGGCCGGGCCGAAGCAGCAGGGCGCCGACCGCAGCCACATGCAGCAGGAACGAGATGGCAGCCGCGATGTTGTCGCGGCGAGAACGGCGCCGGGTCGCGGAAGGCGGCCGGCGAGTGGCCGTTAGCACGTCAGAGGACCAGCACCCCAGAGTGCTTGGCCTTGGCCTCCGGCTCGACATGGATCGTGACCACCAGGCCTGGCGTCTCGGCCTTCAGCGCCGCCTCGACACGGTCGCAGATCGCATGCGCCTCGGCGACCTGCATGGAGCCCGGCACGACCAAATGGAATTCCAGATAGGTGGTCCGCCCGGCTAGTCGCATGCGAAGGTCGTGAGCCTCGATCGCCCCTTCGGCGCTTCGGTTTAGCACCTCGCGCGTCCGGTCCATGACGCCCTCGTTCGGCGCCTCGTCCATCAAGCCGCCGACGCTCTCGCGCATCACACCCCAGCCGGACCACAGCACGTGCAGACCGACCACCATCGCGACCGCACCGTCGAGCCAGGCGATGCCGCTCACCAGCACGGCACCCACCCCGACCAGCACACCGCCGGAGGTGGCGACATCGCTCCACAGATGGCGCGAATCCGCTTTGAGCGCGGCCGAGCGGCTGCGCTTTCCCACCGCGCCGAGCACCACGGCCCAGCCGCCATTGATCGCGGTTGCCACCAGGCTCAGCGCCAGCCCGGACCAGACGGACACGATCGGCTCGGGCGCCCGCCAGCTCTGCCAGCCGCTACGGAAGATGGACAGCGCCGCGACGATGATCAGCACGCCGACGATGACGGCGGCGAAGAACTCGGCCTTGTCGTGCCCATAGGGATGGTTCTTGTCGGCCGGACGCGCTGCATAGAACAGCGCGGCCGCAGCGACGATGCTGGCCGCCACGTTGACCACACTCTCCAGCGCATCCGAATACAACGCCGAGCTGCCGGTCACCCACCAAGCGCCGGCCTTCAACGCCAGAACCAGCGCACCGACGCCGATCGATAACAGCGCGACGTTTTTAACTTTGTCCAAGATCAGCCCCCGCTTCCGGCTGTAACCCGGCTGTAGCCGCGCCGTAAACGCCATACCGCAACCCGGTCCCCGTCACATCGTTGCCGATCCATGGCATCCAGCTCAGAACAGCCGTCCGGCGACGTTTTCACCACCGACGTTCCAGCACGGCTGGACCGTTTGCCCTGGGCACGGTTTCACTGGCTGGTGGTGGTGGCGCTCGGCATCACCTGGATTCTCGACGGGCTCGAGGTGACGCTGGTCGGCTCGCTCGCCAGCGCCATCACCGGCAGCCCAAGTCTCGGCCTCGACAGCGCCAGCTTCGGGCTCACGGCGTCGGCCTACCTGGCGGGCGCGGTCGTGGGCGCACTCGGGTTCGGTTGGTTGACTGACCGATGGGGGCGCAAGCGGCTCTTCACCATCACGGTGCTGGTCTATCTGGTGGCAACCGTCGGCTCCGGGCTGGCCTGGAATTTCTGGTCGTTCGCGATCTTCCGCTTCTTCACCGGTGCCGGCATCGGTGGCGAATATGCGGCCGTGAACGCGACCATCCAGGAGCTGATCCCGGCCCGCCGCCGCGGCTTCACCGATCTTTGCATCAACGGCAGCTTCTGGCTCGGCGCCGCGCTCGGGGCCAGCAGCGCCCTGATCGTGCTCGACCCGGCGATCGTCAGCCCGGAATGGGGCTGGCGAGCGGCCTTCATCATCGGCGGCGTGATCGGGCTCGGCGTGCTGTTCCTTCGCAGTTGGATCCCCGAAAGCCCGCGCTGGCTGATGACGCATGGCGACCCGGAGGAGGCGAGCCGGATTGTCGAACAGATCGAGCGCCGGGTCAAAGCCGAGACGGGCGCGCCGTTGCCGCCAGTGCCGGACGAGACATTGCGACTGCGACGGCACCAGGGCGATTGGTTCGTGCCGAGCCTGCGTGTGTTGGCAACGACCTATCGCAAGCGCGCGCTGGTCGGGGTGGTGCTGATGGCGGCGCAGGCATTCTGCTACAACGCCGTGTTCTTCACCTACTCTCTGGTGCTGACCAAGTTCTACGACGTCCCGGGCAAGTCGGTCGGCTGGTATATCCTGCCGTTCGCGGCGGGTAATCTGCTGGGGCCGATCGTGTTGGGGCGGTTGTTCGACAGCGTGGGGCGCCGGGTCATGATCGGAGCGACGTATGGGCTGTCGGGGCTGTTGCTGGCGGCGTCCGGATGGGCGTTCGCCGCGGGATGGCTGGACGCGACAGGGCAGACGGTGGCCTGGAGCGTGATCTTCTTCTTCGCCTCCGCTGCCGCGTCGTCGGCCTACCTGACGGTGGGCGAGACGTTTCCGCTCGAGGTGCGGGCGATCGCCATTGCGTTGTTCTACGCGTTCGGCACCGGCGTGGGCGGGGTTGCCGGACCCAGCGTGTTCGGGGCGCTGATCCAGACGGGGTCGCGGCACGAATTGCTGCTCGGCTACCTGTTCGGCGGGGCGCTGATGCTGATTGCGGGGGCTGTAGCGTTTGTGTGGGGCACGGACGCGGAAAAGCGCTCCCTCGAAACGGTCGCGCCGCCACTATCCGCAGCATGAAACCGTCCTAGACGTTCGGCGTTTTAACAAATGACGGCAATGTCGCCGCTAGGAAGATGAACATGGTTGACGAGAACCGCGTTGAGGGTGCCTGGGACAAGCTCAAGGGCAACGTCAAGGAAGGCGTGGGCAAGCTGACCGGCGACGAGAAGCTGCAGGCTGAAGGCAAGGCCGACCAGGTTAAGGGTTCGACCGAGAGCACCGTCGGTGGCGCCAAGGACACCGTCCGCGACGCGCTCGACAAGTAATTCATCGGCGGGCGCCTAATCAGGCGCCCGCAACTCGGCTATTTTGCCCCATATCTAAGCTGCATTTTTGGGGCACCAACGTTGATCGAAAAATCCACCTATCGCGAAGCGATGGCCCGACTGGGTGCGGCCGTGAATATTATAACCACTGTTGATGGAACCGGCCGACGTGGGCTGACGGCGTCGGCAGTGTGTAGCGTGACCGATAATCCGCCCACACTACTCCTGTGCATCAATCGCGACAGCGACATGAACGAGGCGTTCAAAGCCAGCGGAATATTGTGCGTGAATACGTTGGGTGCCGCGCAGGAGCATCTGTCACCGGTGTTCGCCAGCATGACCGGCGCTACGCAGAGCGAGCGGTTCGCGCAGGCCGAATGGACCACGCTGGCAACCGGCGCACCAGTGCTGCAAGGCGCCATCGTGTCGTTCGACTGCCGCATCACGCAGTCAACCGAAGTCGGCACCCACACGGTGTTTTTCTGCGAGGTCGAAGCTTTGCAGTCGAGCACGGAAAGCGCCGGCCTGATCTATTTCGGCCGGGCCTATCACCGCATCGTCGTCGACGCCTGATCGGTCGGAACGTGGCGCCCTTTCGGAAAGGGCGCCACGTCAGCTCATAGTTCCTTGTACTTGCCGTCCTTCCAGATATAGAAGACGTAGTCGGCGGCGGTGATGTCGCCCTTCTTGTCGAACGAGATCGGACCCAGGACGGTATCCATCTTCTGGCCGCTGTGCATCACATCGGCGACCTTCTTGCTGTCGATCGTGTTGGCCTTCTTCGCCGCATCGGCCCACACCTGGAGCGCGGCATAGGTGTAGAGCGTGTAGCCCTCCGGGTCGTAGTTCGAGAGCTTGAACTCGTCGACCACGGCCTTGGCGGTCGGGCGGTTGCGCGGATCAGCCGGGAAGGTCATCAGCGTGCCCTGCCCCGCATCGCCGGCGATCTGCCAGAACTCGTTGGTGACCAGGGCGTCGCCGCCGACCACCGTCTCGTTCATGCCCTGCTCCTTGGCCTGGCGGGCGATCAATCCGGTCTCGGTATGGTAACCGCCGATGTAGACCACTTCGATGCCGGCCTGCTTCATGCGGCTAACGATCGCCGAATAATCGCGCTCGCCCGGCGTGTAGGCAGCGGTCATCGTGGGCTTGACACCGTTGGCCTCCAACGCCTTTTGGGTCTCGTCAGCCAGGCCTTTGCCGTAAGCCGAGTTGTCGTTGAGGATGGCGATCTTCTTGCCCTTGAAGTTGTCTGCCAGATACTTGCCGGCGATTGCACCCTGCTGGTCGTCGCGGCCGCAGACGCGGAAGGTGTTCCAGGCGCCGTCATCGGTGTACTTCGGATTGGTGCTGGCCGGGCTGATCTGGAGGATGCCTTCCTCGGTATAGACCTTGCTGGCCGGGATGGAACTGCCGGAACAATAATGCCCGGCGACGACCGCCACTTTCTTGCTGGCCATCTGGTTGGCGACCGACACGGCCTGACGCGGGTCGCAGGCATCGTCGCCTACGTCGAGCACGAGCTTCTGGCCCATGACGCCGCCAGCCTTGTTGATGTCCGCAACGGCTTTCTCGGCGCCGGCCTTCATCTGCGCGCCGACGGCGGCGTAGTTGCCAGTCATGGGGCCTACGGTTGCGACATGAATGTCGGCCTGGGCGGTGGCGCCGAGCGCGAGAATCGCGGCTCCGGCGAGCAAGGCAGTGCGTAACATCTGACGTTCTCCGGGTGTGGTGCGAAAGCCTAGACTGGATTGCAGCGGAGTGAAATCGACCATCCCGACGGCAATTTCCGCTCTCGGCGATTGCGGGTTTCACACGAGGAATTTACCTGTCGGACGAACACGAAGGTTTTCGCCGATGACTGCTCGTTCGACCGCCGGCCTTGCGCTCGCCCTGTGTGGAGCGCTGCCGCTCATGGCAATGGCACAGACCAATGCCGGGCCGGATCAAAGCGCTGCGTCGCCCGATCCAGTCCCCGCAGCCCCGAGCCAGGTTCAGAGCCCGGTCGGCGCGCCGGTCGAGGCTGGAACGCCGGAGAACGAGAAGCTGCTCGGCTCGCTCGGCGGCGTGCGCCCGGTGCTGGAGGCGCACGGGATCACGCTGAACCTACTCGAAACCAGCGAGGTGCTCGGCAACGCGACGGGTGGCCGGGCGACCGGGCTGATCTACGAGGGCGCGACCAACCTCAGCGTCGACGTCGACATGGAAAAGGCGATCGGCCTTTCCGGTGGCACCATGCGGATCAGCGCGCTGCAGATCCATGGTCGCGGCCTGTCGACCAATTACGTCAGCAACCTCAACGTCATCAGCAGCGCCGAAGCCACGCGTGCGACCCGGCTTTACGAAGCTTGGTACCAGCAGACCTTCTTCGGCGGCGCTGCCGACATCCGGGTCGGCCAGCAGAGCGCCGACCTGGAATTCGCGATCAGCTCCTACGGCGGGCTGTTCGTCAACGCGAGCTTCGGCTGGCCCACCTCGTTCGCCGTGAGCCTACCTGGCGGTGGCCCGGCCTATCCGCTCGGGGTGCTCGGCGCCCGGTTGCGCATGCGTCCGCGCGACGACACCACCGTGTTGCTCGCCGTGTTCAACGGCAGCCCGGCGCGACCCGGCTTCAACGACCCGCAGCTCCGCAACGCGCACGGCACCTCGTTCCGCCTGGACGACGGCGTGTTCGCGATCGGCGAGGTGCAATACGCGATCAATGGTGGCGATGCCGCGACCGGGCTGCCCGGCACCTACAAGCTCGGTGGCTGGTATCACTCGCGCGCCTTCACCAACCAGTTCTTCGTCCAGACCGTCGGCTCGGCGACCACGGTGGCGACGTTCGACAATCCAAACGACGATTGGAGTCTGTATGGCGTGGCCGACCAGCTCGTCTGGAAGCAGCCGGGCTCCAAGGATGGGGGCGTCGGTGTGTTCGCGCGTGTGGCGGGCGCGCCGGGCGGGCGCAACCAGATCAACGTGTTCGCCAATGCCGGGACGACCTACAAGGGCGTGTTCGGCCGCGAGAACGACACGGTCGGCCTCGGGCTCGCCTGGGCACGCATCAGCGACACGTCGCGCGCCAACGATGCCGCCGCTGCAGCGGCCTCGCCCGGGACATTCATGCCGATCCGATCGAGCGAACTGGCGCTGGAACTGACCTATCAGGCGCAGGTAACGCCCTGGATGGTCATCCAACCCGTCGCGCAATACATCTTCAACCCGGGCGGCGGCATCGTGAACCCGGACCGGCCGACCCGGCGGATCGGCGACGCCGCGGTGTTCGGCGCCCGGACGACCATCACGTTCTAACTGCTCAGCCGTGCGCGCCCTCAAGGTAGGCCGCGCGGATCTCGGGGCGGGCCAGCAACTCGGCACCCGGCCCAGCCATGGTGACGGCGCCGTTGACCAGCACGTAGCCGCGATGCGCCAGGCGAAGGGCCTGAAACGCGTTCTGCTCGACGAGCAGCACGGTCAAGCCGGTCTCGGCATTGAGCTGGCGGATGGCGCCGAAGATCTGACGCACGACGAGCGGCGCCAGGCCGAGGCTGGGCTCGTCGAGCATCAGCAGGCGCGGCTGGGTCATCAGCGCGCGGGCGATGGCCAGCATCTGCTGCTCGCCGCCCGACAGCGTGCCGCCACGCTGGGTCAGGCGCTCCTTCAGGCGCGGAAACAGGGTAAAGACCAGTTCGCGGGTCTTCTCGTAGTTGCGCATGCGGACCATCTCGGCCCCCATCAGCAGGTTCTCATGCACCGACATGCGGCCAAAGATGCGGCGGCCTTCGGGCGCCTGGGCGAGGCCGAGATGCATGATCTGGTGCGTCGGTATGGTCGTGATGTCGGTGCCGTCGAACGTGATCCGGCCGGAGCGCGCCTGCGGCTTGCCGCAGATGGTCATCATCAGCGTGCTCTTACCGGCGCCGTTGGCACCGATCATGGTGACGATCTCGCCAGGGTTTATCTCCAGATCGACGCCCTTGAGCGCCTGAATCGCGCCGTAGTACGCGGTGACGCCGGTGAGCGAGAGCAGCGCGGTCATGCCGCCACCTCGTCCTCGTCGCCTTCGCCGAGATAGGCGGCGATCACTTTCGGGTCCTCCCGGATAGCGCTCGGCGGGCCGTCGGCGATGCGCTCGCCATGATCGAGCACGACGATGTGGTCGGAGATGCGCATCACCAGGCCCATGTCGTGCTCGATCAGCAAAATGGAGCAGCCATCGGCCTGGATGCTTTTCAGCAGCGCGGAAAGCTCGTCCGTCTCGCGCGGGTTGAGCCCGGCGGCGGGCTCGTCGAGGCAGAGCAGCACCGGGTCGGTGCACATGGCGCGGGCGATCTCCAGGCGGCGCTGGTCGCCGTAGGGCAGCGCACCCGCCGGGTCGTCGGCACGGCGCAGCAGGTCGATGCGCTCGAGCCAGGCGCGGGCGCGGACGATGGCCGCTTCCTGCGCCCGATCGTGCCCGCCAATGCCGAACACGGACAGCAGCCCGGCGCCGACATTGGGCATCAGTTGGTTGTGCTGGGCGACCAGCAGGTTCTCGAGCACCGTCATGCCGGCGAACAAGCGGATGTTCTGGAACGTGCGAGCGACGCGGGCGCGGCGAGCGATGCGGTGGCCCGGAATGGTCTGCAGCGCGAACGCCTGGCCGTCGGCGTGGGTCAGCATGATGGCGCCGCCGCTGGGTCGGTAGAAGCCGGTGATGCAGTTGAACACGGTGGTCTTGCCGGCGCCGTTGGGGCCGATGACGGAGGTGATGTCGCCGCGGCGAGCGGAAAATGACAGGTCTCGCACCGCAAGCAGGCCGCCGAAGCGCATCGTGAGATGCTCGATGGAAAGCAGCGACATCTCAGCCACGACCTTCGGCGACGAGTTCGGCCGAGATCTCGCGCTTGGCGCCGAGGGCGACGCTCGGCGTGCGGCCGGAGACCAGGCCGCGCGGGCGCAGCACCATCATCAGCACCAGCGCGAGGCCGAAGATCAGCATGCGGTAATCCTGCAGGTCACGGAACAATTCGACGCCGCCGATCATCACGATAGCCGCGAGCGCGGTGCCCAACTGGCTGCCCATGCCGCCGAGCACCACGATGGCGAGCACGATGGCGCTTTCGATGAAGGTGAAGCTTTCCGGGCTGATGAAGGCGGCGCGGGTGGCGAAGAACGCGCCGGCCAGGCCGCCGAAGGTGGCACCAATGGCGAAGGCGGTCAGCTTGGTGACGGTGACGTTGATGCCGAGCGAGCGGCAGGCGATCTCGTCCTCCCGCAACGCTTCCCAGGCGCGGCCGAGGGCGACCTTACGCAGCCGCAGCGCGACCCAGTTAGTCAGCAGCGCCAGGGCGAGGATGACGTAGTAGAGATAGGTGATGCGCTGGTTTGGGCTGTAATCCCAGCCAGTGAAGCCGGTGAAGGTGCCGGGACCGCCGGCGGCGGAGAAGGTCAGGCCGAAGAAAGTCGGCCGCGGGATGCCGCTGATGCCGTTCGGGCCGCCGGTGAGGCTGACCCAGTTGAGCAGCACGACGCGGATGATTTCGCCAAAGGCCAGCGTCACGATGGCCAGGTAGTCGCCGCGCAGGCGCAGCACGGGAAAGCCGAGCAACACGCCCCACATCCCGGCCAGCAACCCGGCCAGCGGCAGGCAGGTCCAGAAGCCGAGGCCAAAGGTGGTGGACAGGATGGCGTAGGAATACGCACCGACGGCGTAGAACGCGACGTATCCGAGATCGAGCAGCCCGGCGAGGCCGACCACGATGTTGAGGCCCCAGCCGAGCATGACGTAGGTCAGGATCAGCGTGCCGAGATCGACGCCGTAGCGGCCGGACACCGCCGGCAGCAGTACGG
Organism: uncultured Acetobacteraceae bacterium; assembly: GCA_964613945.1. Taxonomy (GTDB): domain Bacteria; phylum Pseudomonadota; class Alphaproteobacteria; order Acetobacterales; family Acetobacteraceae; genus JAVVHH01. The sequence continues at coordinate 168,660 of CAZTJC010000004.1, forward strand.
CGACGACCAGCAGCAAGGGTGCGACGTATTTGCCGGTGCGCTGCAAGGTCTCCGCCAGCTTGCGGTTGGCGCGGTACTCGGCGCCCTGATCGGATCGGGGCCGCGCCCGGAACAGCAGCATGAGCAGGCGGCCGACGAAGACGGCGACGACGATGGCGACCAGCGCGAGCGGCCGGGTCGTAAGATACAGGCCGGTGGGCCCGCTCTGGGTCAGCAGGCCGACCATGGGCGTGAACAGCCCAAGCGCGACAAGGGCCGACAGCCCGGCATCGCGAAGGATGGCGCTCATACCTTTTCGACGTCGGCGCGGCCGAGCAGGCCGGTGGGCATGAACAGCAGCACGAGCACCAGGATGCTGAACGCGGCGACGTCCTTGTACTCCACGCTGAAATAAGCCGACCAGAACGTCTCGATCAGGCCAATGGCGAGACCGCCGAGCACGGCGCCCGGCAGCGAGCCGATGCCGCCGAGCACGGCCGCGGTGAACGCCTTCACGCCGGCGACGAAGCCGATGAAGAAGTCGATCACGCCATAATACAGCAGGAACATCAGCCCGGCGACCGCGGCCAGCGCGGCGCCGATGACAAAGGTCAGGCTGATGGTCTTATCGGTATCAATGCCGAGCAGCCCGGCCATGGTGCGATCCTGCTCGCAGGCCCGCATGGAGCGCCCCAGCGGCGTCGCGGTGACGAGGTAGGTGAAGATGCCGAGCACGACCAGGGTGGTGGCGATGATGACCATCTGCATCCAGGAGAGCTGGACGGCGAAGTTGTCGGCGGTGAGCAGGGTGATGCCGCCGGGGATGACGGCGGGGATCGGCTTGACGCGGGCGCCCTGGCTCACCTGGGCGAAGTTCTGCAGCGTGATCGACATGCCGATGGCGCTGATGAGCGGCGCCAGGCGAAACGACCCGCGGAGCGGGCGATAGGCGATCCGCTCGATGGACCAGCCATACAGCGCGGCGATGGCGGCGGCGAACACCAGGGTCAGCGCCAGGGCCAGCGGCACGGAGGTGATGCCGATGGCGGACAGGCCGAGCAGCGAGATCAGGGACAGGAAGGCGCCGATCATGAACACGTCGCCATGGGCGAAGTTGATCATGCCGATGATGCCGTAGACCATGGTGTAGCCGACGGCGATGAGGCCATAGATCATCCCAAGCGTGACGCCGTTGATGAGCTGTTGCAGCGCGTAAGCCAAACGATCCCCTGGGTGACACTCCGTTCCAGAATGCACGCCCAGGGCAGCCATGCAAGACTTGCAAAACGAGGAGAGCTTCAGCCCTTTGCAGCCGCCGCAGGGGCTGCTATAGCGCCGGCTCCGCCGTGGTGTGGGTGCTTAGCTCAGGTGGTAGAGCAGCTGACTCTTAATCAGCGGGTCGTTGGTTCGATCCCAACAGCACCCACCACGGCGTTTCCGGCTTGGCCGGCTTCCGCATTCCTTGGAAATCGTATCTGACGCTAGCTCTGCCGGCTCAGGTTGAACGTGCCTTGAGCCGAATTGTTGGTGCCGACGCGGGTGAAGCGGGCTTCGCCGATCAGGCTATCGCCGTCGGAGACGGCATTCAGGACGCAGTCGAACGGATTGCGCCCCATCATCAGCCGACCTGTTACGCTGATCCGTCCGTCGCCGGTCATCGTGCCCGTCATCTGTCCAGCGCCGATCAGGCCGGAAGAAGCACGGAAGTCGACGGTGATCCGGCCCGGTTCACGCTGCCGGATCATCAACGCCAACTGCCCTCCTTGCTGCATGGTGACGTTCATCACCGGCCCTTTGAACGTCATCGTTGGTTCCGTTGCGCCGGGTGCAGATGCCTGGACGTCGAGCGGCGGCCGGGTCGGCAGCGCAGGCGATGAAACGATGGGCACTGCCGGCGGCGTGGGTCGAGCAAGCGCCGTCTCGGGGATCGCTCTGGATAGCGGCTCCTGCCGAGCCATGGTCTGCTGGGGCAGTATCGTGGCGAGGGTCGGTGTCGGCGCGCTCCGCGGCATCGCTGCCCACAGGCCGATACCGGCCAGCACGCCGGCAGCGATCGCCAGCGCCGCGCCGTAGCGACGGTTTGACCGTCGCGGCATCGGACTTGGGAGTGCAGGAGCGGGGTCGATGCCTTGCACCGACTCCGATGCCAGCGCGGCGTCGACGGAATCGTCCATGTCGATCCGCAGCGCCGCCGCTTCCTCGACGTGGCGCAGGGTCACCTGTTCGGCACCTTCCTGTTCGGCAAGAAACAGCGCGGAGCCGGCAAGCATGACGACCAGGCGCATCAAGCCGGCGGAATGCGTCGCCAAGCCGATGACCGCCTCCGGCTCGAAAATCGTTGCGGGACGTCCGCTCTCCCTCAGTCGCGACACCAGGAAACGCGCGATCTCCTCGCTTGAGAGCGGCGCGAGCGTGATCGGCACCATCGAACCCGGGAGGCTCGCCAGGGAATGGGTGAACTCCGGCAATCCGGCGAGCGCAAAAACCGAAGCTCGTCCGCAAAGCTCCTGCAGATCGGCCAGCGACAGCGAGTCCGCTTCATCGACCAGGAGCATGTCGGTCGCTCCAGCGCCGTCCATGACGGGGTGTCGCTGAACGGTGACGGGGACGCGCTCAGTGCTCAGACAATGGGCGAGGTGTTGCAGCAGGAGGGTCTTGCCGGTGCCGGGCAGTCCCAGCACGGCGATCGACTTGCCCCGCCGGAGTGCGCCGAGGGCCTGCTCCTGCGCGCGTTTCCACGATGCATGCGGATAGGCGTCGCTCGACCTGCATCGAAGTCGGAACGGCGACGCAGTCGGGTTGAGCAGTAAGATCGGCACGACCTGCCAGGTGGGCACCGCATCGGCTACGATCAAGCACGCCCAGCCCGAAGCGGCCGGCGCCCGTTGTAGACTCGATGCGGGTTGTTCATCACATCAGCCGAAGGGTGCAGCCTCGTTCGGCTGACCGGGCAAGGCAAGCAGGAGCATGTTCGATGAGGTCTAGGGTTTGCATCGGTGCCGCCATCCTGATCGTGCACGCGCTGCCGGTTCTGGCTCAAACACGGTCATCACCGGGTCGCGACGAGTTCTACTGGCTGGGCGAGATCAACAAGGCCAGCATCGTCATCAACAGCGACGAGGGATTGCTCGACAAGTCGCTGGCCCCGTCGATCGCCGCCGGGCTGGACAGCGTGCTGCGGGCCGGCGACCAGCCGGGTGGAAGCCGTCCCACGCTGGTGATCACCTTTGAGCCGCTGTTGATCAAGGCGGCCGGCGTCGAATCGACGCTGATCCATGCCGGGCGGTCCAGCCAGGACATGCTGTCGACGATGCGGGCCGCGATCATGCGTGACGAGGTGCTGCGCCTGGCGGAACAGCTGAACAAGACCACGGCCACGATGGTCCGGCTGGCCGAGCGCACGACCGGGACGATCGTGCCGAACTACACCAACGGCGTGGCGGCGCAGCCCAACAGCTACGGCCATTACCTGCTCGGCTTCGTCGCCGGGCTGCGGCGCGATGCGGAACGGCTGCGGCAGGCCTATGCCAGGCTGGATCGGTCGGCCATGGGCACCACGGTGCTGAACGGCACCAGCTGGCCGCTGGACCGGCCCCGCATGGCGCATTACCTCGGCTTCGCCGCCACCGTCGACAACGCCTACGATGCCGCGCAGATCTCGCCGGCCGAGATGCCGGTCGAACTCGGTGCGCTCACCACCAGCATCGCCCTGCACACCGGCGCCTTTGTGCAGGACACGATGACGCAATACGCCCAGCCGCGCCCGTGGATCCTGCTGCGCGAAGGCAACGGCAACACATACGTGTCCAGCGCCATGCCGCAGAAGCGCAACCCGGGCCTGCTGAACGATACGCGCGCGCAGGCCTCCATGGTGGTGACGCTGGGCGTGGGTCGGGTGATCAGCGACCACAATCTCCCGCCCGGCATGTCGGACCCCAAGAGCGTCCGCGACAACGGCGCCATGTTGGGCGGCGCCACGCGGATGCTGCAGGGATGGGATCGGGTTCTCGGCGCCCTGGTGATCGACCCGGCGCGCGCGCTGGAAGAGCTGAACAGCGACTGGACCGCCTCGCAGGAGTTGGCCGACGTGCTGATGCGCAAATACCAGCTGCCGTTCCGCGCCGGCCATCATTTCGCGTCGGAAGTGGTCGACTTCGCCAAGGCGCACGACATTAAGCCGAGCGACTTCCCGTATGCCGAAGCGCAACGCATCTACATGCAGACGCTGCAGGAGCTACAGCTCCCCGAGCAACCGTTGCCGATGAGCGAGGCCGAGTTCCGCGCCACGCTGGACCCCGTCGCCATCGTGCGCGACCGCGCGACCGCCGGCGGGCCGCAACCGGCCGAGATGACCCGCATGCTGACCGAGGCAACCGCGGCCACCGCCGACCAGGAAGCGTGGATCGGCGAGCAACGCGGGCGGATCGACGCCGCCCTGGCTTTGCTGGACGCTGATTTCAAGCGCATCCTGCCGAAACGGTAACGGGCCCGTCCCGATCGGGGCGCCAGAGTAGGTTTGACGTCCCGATCGGAAAAGGAGCAGCCTCCCTCACCGGCCAGCAAGAGCCACCGAGGAACCGCATGTCCGTGACTCCGACCACCACACCGCGCCTGCGGTTCGTGCAGCGCTCGGCGCTGGCATTGCTCGTGCTGAGTGGCGCCATCAACACCATCGACCGCGCCGCGCTGGCCATCGCCAACCCGCTCGTGCGCCACGATCTCGGCCTGTCGGTCGCCGACATGGGCTTGTTGCTGTCCGCGTTCCTGTGGGCTTACGCCTTTGCGCAGTTGCCGGTGGGGCCGCTGATCGATCGGCTGGGGCCGCGGCGGTTGCTGACGGCGGGGCTTGCCGTCTGGTCAACCGCTCAACTGCTGTGCGGGATCGTCGGCAGCGTGGCGCAGTTCGCTGCCGCGCGCGTGATGCTGGGCATCGGCGAGGCGCCGCAATTCCCGACCGGCGGGCGCGTCGTGCGCGACTGGTTCAATGCCCGCGACCGCGGCCGCGCGTCCGGTATCTTCAACAGCGCGTCCACCCTCGGCACCGGCATCGCCGCGCCGCTGCTGACGACGCTGATGCTGCTCTACGGGTGGCGCTGGATGTTCATCATCATGGGTTTGCTGGGGATCGGCGCCGCAATCATCTGGTGCGCCCTCTACCGCGACCCGGCGCAAGTCGACCTGACGCCGGAAGAGAACCATTACCGCACAGCGGGCGATGCACCGGAAACACCTCGCCCGGTGACATTCGATGAATGGAAGCGGCTGTTCCGGTGCCGAACCACATGGGGCATGGTGCTGGGCTATTTCGGTGTCATCTACGTCAACTGGCTCTTCAACGCCTGGCTGCCGGGCTACCTCGAGATGGGCCGCCACATGAGCCTGCTGCACACCGGCTGGGTGGCCGCCATTCCTTATGCTTTCGCGGTATTCGGCGGGGTGTCGGGCGGGTTCATCGTCGATCGGTTGATGGCGCGTGGCCTGTCGCGCATCGACAGCCGCAAGTTCCCGCTCTGCCTGGCCATGCTGGGCGAGGCCGCCTTCGTGGTAGTGACGGCGTTGATCGCGAGCAACACGGTGGCCGTCGCATGCCTGTGCGGGGCCATGTTCTGCGGCACGGTCGCCACGACCTGCGCTTGGGCGATGGTCAGCATCGCCGCACCGGCCAACAGCACCGGTTCGCTCGGGTCGTTGCAGAATTTCGGCGGCTACCTCGGCGGCGCGCTCGCCCCGATCGTGACCGGGTTCATCGTGCAAGGCACCGGCTCGTTCGTGCCGGCGCTCATCGTCGGTGCCGTCATGTGCGTCTTTGCGGCCGTGAGCTACTTCGTGATCCTGCGCCGGCCGATCACACCGGAAGACCTGTTGCCGCCGCACCGCGCCATGGTCGGCGGAGTGAGGTCGCTGCAATCGAAATGATCTCGTGCGCCAGTTTTGATCACCCGGGCGGCTCAGGCCGTCTCGTGTGCCGTCAATTCGGCGCTGGGCAGGCAGAGCTTCGCAAGGCTGTCCGATGCGGCAAGGCGGAGCAGGATCGTCACCAACTCGGAATCGTCGATCAGTAGCGCAGCCTGGGCCAAGTTGAACCACTCGCGGCGACGCTGATGCGCCTCCGGCCAGTCCGTGAGTAGTTCGGCGACGCGAAGCGGATAGATCTTGACCGAGCACTCCTTGACCGCGATCGGCAGGCGCTTGGTGTATTGGTAACTGAAGATCGGCATCGGGCTGATCTGGCCGACGATGCCGGCCTCTTCATAGGCTTCCTTGGCCGCAAGCTCGGGATCGCTGAGCCGCTTCTCCGACCAGCCTTTCGGCAGAATCCAGCGGCCTGTGTCACGGCTAGTGATCAGCATCACCAATGTTTCGCCACCCTCCAGCTTGAAGGGTAGCGCGGCACATTGGCGGCCGTCCTTACGCATCGCGAATTTCAACCTTCCGCCCATCGAGCATGGAACTGGCGAATACGGCGAGCGCAGTGGCTTCACGGTGCAAGCCAACGCGATCGGTGTCGTTGGCGAGCTGAAACAGGCGGTTGGCCAGGATCTGGTGGCAGCCGGCCGGATTGGGGGTGTTCTGAACGTCTAGCAACATTGGATTTTCCGTCTGGGTTTCGATTTTGGTTGTCCTGTTTATCATTGGTAGTTCTGAATAAATCGTTAATTTCAGCTTACAGGCAAGGTCTTTTGTCCTAGCCGAAAACCCGAACTCGCTGGGTTGGTGCGGACTGAAGCGTCTGGCGACCGGCGATGAACCTGCCTGGGTCAGCAGCGACGACCGACTGCAACTGGATGCGATGGCTGACCGACATATGTGTCAGGTCGATCGGTTGTCCACTCGCATCCACACCGTCTTTCAACCAGTAGCGCCTGCAATCTCGCGCCAAAATCCGCATCGTCGCCGCATCGCCCAACCACAGGGTCGGGATCGACGGAAGCAGAAGGGTCTGGCCGAGCAACAGACGGCATAAACCTGGAAGAAAGACCGCAAGTAACGGGGCTTGCAAGACTGCGGCCGCGGGGTGCGGCCCGACATCATCACGCGAAACGCGCCAGATGTCGTCACTGCATAATATGAGGTCTACAGCGTATGTTGCTAGAGGTTGGGCGGTAAAAACCCGTTGGCCAAGAAGACGAGCCGGCAGGGCGTCGCATTCGGCCACACGCCGTTCACCCTGCAGGTCGGCCCAGAGGGTGGCCAAAAGCCGCCCCCTTTGCTCGAGCGCCGCCTGTCGGGCGCATGCTGCCTTCGCATCCGCCAGCGACGTCATGGCGCTCCCCCCCTCCCCCACCGTTTCCGATAGCTTGCCTGGGAGAGGTTAAGCGACTTCTAACGGCTCAACCGTAAACCAGGTTGGGCAAGCCCATGGCAATTCCGGGCACGAAGGAAAGGATCACCACGGCCAGGGCCATCAGGATAACGAAAGGCAGCGTGCCCCAGATGATCGGGCCCAGGCCGATATCGGGCGCGATCCGGTTGATGACGAAGATGTTGAGGCCGACGGGCGGATGAATGAGGCCCATCTCCATCACCACCGCCATGACCACGCCGAACCACACCAAGTCGAACCCGGCGGCTTTCAACGGTGGGAGGATAATGGGTGCGGTCATCAGGATGATCGACACCGGCGGCAGAAAGAAGCCGAGTGCCACCACCAGCAACAGGACAGCGAATAGCAGCAGCCAGCGGCCGAGATGCAGGCCGACGATCCAACCGGCCGCATCCTGACTGATATGCAGGTAGCTCATCACATAAGAGTAGAGCAGGCTCATGCCGATGATCATGAGCAGCATGCCGCTCTCGCCGAGCGTGCCGGCGAAGATCGGCTTCAGATCGGCCAGCTTATACGCGCGATAGACCACCGCGATCAGCACAAGCGCGAGCATGGCTCCGAGGCCGGCCGTCTCGCTCGGGGTGGCGATGCCGCCGTAAAGCGCGACCATGACGCCGGTGAGCAGGATCAGAAACGGCACCACGCGGGGTAGCGAGGCGAAGCGCTCCCGCATCGTGTAGGTGTCCTGACGCAGGATCTCGCTGCGCAACCCGCCACCTTCGGCGATGCCGCTCGCGGCCGCGAACTCCCGACGCCAGCGAAAGATCGCGTAGCTGGAGAACAGTACCACCAAAAGGATGCCCGGCCCGATGCCGGCGAGGAACAGGCGACCAAGGGATTGCTCGGCGGCAACGGCGTAGAGGATGAGCACGATGCTCGGCGGTAGCAGGATGCCCAGCGTGCCGCCGGCTGCGACCAGCCCGGCGGCGAAGCCCGGCGAGTAGCCGCGGCGGCGCATTTCGGGGATGCCGGAACTGCCGATGGCGCTGCAGGTCGCTGGGCTGGAGCCGGCCATGGCGGCGAACAGGCCGCAGGCGATGACCACGGCGACGCCGAGGCCACCCGGGACGCGGCCGAGCCAGGTATGCAGCGCGTCGTAAAGATCCTTACCGGCCCTAGACTTGCCGATCGCGGCGCCCTTGAGGATGAACAGCGGAATGGTCAGCAGCGTGATGCTGGCCAGCTCCTCGTAGACGTTCTGCGCCACGGTATCGAGCGAGGCGGCAGGCATGAAGCCGA
>CAZTJC010000005.1:0-12825 GCA_964613945.1 uncultured Acetobacteraceae bacterium
ATCGGTGTCGGTATCTCGAACGCCCAGGTTCGACGCTTTCCAGCGCCAAGTCGCCGTTCCGCTTGGCGTCTAAGCGGCTGTGCTTGCGGTCAAACGGCTCGCTATCCCAATCGACCCCAACACACCTAATTCAAAAATCTTGGGATGAACCATCGGCGAAGCTGCCCAAGGTTCCGCCGCCAGCAGGTGGATTGACAGCGGAAGGGCGCCGCAGCGGTTCGATACTCGTCGATCTTGAGCGCGATGCGGTCGTGGATCTCCTGCCCGACTGACAGGCCGAAACGGTTGCTTGCTGGCGATGCCGACCTACTCCCCGCCATACCATTCGCAAGTGAACCAAGTCCAATAGTCCCAACACATGCGTCGGGATCTTGGTCTGGTTAAGAAACGTTAGTAAAGATCACGCACTTACTTGTGCTCTGTGTATGCAACATGACAGCCCAGACGCAACCCAGGGTTGTATAAGCTGATCAGTATAGCGGAACCCGTAACGGGAGAGATCAGTTGCCGAGCATAGGCCAAGCTTGTCGAAGTGTTTCGTGAAATCGGCTGCTTTCATCGGAAGCAGGGTTCCTAAATCATAGTTAAAATAAACTATAATTTGGAGCTATTAATTGCTTCTACTCTAATACTTAATTGCAGTTGCGCAGCGCAAACTGTGTGCATTTCAACAAAATCGTATAGTTGTACGTTCGTACTAGATGATATGGGATGCTCATTGGCAGCACCCGTCATTACGAACAATGCAATCGATTCTCACGGGTGATAGACTATGGCAGGCTTCAGTGTTACCGCTGGCGGTTCTGGAACAATCTCGAGTAGCGGTGACTACGCTGTCTCGCTTGGGGCGTTGAGCACGCTCAATATCGCCGGAACCGCAGCAAACCCCATCACCGTTAACCTATCGTCTGTGAGCGGTGTCGGCGCCCTAGATGTCGTAAACATCTCAAATGCTCTAGTTACTTACAACGGTACAGCAGGAATCAGCGCCGTCGTCGCCTACAAGATCGGTAGCGGAGGTACTTTCACACTCGCGAGCACCGTCGGTGTGGGGGTTGGCACATCCATCGCATTCACCGGCACTAATAGTCGGCTTGTCCTCGGTAACGCTGTCAATCTGAGCCTGCTTAGCAGCGGAATATCCGGCTTTGCGCCTGGTAGCAGCATCGATGTCAGCGCGCTCGCCGCCAGCGTCTCTTACGTGGACGGCACCGGCACCAACACAGGTGGCACGCTCAATCTGCTCAACAGCAGCGGCACGGTCGTACAGACCATTTCCCTGAGCACGGGCGAGTATGTTTCCGGTGATTTCCGCCTCACGCCGGATAGTAACGGCGGAACGATCGTCGACTTCGGCATTCACGCTACCAACGTTACCGCGTCCCCTGCGACGGGCGACCTTCGCGCTGGTAACACAGTGACGTTCGCTGTCACCATGAGCGCTCCGGTGACGATCTCTGGGGGAGTGCCGAGCCTCACCTTGAACGATGGCGGTGTCGCCACATTCAACCCAGGCCTGTCCAGCGGCACTAATCTCGTCTTCAACTATACCGTCGCCGCCGGGCAAAATACGCCAGACTTGGCCGTCACTGGAGTATCGCTCAACGGCGCGACGGTTTCGGCCGCTGGCGGAGTGCCGGTGGATCTATCGGGCGCCGCGGTCAATCCCACCGGCACGTTGCAGGTCGACACGACCGCACCAACGATTACTTCACTGACGATGACGCCTTCCACCGCAGCATTGAACGCGGGCGGAACCGTCGCGATCACGCTGACGACCAGCGAAGCCGTCGCCGTCGCTGGCGGTGCGCCGACGCTGACGCTCAGCGATGGCGGAGTGGCGACATACGATCCACAAGCCTCCACGAACACGAGCCTGGTGTTCCGGTACACGGTGCTGGCTGGGCAAAATAGTGCCGACCTCTCCGTCAATTCCATCAACCTCGGTACCGCAACGGTCACCGATGGTGCCGGCAACCCTGCGAACCTTGCCGGCGCGGTCGGGAACCCGGCAGGTGTGGTCATCGTCGACACGGTTGCACCCACCGTAACCTCTGTCACCACCACCCCCGGTAGCGGCACGTTGATGGCCGGCCAAAGCGTTGCGTTCATGGTCTCGACCAGCGAAGCCGTGATCGTGACCGGCGGCTCCCCGACCCTGACGTTGAACGACGGTGGAACGGCTATTTATGACGCCGCCGCCTCCACGAGCAACAATCTCGTCTTCCGCCACACCGTGCTCGCCGGGCAGAACAGCGCCGACCTCGCGGTCAGCAGCCTCAACCTCAACGGCGCCAGCATCAATGACCCGGCCGGAAATCCGCTCACGCTCGCCGGAGCGTTGACCAACCCGGCCGGCGTGCTGACGGTCGACACTACGGCACCGACTGTGTCCGGGGTCAGCATCAATCCCAGTTCGACGTCATTGGGCCTGGGCGGCGTCGCCATCATCACCGTCACGATGAGCGAGGCGGTGACGCTGGCTGGCGGTTCGCCCAGCCTGACCCTCAGCGACGGCGGCACCGCCACCTTTGATCCTTCCAGTTCGACCCAGACCTCGTTGGTGTTCCGGCACACGGTACTCGCTGGGCAGAACAGCCCCGACCTGTCGATCGCCAGCGTCGTCATGCCCACTGGCTCGACGATCACGGACGCAGCCGGCAATGCCGCGAACCTGATGGGCGCCGTCACCAACCCGACCGGCATCCTCGTCGTCGACACCACCGCGCCGATGATCTCGAGCATCGCGACCAACCCGGGTTCCGGCGCGCTGGGCATCGGCGGCATCGTGACGTTCACCCTGTCAACGAGCGAACCGGTCACGGTTACCGGGACGCCGACGCTGACGCTCAACGATGGCGGGATTGCCTCCTACACCTCGACTGGATCCACGCCCAACAGCCTGAATTTCACCTACACAGTCGGCGCTGGACAAGACACTGCCGACCTGGCGGTGACCGCCTTGGCCCTGAACGGTGGCACCATCACCGACGCGGTTGGCAACAACGCCGATCTGTCGAACGCTGCTGGCAACCCTCCTGGTGTGCTGGTCGTAGATACGACCGCGCCCGTCGTCACCGACGTTACGGCTTCGCCGGGCAGTGCCAATTTGGGCGCCGGCCAGGTGGTTCTGTTCACTGTGTCCATGAGCGAAGGCGTCTTTGTCGATGTCACGAACGGCACGCCGAGCTTGACACTCAACGACGGCGGTATGGCGTCGTATGTCTCCGGAGCATCTTCGGGCTCCAACCTCGTATTTAGCCACACGGTGCAGACTGGTCAGAACAGCGCCGATCTGTCGGTTTCCGCGGTCAACCTTAACGGCAGCATCATCCGCGACGGTGTCGGCAACACTGCCAATCTTGCCGGTGCCGCCCGCAATCCGCTCGGCACCCTCGTCGTCGATACCATTGCACCCACCGTGACTGGAGTGACGACCAATCCCGGCAGTGGGGCCCTGGCGGCGGGCCAGACCGTCACCTTTACCGTCGCCACCACTGAGCCAGTTAACGTTGTCGGCCAGCCGACGCTCACGCTGAATGATGGTGGCATCGCGGTCTACAATCCGACCCTTTCGACCACCACCAGCCTGGTGTTTACTCACACAGTTGCCGCTGGACAGAATGCCGCTGACTTGGCGGTGACCGGCGTCAATCTCGGCGCCGGCGTCAGCATCGCCGATCCGGCCGGTAATGCCGCCGACCTGACCAATGCGGTCACCAACCCTGCTGGTGTTTTGAGTGTTGACACCGTTGCGCCGACGATTGGTGGCTTGACGACCAGTTCCGCTGCCGGTCCCCTGGGTGTTGGTCAGACCGTCACCTTCACGGCGACCGCCAGCGAGCCGATCACCGTCAGTGGTGGCACGCCCACGCTGTTGCTCAACGACGGCGGCACCGCGACATACAATCCCGGCGCGTCGAGCCTGACCACCATGGTGTTCAACTACACCGTGCAGGCCGGTCAGAACACCACCGACCTGGCCGTGACCAGCAGCAGCCTGAACGGGGCAACCGTGACGGACAGCGCCGGCAACGCCGCCGATCTGACCGGTCTGGCCGTCAACCCGGCCGGCACCCTGGTGATCGACACCACCGCACCCACGGTCACGGGCGTCACCACCAACCCCGCCTCCGGCACCCTGCACGCCAACGACACCGTGGCGATCACCGTCACCACCAGCGAGGCCGTCACCGTGGTCGGCGGAACGCCAACGCTCACCTTGAGCGACGGCGGCATCGCCACCTACGTGTCCGGCAGCTCCACGCCAACAAGCCTGGTGTTCACCACCATCGTGCAACCCGGCCAGAACAGCGCCGACCTGGCCATCATCGGCGTCGCCCAGAACGGCGCCACCGTGGCGGACGCCGCCGGCAACGCCGCCGGGCTGACGGGTGCCATCGGCAACCCGGCAGGCGTGCTGGCCGTGGTCACCAACGGCACCTCGCCCACGGTCTCGAGCGTCGTGACCAGCCCTGGCTCGGGCGACCTCACCGTCGGTCAGCCCGTGACCTTCACCGTGACCATGAGCACCCCGGTCATCGTTGCCGGCGGCACGCCCACGCTGCTGCTGAGCGATGGCGGCCAGGCCGTCTTTGATGCCACCGCCTCGAACGGCTCGAACCTGGTGTTCACCCACACCGTTCAGCCGGGCCAGAACACACCCGACCTGGCGATCCAGGGCATCAACCTCAACAACGCCACCGTCACCGACGGGCAGGGGACGTCAGCCGATCTGACCGGCTTAGTCACCAACCCGACTGGCGTGGTGATCGTCGATACTACCGCACCGACGTTGCCCACCATCACCGCCAGCACCAGCTCAGGCACCGCGTTCCTGCGTGCAGGTCAGACCGTCACCATCACCGCAACTCCCAGCGAGCCGGTGACGCTCAGCGGCGGCGTGCCGACCTTGACGTTGAACAACGGCGGCGTGGCCACCTACGACCCGTCCTCGACCAGCACCAGCCTGGTGTTCAAATACACGGTGCAGGCCGGCCAGCAGACCGGCAATCTGAGCATCTCCGGCATCGCGATGAACGGTGCGGCGCTGACCGACGCCGCAGGCAACCAGGGCAACCTGTCGCAACTGCTCGGCAACGTGCCGGGAGCCCTGGTGGTCGACACCACGTCGCCCACGGTCGGCAGCGTCACGACCAATCCGACCGCGGCAACGATCGGCGCCGGGCAGATCGTGGCGATCACGGTGACGATGACCGAGCCGGTCACGGTCGCTGGCGGGTCGCCGACGCTGACGCTGGATGACGGCGGCACCGCCACCTTCAACGCGTCTGCCTCCACCGCGACCAACCTGGTGTTCACCTATACCGTGGCACCGGGCCAGAACACACCCGACCTCACGGTCACGGCGGTCAATCTCGGCGGCGCCACCATCAGCGACAACGCCGGCAACAACGCCGACCTCACCGGCGCCGCAACCAACCCAGCAGGCACCCTAACCGTCGATACAACCCCACCAACCATCACGGCGGTTACGACGCTCCCCGGATCTGGGTCGCTGGTCCCGGGCCAGATAGTCGAGATCGACCTGGCCGTGAGTGAGGCGGTGGCCGTCACCGGAACCACACTCTCGCTGTCTCTGAGCGACGGCGGGACAGCACTCTATGATCCCTCGAATTCCACCGCGACGAAATTGGCCTTCACCCACACTGTCCAACCCGGCCAGACCAGCGCCGATCTGACGGTCACCGGCGTCAACTTGAACGGCACAACAGCGACAGACGCTGCTGGCAACACGGCCGACTTCACCGGCGCGATCGCCAACCCGCCTGGCCTGCTCGTGATCAATGGGGCGTCGACACAGGTCACCGGAGTGACGACCAACCCCGGCTCTGGTTTGGTCGGGGCGAACCAAACGGTCACGATCACCCTTTCTACAACCACACCGGTCACGATCAGCGGTGGCACGCCGACGCTCACGCTGAATGATGGCGGTACTGCGTTCTATGATGCGGCAGCATCGGCGACAGCCGGTGCTCCGGTGTTCATCTACACCGCGGCACCCGGCGAAAACACTGCAGATCTGACCATCACTGCCGTATCCTTGAACAGCGCCACGGCCAGCGGCACTGGCGGTATTCCGGTCGACTTCTCCAATGCGGTCACCAACCCTGCTGGTGTTTTGAGTGTTGACACCGTTGCGCCGACGATTGGTGGCTTGACGACCAGTTCCGCTGCCGGTCCCCTGGGTGTTGGTCAGACCGTCACCTTCACGGCGACCGCCAGCGAGCCGATCACCGTCAGTGGTGGCACGCCCACGCTGTTGCTCAACGACGGCGGCACCGCGACATACAATCCCGGCGCGTCGAGCCTGACCACCATGGTGTTCAACTACACCGTGCAGGCCGGTCAGAACACCACCGACCTGGCCGTGACCAGCAGCAGCCTGAACGGGGCAACCGTGACGGACAGCGCCGGCAACGCCGCCGATCTGACCGGTCTGGCCGTCAACCCGGCCGGCACCCTGGTGATCGACACCACCGCACCCACGGTCACGGGCGTCACCACCAACCCCGCCTCCGGCACCCTGCACGCCAACGACACCGTGGCGATCACCGTCACCACCAGCGAGGCCGTCACCGTGGTCGGCGGAACGCCAACGCTCACCTTGAGCGACGGCGGCATCGCCACCTACGTGTCCGGCAGCTCCACGCCAACAAGCCTGGTGTTCACCACCATCGTGCAACCCGGCCAGAACAGCGCCGACCTGGCCATCATCGGCGTCGCCCAGAACGGCGCCACCGTGGCGGACGCCGCCGGCAACGCCGCCGGGCTGACGGGTGCCATCGGCAACCCGGCAGGCGTGCTGGCCGTGGTCACCAACGGCACCTCGCCCACGGTCTCGAGCGTCGTGACCAGCCCTGGCTCGGGCGACCTCACCGTCGGTCAGCCCGTGACCTTCACCGTGACCATGAGCACCCCGGTCATCGTTGCCGGCGGCACGCCCACGCTGCTGCTGAGCGATGGCGGCCAGGCCGTCTTTGATGCCACCGCCTCGAACGGCTCGAACCTGGTGTTCACCCACACCGTTCAGCCGGGCCAGAACACACCCGACCTGGCGATCCAGGGCATCAACCTCAACAACGCCACCGTCACCGACGGGCAGGGGACGTCAGCCGATCTGACCGGCTTAGTCACCAACCCGACTGGCGTGGTGATCGTCGATACTACCGCACCGACGTTGCCCACCATCACCGCCAGCACCAGCTCAGGCACCGCGTTCCTGCGTGCAGGTCAGACCGTCACCATCACCGCAACTCCCAGCGAGCCGGTGACGCTCAGCGGCGGCGTGCCGACCTTGACGTTGAACAACGGCGGCGTGGCCACCTACGACCCGTCCTCGACCAGCACCAGCCTGGTGTTCAAATACACGGTGCAGGCCGGCCAGCAGACCGGCAATCTGAGCATCTCCGGCATCGCGATGAACGGTGCGGCGCTGACCGACGCCGCAGGCAACCAGGGCAACCTGTCGCAACTGCTCGGCAACGTGCCGGGAGCCCTGGTGGTCGACACCACGTCGCCCACGGTCGGCAGCGTCACGACCAATCCGACCGCGGCAACGATCGGCGCCGGGCAGATCGTGGCGATCACGGTGACGATGACCGAGCCGGTCACGGTCGCTGGCGGGTCGCCGACGCTGACGCTGGATGACGGCGGCACCGCCACCTTCAACGCGTCTGCCTCCACCGCGACCAACCTGGTGTTCACCTATACCGTGGCACCGGGCCAGAACACACCCGACCTCACGGTCACGGCGGTCAATCTCGGCGGCGCCACCATCAGCGACAACGCCGGCAACAACGCCGACCTCACCGGCGCCGCAACCAACCCAGCAGGCACCCTAACCGTCGATACAACCCCACCAACCATCACGCGCGTCACCGCCAGTGCGGCTACCACTGCGGTCACGGTCGGCGACGTCGTCACCTTCACGGTGGCGACGAGCGAACCGGTAACCGTGACCGGCGGCACGCCCACGCTCAGGCTTAATGACGGTGGCACCGCGGTTTACAATGCCGCGAGTTCGGGCCCGGCTGCTCTGGTATTTAGCTATGTTGTCCAACCCGACGAGAACAGTGCCGATCTGGCGGTCAACGGCCTCAACTTGAACGGCGCAACCGTGGCCGACGCAGCCGGCAACGTCGCCGATCTAAGCGGCGCTGCAGTGAATCCTGACGGTATACTTACCGTCGATACAACACCGCCGCACACGGCAGGGGTTACGATCGGGACGACCAATGGAGGTGGCACTGACGGACAACCGGCAGTGATCCATGTCACCACGACGAAACCGGTGACGGTGACTTCCGGCGTCCCGACACTAAGCTTGAGCAATGGCGGGACCGCGACGTACGACCCGGCGTCGTCCAATCCGACGGATCTTGCCTTCGCCTATACTCCGCCCCCAGGCCAAAACGCTTCGGACCTAACCATCGACCGCGTGAACACCAATGGCGCCACCATCTCCGATACATCCGGCAACGTTCTGGACCTCTCGGAAATAGCGGGTCGTAGCGCCGGGAGCGTCACAATAGCACCCTCATCGAATTTGGGCGTTTATCGGTTCTTCGACAGCAACACCGGGACGCACTTCTTCACTGCAGACATCAACGAGAAGAACCTTCTCACAACGCCGACTTCGGGTGGATACCGGCCAGATCTGGTGGAAGAAACCAACGATTTTGGTGCTGTCGATCCGAACTCGTCCAACCCGGCGAAGGTTCAAGTGTTTCGGTTCTTCGACAGCATTCACGGTACCCATTTCTTCACCGCCAACCAGGCAGAGGCAACGGGTATCATGGACCCGAAATCGAGTTCGTTCCGTTCGGATCTCGTGTATGAGCCAAACGCTACGTTTTACGAACATGGGACACAGCAGACCGGAGATGTTGCGGTCTACCGCTTCTTCGACACTTCTTTCGGCACCCATTTCTACACCGGCAACCAAGCGGAATTCACAGCTCTCACCACACCTGGAACCGCGTCGTTCAGAACCGACTTGGTCTACGAGGGAGTCGGTTTCTACGCGCCGGCTGGAACCTACAAGTAACCAGAACAAGACTGCTGGTTTCGATTATGTCGAAATCAGCAGTAACCCTTGTCGCTGAATCGACAAGTTCCCGCTGCAAGGGTGTAGGTATGTATCTATTCGGGAAGTGATTTGCCCGTATCGGAGCACGATTTGAGCGACGCTGAACCTCAGAGGTGCGGTGCACCGCCATGGCTGCTTACTCGGCTAACCGGGTCATGCATCTTCGGCTCCGTCGCCGGGCAGAATGCCGGGTTCTAATTCCTCCGAAGTTGGGAGAGCCGCTGCCAAGGCCTCGGGCAACGCATTGGCGCCCAGCAATCGATAACGAGAAACACCTATCGGCGCGTCGACATGGCGGAGTGCATACTCGACAACAACCCGATTATGCTCGCGGCAAAGAATCAGCCCAATGCTAGGATTGTCGCCCGGCTCGCGGTCCAAGTCATCCAAAGCCGAAAGGTAAAAATTCATCTTGCCCGCATGCTCGGGCTGGAACGGGCCCGTCTTCAAGTCGACCGCAACCAGGCAGCGCAGCCGCCGATGGTAAAACAACAGGTCGACGTAGAATTCCTGGCCGCCGACCTCGAGGCGATATTGACTGCCGATGAACGAGAAACCTTTCCCGAGTTCTAAGAGCAGATCTTTGACGCGGGCGACCAAGGCCCGTTCCAGATCGCGCTCTCGAACGGCGACATCCAAGCTGAGGAAATCGAACTGATAGGGATCCTTGAGCACCTGTTGCGCAAGGTCGGAAGACGCCGGGGGCAGGACACGCCCGAAATTCGTCACGGCGCGGCCTTGGCGCTCGTGCAGTCCGGTGTCGATTTGCGCGGCGAGAACCGGTCGGCTCCAGCCGTGCCCGAGCGCTGCCTCGGCATACCAGAGCCGATCGGTGGCGTCTTTCACTCGCAGTAGCTCGATACTTTGGCCCCACGGCAATTTGCCAACGACCCGTTGGAGAATTGCCGGATCAGGCCACGCCTCTGCAAAAGCCCGCATGTAACGTAGATTGGCTGAGGAAAAGCCCCGTGCGTCAGGAAACTCGGATCGCAAATCGGCAGCGAGCCGGTCGACCACCTTGGTGCCCCAACCATCCTGCGCCTGCCGATCAATGATGTCGCGTCCGATGCGCCAATACAGACCGATCAATTCGCTGTTGACGGCCAGTGCAGCGCGCACGCGGGTATCGCGTATGCGGGTTTTCAGCTCGGCAAGCCAATTGGCGTAGCCGATAGGTATAGAAGAAGCGGGAGGTTTCATCAGCAATAGACTACCAAGACGGCCGGGCTGATCTGTCGAATGGCCGGGTGGAAGTCACGACGCAACACCGCAAATTCGCCGCCGAGGTGGCATTGCCGTGACCACGAGCCTGATTTCCCGATGCCGGTCCTCGTCGAAGTTAACGGTAGCGTTGGTCCCTCAAGCCTCGGTTCCTTTGGACGCCGTGAACGCGTCATCAGCATCCACGACCAGCTTGCGGATTGCAGGCCAGTTCAACTCCGATCGTGCATCGTCCACCCAATGGACCGAACTGACCTCTATCAGGGTTTGACGAATTTCAGCACGAACTCGTCTTTCGGCTGCGGTGGGTCCGGCGTGTTCCGGTCCCGTGGGTCGTTGGGATTGCGCAGGAAGCTCGCTTCCGCCTGAAGCTGGAATCCAGCAGCTTCAACTTCTTTCTGCAGGAATGCTTCCTCGATCCGATGCAGGGTGCCGGACTCCGAGATGCCCGTCCCGGGCCGACCGGAGTGGTCAGCGATGACATAGTGACCACCTGGTTTGAGAGCCTCGAACACCGCGCGGTTCATCGCGCTGCGATCGACGCCGAGATGTCCGAGATCGTGGTAGTTGAACATCAGCGTCACGAGATCGAGCTGATCATGTGCAAGCTCAGGAGGGATCGGTGCATCGAACGGGCGAACGATCGGCACGATGCGTGCAGCCGAGACGCCTACAGTCTTCAATCTCGCCTCACGGTCGGCCAACGCAACCGGCGACGGGCGGGGCAGCCCGGCAGGAGCCGGCGCGGTGCTGGATACGATGCCGGGATTGCTGTTGCCCTCCGGGGCAGCCGGCGGCGGTGGTGCCCGGCTCGGATCACTGGCCGGCGGACTTTGACCGTAGACAGTCCCGCCATTCCCAATTGCCCGGGCCAGCAACTCCGTCGTGTAGCCATTGGCGGCGCTCAGATCGAGCGCCACCATTCCAGGCCGAAGGCCGAGAAAGGCAAGCATCGCGTCCGGTTTACGACGCAGATCGTTGGTGCGATCGGCCGGGGAGCGGTCCGGGCTGGCCAGGATCTGGGCGATCGCGGCAGCAGGGGTATCCAGCGTGGTCTGAGTCTGTGCCCAAGCCACCCTGCTCGGCAGTGAACTCCAGCAGACCAGGGTTGAGGCAAGGAGGGCGTAACGCGTGATCCGCATAACCTTACTCTCCTCCATGCCGGTGCAGCCGTCGAGCCTCACTCAGGCTTCAGGTCGCCGGCGACGTTTCCTTGATGCTTCAGCGAGAGCGGCGCTGCGCTGTCATGACGGAGGCTGTTCACCATCGTGCTCACCGACCAAGCTGCGAGCACGATGTCCGATGTGGGTCGAAGCTGGCAGTCAGCAACTCGCCCATCGATCCCCGGCTGGCCTACGCGCACCACCTCGACACTGGATCAGTCCGAGAAAATTGCCACCGCGCGCGTCCAGCCGGCGGACCCGCGATGAACCTTGACCGGGAAACACGCAACTTCAAACCCGTTGGCGGGAAGAACCTCCAGATTGTGCAGCTTTTCGAGGTGCGAGTAACCGATCTCTCTTCCAGCACGATGGCCTTCCCAGATCAGCCCGGCATCCCCGGTCTCCTGCACACGGCGTCTGGTGTGGCTGAATGGGGCATCCCAGCTCCAGCCATCCGTGCCGACCAAGCGAACACCGCGCTCCAGTAGCCACAGCGTCGCAGCCTTGCCCATACCGCAGCCGCAATCGATGAAATCCGCTTCCCCGTAGCGCTGGCCGGCGCGGGTATTGATAACTACGATCTCCAGCGGGGCCAGAGTATGACCGATGCGCTTCAACTCGGCTTCCACGTCGCCGGGCTGCACGACGTAGCCATCGGCGAAATGACGGAAGTCAAGCTTCACTGCGGGCTGAAAGCACCAGTCAAGCGGAACCTCGTCAATCCGCAGAGAGGGCTCCCCACCCGGTTTCAGCGCGTGGTTCATGGAGGAGAAGTAGTGGTATGGCGCGTCCAGGTGAGTCCCGTTGTGGGTGGAGATGTTGACCTGCTCCATCGCGGCATATTCGCCATCGGGCAGAGCACTGACGGGAACGCCGAAGAAGGATGCCAGCGCCGGAGCCGAGGCGTGATGATCGATGTATTCGATCTGCGGCAACATGTGCGGTGGGTCGCTCACGATGCCGGCCATCAACGGAACTGAGATGTCGATGATGCGTCGGGCCATAAGCTATTCCCTTTTCTGGAGTTGCGACTAGGTGACGGCCGGCTGGACCATGCCGTGGCATTCGCCGAAAAACAGGGTTGCGGGTTCAGCCTGGCCGAAATGACGGCGACAGGTGCGGCACCGCGAACGTCGAACGTCGCCTGCCCAAGTCACGTCGCTACGACCCTACAAGCTCCCGCCGCACGATGGCGGCTCCCTCGGCAAGGGCCCGCAGCTTACCAAACGCCCGATCACGCGGCAGGTATTTCATCCCGCAATCCGGAGCCGGTATGATGCGATCAGCCGACACGTGCGCCAATCCAAGACGGATGCGCGCTGCGACCAT
>CAZTJC010000005.1:12925-14545 GCA_964613945.1 uncultured Acetobacteraceae bacterium
GGCAGGGTGATCTTGGTCACCCGGTCGGTGTTGGCGGCCAGAAAGGCGGCATCACGTGCCTCCACCGGACCGCGGCGGCGGATCGGCCCGGTGACACGCGGCACGGAGGTCATCTTGCCGGTGCGGCCAATCACCTCGGCCGGGTTGTCCAGGTCCACGCCGTCCAGGGCAAGGGCGAAACGGTTGGAGTAGCTCTCCCGCCGTGCCTCTCCATCGGTCACGATGTCGATCCCGGCGCGCTCCATGTCGCGGATCGCCAGCAGGGTGGCATCGTCCTGCGCCCCTTCCAGCATCGGCTCCGGCACGCGCCAGATCTCCTTGGCGCGCGTACGCGGCGGCAGGCGTCCGGTGAGGATGTCGCGATTCACCAGCCAGTCCGGTTGTGGATAGCTGCCGACGACGGTGGTGGGCAGCAAGGGAAGCGTTTTCATGCCAGGGCTCACTTGTTCAGGGCCGCGCACTTCCCTTCCGCCAGCGGCCGGAAGGCCTCGGCGGCAGGAATGGTGGCGACCCGGTCATACACATCATAGGGCTCGGTCGATTGCGCCGGGCTCTTGACCCGGAACAGGTAGGTGTCGTGCACCATGCGCCCGTCCGGCCGCAGCGTGCCGTTGCGGGTCAGCAGGTCGTTGACGGGCATCTCATGCAGCTTGGCGATTACCGGAGCCGTATCCGTGCTGCGCGTGGCCGCGACCGCGCGAAGGTAGGCCCGCACCACGGAATAGTCGCCGGCCTGGATGTTCGACGGCATGCGTCCGCCATTACGCGCGGCGAAGCGCCGGGACCAGGCCCGGGTGCGGTCATCGAGGTTCCAGTAGAACGCCTCGTTCACCAGCACGCCCTGCGCCGTGTCCAAGCCGAGCGCCGCAATATCCGGCACCGTCAGCACAAAGGAGACGAGTTGCTGTTGGCCGTGCCCGATCCCGAACTCCCGCGCCTGCTTCACGGAGGTGATCAGGTCGGCCCCCGTGTTGCCGAGCGCGATGACATCGGCACCGGAGGCCTGTGCCTGCAGCAGGAACGGTGAAAAGTCACCGGAGAAGTTGAAGGGGTGGCTGACGGAGCCGACCACCTTTGCGCCGGCCTTTTCCAGCAGCGCCGTGGCGTCCGCCTGCAGCGACTTGCCGAACACGTAATCGGCGGTGATGAAGAACCATTTCTGCCCTGGCTTCACCAAGGGCTTAACGATGCCGACCGCCTGGCCGTAGGTGTCCCACATCCACATCACGCTGGTGGCCGGCGCGCAGTCTTCGCTGGTGAGCCGCGCGGTGCCGCCAGAGAACAGTGTCACCTTGTTGCGCCCCGCCGCTTCGTGCTGCACCGCGAGTTGCACGGTGGCCTGGACGATATCGGCCACGGCGGTGACACCCTTGTTGTCCCACCAGTCCCGCACGATCCCGATCGCGACATCGGCTTTGTTTTGGTGATCCGCAGACAGCACCTCGACGGTCATGCCCCTGCATTCCTCGGCCAAGCAGTCTTCGGCTGCCATCTGCACCGCCAGCACCGCTCCGGCGCCGGTCTGGGCGGCGAGGCCGCCATTCATGTCGGTGATAACGCCGATGCGGACGGGATGGCCGACCGGGTCGGTTTGGGCCAGCGCGGGCGCGGCCAGCAGCA
>CAZTJC010000005.1:14645-29189 GCA_964613945.1 uncultured Acetobacteraceae bacterium
GGCAGGGTGGCGCGGAACCAGTAGCGCCCGGCTTCGTCGGTCTGGAACTGTGCCCGCCAGTCCATCGCCGTGGGGTCGGCCGCCTGCAGGTCATACGCACCATCAGGGTCGGTCTGCCACACCTCGACCGTGGCATGCGGAACCGGGTTGCCGGCCTCGTCCCGGACGGTGCCGAACAGGCCGATCTCCTCCCGCCCAGCCTCTGTGGCAATACTGTCGCCGAGCGAGAGCCGGGGAGAGTCGTTGCGATAGAAGGGACCAAGCAGACTGGTTTCCGTGCCCACCGTTTCCGCACGCCCGTCGTGCAGGATGTTGACCATGCGCGACAGCCCGAGCGTGTCGGACAGCAGGATGAACTCCTGTCGGAACGGCGTGCAGGCCTGCCCGACTTCGGTGAGGAACTTGATGCCGAACAGCCACTCCTCGGGCTTGAGCGACACGTCCCGCGCGAAGGCGTGTAGATGCTTCACCGCCGCCGCCATGATCTCCCGCAGCCGGGGGTCCGGCGTGTCTGCCATCTGCTGCAGGACGGCTTCGGTGACGGTGGTCTCGGTCAGGTCTTCCATCGTGTCCTCCAACGGCCGGTTATTGTTCCTGCACCACCGTGTTGCGGAGCAGGCCGACGCCGCCGATTTCCACTTCGACCACGTCGCCGGGCTTCATCCACACGGGCGGCGTGCGATAGGCGCCGACACCCCCGGTGGTGCCGGTGATGATGACGTCGCCGGGTACCAGCTCCGTGAAGGTCGAGCAGTAATGGATCAGGTGCGGAATGGTGAACACCAGGTCATCCGTGGTGGCGCGCTGCATCTCCTCGCCGTTCAGGCGACAGACCAGGCTGGCCTGGGTCACGTCCCCCGCCTCGTCCGGCGTCACCAGATAGGGGCCGAAACCACCCGTCTTAGGGAAATTCTTGCCCGGCCCGAACTGGCTGCTGTGCCGCTGCCATTCGCGGACGGAGCCGTCATTGTAGCAACTGTAGCCGGCGATCACGTCCATCGCGTCAGCCTCCGGCACGTGACGGCAGGCCTTGCCGATCACCACGGCCAGCTCGGCCTCGAAGTCCAGGGTCTCGGAGGCCCGGGGCCGCACGATGGCCTGGTCGTGACCGACTTGGCTGTTGGCCCAACGGGTAAAGATGGTGGGCTTCTCCGGCTTCGGCCGGCCACCCTCGAGGATGTGTGTCAGATAGTTGAGGCCGATGCAGATGATCTTGTCGGGATCCGGGATGGTCGGCAGATAGGTGACCGACGACAGTTTGTGCCGCGGCAACCCGGCCGTGTCCTGCGCCAAACCCGGCAGGCCCGTCAGCGCCGCGCGCAGGGTAGGGGCCCGGCTGCCGAGGTCGACCACCGCATCGCCGTCCACCACACCCCAGCTGGCCTTGCCGTCGGCTTCGAAACTCATCAGTCGCATTCAGCTATTCCTTGTCACTTGCTTGGATCGGGCGCCGGTCACGATGCTCGCGGTTCGTCGATAGTGGGTCGTCAGCACGTCGACCGCCGCGTCCGCGTCGCCGGACAGCGTGGCCTCGACGATGGCGCGGTGCTCGGTGCCGATGTCGCGGTTTGGATACGCCGCCCGCATCGCCAGGCGGCGATAGCGCGTGGCGTGATCGCCGAGCCGGGCGCAGAAATCCAGCAGGAAGCGCGATGGGCACGTGGCCACCAGCGCGCGGTGAAAAGCGCGATGCACCGGTTCCCACGCCGGGTTCTCCTGGAACACCGCGGCGTCCGTGGATCGCTTGGTCCGGGACAGGCGGTGTAGCGCCACCACGATGCCCTCCTCCCACTCGGGGGTCGGATGCAGCATCGCCTGGCGCAGCGCGATCTCCTCCACCCAGCAGCGCGTCTCGATCAGTTCCTGCAGCTCGGGCTCGCTTGCCTCGGCCACGGTGAAGCCGCGTTGCTCCCGGCGCTGCACCAAGCCGTCGGATGCAAGCTGACTGAGAGCTTCACGCACCGGGGTGCTGGTCACGCCGTATCGGGCGGACACCGCGCCAATGCGCAGCTTGCTGCCGGGGTCCAGCGTGCCGTCGACGATCTCCTGTCGCAGCCGTGCATAAACGACGCCGGACAAGGTCTGCGGACCGTCTGATTCCATGTTCGCGCCTCCCTGCCCTTGCGTTTCGTCCCAGGCTGCGCGACATTTTCGGCGCTGACAAGCAGGATCGTATATTTTTTGTCGGCAACGCTAGGGGCCGTCAAGAGCCCGCAGGAGGCTCACGTGACCCGTTACATGACCCGGCGCCTTTTTATCGGTACCGCCGCCACCATCCCTTTCATCCGCCCGGCGCGCGCCGCCGATACCATCCGGCTGGGCTTGCCGACCAAGGCATACTGGCCCACCATCCTGGCCACGGCAGCGGTGCGGCAGGGCTTCTTCGCCAAGGAAGGCATCGTCGCCGAGCTCACCGTCTATCGTGGCGGAGCCGAGTGCTTTGAGGCCCTGGCGGCCGGAGCGGCGGACCTGATCCTGGATCCACCCTCCCTCGTTGCCGCCGGGCAGCGCAAGGGCGTGCCGGCCAAGGCTGTGGCGGGCGGTTCGAGCCTTTACAGTGGGTGGCACCTGCTGGTGCGGCAGGACAGCCCGATCGCCACCGTGGCGGAGTTGGCGGGCAAGAAGGTTGGCATCACTTCCGCCGGCTCTGCATCGGATCAGTTGGCCTTGTGGCTTCAGGCCGATCGCAAGTTGCAGTTCACCCGCGTGCCGCTGGGCGGGGGCGGATTGGTGCCGAACCTGCGCTCCCGCAACGTGGATGCTGCCGTGGTGTATTCCCCGCTCTCGTTCCAACTGGAGCAGTCCGGTCAGGCGCGCGTGTTGATCGACTTTGCCGATGCGATCCCGGCCCACGTCACCACCGCCTGGATCACCACCCAGCCCATAATCGACCGTAACCCGGCCTTGATCCAGAAGGCATTGAACGCCCTTTATGGCGCGGTGCGGTGGACCCACGCTAACCGTGACGCTTCGGTCGCGCTGATCGCCGAGATCGACGAGGTGCCTCCGGAAGCCGCCGCCGCGGAGTGGGAGAACACGATCCTGAAGCTTTCCACGGATGGCGCTATGCCGCTGGCGGGCATCGAGTACAACCTCCAGCTTTCCCGTCTTGGCGGCATGACAGACATGGCCACGCCAGCGGAGGTGGTGTCCGATCGCTTCAAGCCAGTGCCCACCGCGTGACGCTCGCCGCCGGGCGCTTGTTGATCGTAGCCACGCTGCTGCTGATATGGGAGGCGCTGCCTCGTCTGGGGATCGTGGACCCGGCACTGCTGCCACCATTCAGCGCCGTGTTCGCCGGCACCGTGACGATGCTCGGTCGTCCAGCGATCCAGACGGACCTGTTGATCTCCGCCGCCGAAATCGGCACCGCCTTTGTCGTCGCCATTCCGACGGGGCTGCTCTTGGGCCTGGCGCTCGGTGAAAGTCGGCAGCTCGCGCGCGTGATGGACCCGTTGATCTTCTTCCTGTTCGGCCTGCCGAAGTCGATCTTTCTGCCAATGTTCATCCTGACCATGGGCATCGGCTTCGGACAGAAGGTGGCGTTCGGGGTATTTTCGGCCTTTCTGCTCGTGACCATGAGCGCCGCGACAGCCGTACGCTCCGTCCGGCCGGAGCACCTGCTGGTGGCCCGGTCCTATGGCGCCACGCGCACGCAGGTGGCGCTCCGCGTCTATCTGCCGGGTATGCTGCCCATCCTTTTGGAAGGCCTGCGGACCGCGCTGATCTTCACCGTGACCGCCATCATGCTGGCGGAGGTATACGCGTCGCGCGCCGGCTTCGGCCATCGGCTGGCCGATTGGGGCGAAAGCTTCGACATGACGCCATTGCTGTCGGGCGTGCTGCTGGTCTCGATTGCCGCCATGGTGGTGAACGAGGCGCTCCGTTGGCTGGAGGCGCGGGCCGGCGCGTGGCGGGCATGAGCGACGCATCCGCAGATGCCGCCATTGCCGTCCGGGGGCTCAGCCACACCTATGGCGGCCGACACGGCACGACGCCGGCGCTGGATAACGTGTCGCTGGCCATTGCACCGGGCCGGTTCACCGTGCTGGTCGGCCCCAGCGGCTGCGGCAAATCCTCGCTGCTGATGATGCTCGCCGGGCTCAATCGTCCCGGTGCGGGAAGCATCGAGTGCGCTGGTCGCCCGATGACGGCGCCGGACCCCGACCGTGTGGGCGTGGTGTTCCAGGATGCCAACCTGTTTCCCTGGCTGGATGCAGTGGACAACGTGGCTTTTCCGCTCTCGCTTCGCGGCATGGCCAAAGCGCCGCGCCGGGCTCGTGCTGCGGAGATGCTGGCTCTCGTCGGACTCGACGCCTTCGGGACCCGGCATCCGCACGAACTCTCCGGCGGTATGCGCCAGCGCGTTTCCATCGCCCGCGGCCTGGTGCAGGATCCGCCCGTGCTGCTGATGGACGAACCGTTCGCGGCTCTCGACGAACAGACCCGAATGACCATGGGCGACGAGTTGCTGAGGATCTGGTCCGTCACGCGAAAGACGGTGGTGTTCGTCACTCACAGCCTGACGGAGGCGGTATACCTCGCCGACGAGGTGCTGGTGTTCTCCGCCCGCCCCGGCCGCATCATCGACCGCATCGAAGTCGATCTACCGCGCCCACGCACCTACGCCATGACCGGCGACCCGCACTTTGCCCAGCTTCGCGACCGCATCTGGCAGCAGATTCGCACGCCATGAGCCCGGCCGCGATCCGATGGACCATGGTGGCCCTGCTGCTGATCGCATGGGAGGCGTTGCCACGGCTGGGCCTAGTGCCGACGCTGTTCCTACCACCATTGACCACCACCCTGGCGGCCGGGCTGGTCGACATGTCGACTTATGTAGCAGCGCTGGCAGTGACGATCGCGGAAGTGACAGCGGCAGCACTTCTCGCCTGCGTCGGTGGTATCCTAGCAGGTGCGCTGTTGGGCGGCGTTACCCCGGTGCGGCGGCTGCTGTTGCCGATCGTGTCCAGCCTGTATGCTGTTCCCGTCGTGATCCTGTATCCCGCCATGACGGCCTGGTTTGGTTTGGGACCGGAGAGCAAGGTCGCCTTTGCCGCGCTCTACGCGGTGTTCCCCACCACTCTTGCCATGGCGGCGGGCATGCGGACCATCGATCCCAATTTGATCCTGACGGCGCGCAGCATGGGTGCACGGCCGTTTCAGCTACTGCTGCGGGTGGTGTTGCCCGCCGCGATTCCGACCGTGCTGTCGGCGCTGCGGCTCGGCGGGGCGCTTTGCATCGTCGGCGTGGTAGTGGCGGAGATGCTGGTTTCCACCGCCGGGATCGGGTTCCTGGTGACGAACTATCGCACCATGCTCGATAGTCCGCACGTCTTTGCCGCGGTGCTGCTGGTCGTGGCGGTCATCGCCTTGTTCGATGGCGGGGTGCGCTGGGCGGAGCGCCGGGCGGCCGGCTGGATCGGTGCCGGACAACGGGAGGTTCAATGAAGCAGCTTACCCTCAGCTTCGATAACGGCCCCGATCCTGCAGTCACCCCGCTGGTGTTGGACACGCTTGCCCGACACGACATCCGTTCGACCTTTTTTGTCATCGGCAACAAGCTCGTCGATCCGGCCGCGCGTGCTTGTGCCGACCGCGCCGCCGCCGAGGGTCACTGGATCGGCAATCATACCTGGACGCATAGTTCGCCATTGGGTGAGCGACCTGGAAGCGCTGCGGCCGAGATCACTCGAACGCAGGATGAGCTAGGCACCCTCGCTCACCAGTCGCGCTGGTTCCGTCCCATGGGCGGCGGCGGTACCATCGGGCCGCATCTCCTGAGTTTGGATGCTGTGCGCCTGCTGGAACAGGAGGCGTATAGTTGCGTGTTGTGGAATGCCGTTCCCCGTGATTGGGCGGAGCCCGAAGCCTGGGTGGAGACGGCGCTGGCGCAGATCGACCAGCAGGACTGGACTTTGATGGTCCTCCACGATCTACCGACCGGCGCCATGGACTATCTGGATGCGTTCCTCGGCCGTATCATGGAGCGTGGCATTACCATTCGGCAGGACTTTCCACCCGATTGCGTGCCCATCCTGGCGGGGAACATCATCGCGCCAATCCATCGTTTTACGTCGCCTACAGAAACTCCGCACGCCAGGTAGACTGCCTTCGGGCGGCGATGGCGTGACGTAGAGCCGACGCGGTTGTCGAAGCTGATTGCTTCGAATCGGTCACACAGGACGATGAAAAGTACAGGGTCTGACCTCGTATCCGAGCAAATCGGCTCGGATCGAATACCGGCAACGGTCACCCACTCCGGCGGGGGCGCAACCAAATCTGCCCTTCCGCCAGGAAGCGGCTCGCGGTAGCACCCAGTATGGTTACCACCCGCGATGAAACGAGCACCACGCCTGCGCCGCGTCGCAGCCAGCGTCTCGCGCCGGACGACCGCAAGCGGCAAATCCTGAACGCTGCTGTCAATTACTTCGCCGAAGTCGGCTTCGATGGTGGCACGCGCGAGCTGGCTCGGCGGCTGCAAGTCACGCAGCCGCTGATCTACCGCTATTTCCCGTCCAAGGAAGATCTGATCCAGGCCGTGTATCAGGAGGTGTATCTCACTCGCTGGCAGCCGGATTGGGAGCGTGAATTGGCCGAGCCCGGGCGGCCGATCCGAGATCGGCTGATCGCGTTCTACACCCAGTTCACCGCGGCGGTGTTCACGCCGGAGTGGATTCGCATCTATCTGTTCGCCGGACTGCGCGGGCTGGAGATGAACCAGTGGTGGATCACCTTCGTCGAGCACCATTTGCTGCGTAAGCTGGCGGAAGCGTTGCGACAGGCGCACGACCTACCGAACGTCGACGTGCAGCCGATTGGCGCGCGCGAGATCGAACTATACTGGTTGTTCCACGGTGGCATCTTCTATTACGGCCAGCGGCGCGAAGTGTATGGGCATGTATCGGAGGTGACGCTGGCCTCTTTTATCGAGACAAGCGTGGATGCGTTGCTGAACGGCCTACCGCAGACGTTGCGTACGTTGCTCGGGGAGATGCCGCAGCGGGTTGACAGGAAGCGCGCGGCGTCTAGATGATCGTCTGATAAACAAGAGGTGGGGTGGTCCTCGTGTCGGATGCAAGCAAGCGGCGGGCGATCATCATCGGCGGCTCGATCGGCGGGCTGTTCGCGGCGCTGTTGCTGCGGCAGCAGGGCTGGGACGCCTGCATTTACGAGCGGGTGCCGACGCCGCTGAGCGGCCGTGGTGCCGGCATCGTCACGCATCCGGAGCTGCGGGCGATCCTGCAGCGCCTAGGCCTGGATACGCAGCGCGATTTCGGCATCGAGATTGCCGAGCGCATCACGCTCGGGCGGAACGGCGAGGTGGTCGGCACCCATCCCTGCGCGCAGGTCGCGACGTCATGGGAGCGGGTGTTCGGCATGCTGCGCGGTTCGCTGCCGGACGAATGCTATGTGCATGGGGCCGAGTTAGCCGCCATCGACATCGATGATCACGGTGTGTGCGCCCACTTCGCGGATGGGCGGCATGCAGAAGGCGACCTGCTGATCGGTGCTGACGGCGTGCGCTCGACCGTCCGTCAGCTCCTGGCCGGCGATGTGGCGCCATCCTATGCCGGTTATGTCGCCTGGCGCGGGTTGCTGGCGGAAGCGGACGTGCCGGCGGAGATCGGCGGCCGCTTCAGCTTCTGCCTGCCCCCGGGGGAGCAGATCCTGGCCTATCCGGTGGCTGGCGAGGGCAACGACCTTCGGCCGGGTCGGCGACGCTACAACTTCGTCTGGTATCGGCCGGCGGACGAGGCGCATGCCCTGCCGGAGCTGCTGACGGACCTGCACGGCAAAACGCACGCCGTCTCGATTCCGCCGCCGCTCATCCGGCCGGCGGTGACATCGGCGATGCGCGAGGCAGCAGAACAAACGCTGGCGCCCGCCTTCGCCGCGATGGTTGCGGCGACGGCGCAACCGTTCCTGCAGCCGATCTTCGACCTGGAGCTTCCGCAAATCACCTGGAAGCGCGCCGTCCTGATGGGCGACGCAGCGTTCGTGGTGCGCCCGCATGTGGGGGCAGGGGTGACCAAGGCGGCCGAGGATGCGACGAGCCTGGTAGCCGCACTGGCTGCGCCCGGGAGCCTGGAAGCGGCGCTCGAGCGATACCAGGCGGAGCGCCTGCCCGCAGGCCGACGCCTGGTGCAGCGCGGCCGGCATCTTGGTGCCTACATGCAGGCCCATCTCAGCACCGAGGAGGAACGGCAGGCCGCCTTCCGCCATCGCACACCGGAAGCGGTGATGGCGGAGACGGCGCTGCTGAACTTCTAGCCCTTGAGGCCGAACAGCTTCTGCGCGTTGAAGCCGGCGATCTTGCCAAAGGCCGCCTCATCCAGTCCGGCCGATGCCAGGTGTCCGATTGGGTCGCTCTCGGCCATGTCGTACGGATAGTCGGTGCCCATCAGCACGTGATCGACGCCGAATACCTCGATCAGGTTGCGCAGCTGATGCGGCGTGAACACGACGGAGTCGACGAACACACGCTTGAGGTATGAGGTCGGCGGCTCCTTGAGCGCTCCACGTGCATCCGACCGGGCGCCCCAGGCATGGTCGATACGGCCGGAATAGGTGGACAGGTAGCCGCCACCATGCACCGCGATCAGCTTCAGGCCGGGATGGCGGTCCAGCACACCGTCGAAAATCAGATAATGCAGCGCGAGCGTGGTCTCCAGCGGGTTGCCGACCACGTTGTTGAAGTAGAAGCGCGTCAGCCGGCTCGCTTCGGTGAAGCCGTTCGGGTGGATCAGGATCACCGCGCCGAGCTCTTCCGCTTTGGCCCAGAACGGGGCGAATTCCGGATCGGACAGTTCGAGGCCGTTCACGTTGGTGAGGATGTGTGCGCCCTTCATGCCGTCCTCGCGCATGCTTCGCTCGAGCTCGGCTGCTGCCGCCTTACCGTCCTGCATCGGCACGGTGCCGATCGCGGCGAAGCGCTCCGGCTTCTGTGCGGCGAACTCCGCCAGCCCGGCGTTGACCATGCGCGCCGCCTTGATCGCGATGTCGAGCGGCACGTGATAGGTGCATTGCGGCGGCGGCGGCATGATGATCTGCACATCGATCCCGGCAGCATCCATGTCGGCCAGGCGCACGCCGAGATCGACCATGTTGGGACGGCGATCGCCGTCCTGCTTGCGGTTAAGCGCCTTGGTCGCTTCCGTGGCGAAATGCGCGAGCGGCACCTTGCTCAAATCCACATGTGGCTGCGTCAGCGCTGCCGCTTCAGGCACCATGACGTGCGAATGCATGTCGACCGTGATGCTCTTCGGGCGCAGCTCCCGGCCGGGCTGGCCATGCTGACGCGCGGCGGTGGCGCCGTAGTGATTGGTTTCTTCGGTCACGAGTGGTCTCCTTTAGAACACGCCGAGGTGGCGGTTGATCGTCGCCGGGTCGGCCGCAAGCGCGGCTGCCGTGCTCTGCACGACGACCCGGCCAGTGTTGAGCAGCGCGACGTCGTCGGCCAGCGACAAGGCGAGGTGGACGTTCTGCTCGACCAGGATCATGGACAAGCCTTCGCGCTTGAGCAGCGCGATCGTCTCGCCAATCTCGGTCACCATCTTCGGCGACAACCCTTCGGACGGCTCGTCGAGCAGCAGCACGCGCGGGTTGCCCATCAGCGCCCGCCCGATCGCCAGCATCTGCTGCTCGCCCCCCGACATCAGGCCGGCCCGCTGCGACACGCGTTCGCGCAGCCGCGGAAACGTCTGGAACACGCGCTCGGCCGTCCAGGCGGAGCCAGCGACCTTGCGGGCCGCCACCACCAGGTTCTCGCGAACCGTGAGCGACGGAAAGATGCGGCGCCCTTGCGGTACGATGCCGACGCCTTGACGCACGACATGCTCGGGGCTGCCAGCGCGCAGTGTTTTGCCGAACGCGCTGGCATGGCCGCCGCGCACGCGGACAAAGCCCATGATGGCGCCCATGCACGTCGTCTTGCCCGCACCGTTCCGCCCCAGCAGCGCCAACGTCCTCCCTTCGGGCAACACCAAGTTCACCTGGTGCAGCACATGGCTGTCGCCGTAACCGGCGTCGAGCTCGTGTAGCGTGAGCGCGTCAACCACCGAAGTACACCTCTCTCGTGCGGGGATCGGCCACGACCTCGGCGCGAGTGCCTTCCAGTACGACGGTGCCGAAATTGAGCAAGGTGATACGATCTGCCAGGGCGAGTGCGACGTCCATGTCATGCTCGATCAGCACGATTGACACCGAGCGCGGCAACGCTTCCAGCACGGCGCGCACAGTCACGCGCTCCTGCGCCGATAATCCGGCCAGCGGTTCGTCCAGCAGCAACAGCCGCGGCTCCTGCGCCAGCACCATCGCCAGTTCGAGCCGGCGCCGCTCGCCATAGGACGTCTCCGCCGCGATCCGAGTGCCCTGGTCCTGCAGCCCCACCGTCGTCAATGCGGCTTGCGCGCGGGCGTTGATGTCGTGGCGCCGCGCGAACGAGCCCCATGGGATCCAGCCAACCGGACTGGTGCCGATTGCGGCCAGCGCGACGTTGTGCAGCAGTGTCTCGCCGGGAAACAGTGTGAGCACCTGGTAGGTGCGACCGAGACCGACGCTGGCGCGCTTGCGCACCGGCTGGCCCCTAAGCTCCTCCCCGAAGACTTTGACGCTGCCGGCATCGGCGCGCAGGTCGCCGCAGATCAGGTTGAACAACGTCGTCTTGCCGGCGCCGTTGGGACCGATCAACAGCCGCCGCTCGCCAGGCATGACGGTGAGCGAGACGCCGTTGGTTGCGGTGATGCCGCCGAACGCCTTGCGAAGGCCGTCGACGTGAAGCGCGGGCGTGCTCATCATGCCCTCGCCGGCGAGGCGAACCAGCGGCGAACGCCCGGAACCAATCCGCGCGGCATCAGCATCACCGAGACGATGAAGATGAGCCCAAGCAGCGAGGACCAGCGATCGACGTAGGAGCTGACGACCGTCTTGACGACGGTGATGATCGCCGCACCGGCGACCGGCCCGGCCAGCGTGCCGGCACCACCGAGCACCACCATCAGCAACACCTCGGCCGATTGCTGCAGCGACATGGTCTGCGGGCTGATGAAGCCGTAATCCCATACATAGAGCAGCCCGGCGATCGAGCCCCAGAACCCGGCCAAGGTGAACGCCGCCCACTGCATCAGCCAGACCGGATGCCCCAGCATCCGCATCCGGCGCGGCTGATCCCGCGCGCCACGCAGGCAGGCGGCGAATGGCGAGCGGGCCAGTTGCCACAACGCCGCCAAGGCAATCAGGAAGACCGCTGCAACCAGGTAGTAGAATGATGTCGGCTGCGCGAAGTCGAAACCCGGCAGGCTCGGCCGGGCCGCGCGCAATCCGTTGTCGCCGCCGGTGAGCCACACCCAGCGATAAGCCAGGCCCCACACCACCTGCCCCAAGGCGAGCGTGATCATCATGAAGCTCAGCCCGGCTGCCCGCAGCGCCAGTATGCCGAACGCCGCTGCCAGGAGGGTCCCGCACAGCACCGCCAGGATCGCGGCACCGAGCACGCCGATCCCGGTGTTGGCCATTAGCCAGGCATAAGCATAGGCGGGAACGCCGAGATAGACGGCGTGCCCGAGCGAAGACATGCCGCAATAGCCGATCAGGATATTGAGACTGAGCGCTAGGATGGCGGCAACGAGCACGTGGGTCGCGATGGCGACGTAGAACGTCCCGGGCAGCAACCATGGCAGCGCGGCAAGTGCGGCCACGGTGACGACGGCGATGATGGCAGGATTCCTCATGCGCCCACTCGCCCGAACAGACCTTCCGGCTTGAACACCAACGCCAGCACCATCGGCAGGAACAGGACAACGTAGGCGAAGTCGGGCAGCAAGGCGTTGCCAAAATTGTAGATGAAGCCGATCAGAAAACTGCCCACCAGCGCCCCCCCGAGGCTACCCACGCCACCCAGGATGACCACGATCAGCGCCAGCGGCAGCATGTCGGTATCGAGCCCGGGATACGCCGAGAGGATCGGCCCGCCGACCGCGCCGCCGAAACCGGCCAGGGCGGCACCAATGAAGAACACGGTGTTGAACAAGCGGCCGACCCGGATGCCGACGCCGCGCGCCATCATGCGGTCATCCACGCCAGCGCGGATCATGGCGCCAAGCCGCGTGTAGTTCAGCAGCAATACCAGAAGGACCAGCGCGGCGACGGCGACCACCAGCACGACCAGGCGGTAGGTCGGGAACGCATAGCCGAACGCGCGCAGCGGCCGGCTCAGCGAAGGCGGTGCGGCCAGCGGCATCGGATCCCCACCCCAGACGCTGAGGCACATGTCGGCGATGATAAAGGCGATGCCGAGCGTCACCAGCACTTGGCCTTGCTCGTTACCGGCGAGCCGGCGCAACAAGCCGCGTTCGAGCACGGCACCGAGCGCACCCACGCCGGCCGCCACGGCCAGCGCCGCAATCCAGAGCGGCCATCCCAGGTTGAGCAACGTCGCGCCGAGATAGGCGCCCAGCATGAACAAGGCGCCGTGGGCAAGGTTGGGTATGCGCAACAAGCCGAAGATCAGCGAGAAGCCGGAGGCAAGCAGGAATAGCAGGCCGCCGAATGCCACGCTGTTCAGCGTCTGGATCAGCCAGAATTGCATGCGCTATTTGTCGAGAAAGCGCGCTGGCGGTGAGTCGCGACCGTAGACCGGGGCTTTCAGGAACGCCGCCGGGTCGTAGGTCCAGAACTGGCTGACGTCCGGATAGGTCTTGACCACGGTGTTGACCAGCCGGCCGTTCTTCTTCTCGACCTTGCGGATGTAGACGTTACCGACGACGTTGCCGAACTGGTCGAAGCGCACCGGTCCGCGCACCGTGTCAGGAAAACTCCCCTCGCGCACCGCTTTGATGAAGGCCGGCTTGTCCTCGATACGGGCGCCGATCTGGCCGAGTGCGGCGTTCATTACCTGTGCCGCCACGTAGGTTCCCGCCGCGTAATAACCCGGATCGGCTTTATAGTCCGATTGCATACCGGCAACGAATGCCTTGTTGGTCGGGTTATCGAGTTGGGCGGAGTACCAGTTGGTCGACACCATCCCCAGCGCATCCGCGCCCATCTGCTGCAGAACCGCCTCATCCACTGCCGTCATGCCACCTATGATCGGAGTCGTGCCGCCATATTCCTTGTACTGCTTAAAGAAGCGGAAACCGTTGGATCCGGCGAACGACATGAAGATGGCGTCCACGTCTTTGAACTGGGCAATAAAGGTGCCGTAATCCGGCGCGTTGAGCGGCGGCCACAGCTTCTGCACCGTTTGCCCGCCTTCATCCTCGAAC
This sequence comes from uncultured Acetobacteraceae bacterium, assembly GCA_964613945.1. GTDB lineage: Bacteria > Pseudomonadota > Alphaproteobacteria > Acetobacterales > Acetobacteraceae > JAVVHH01. Next base: position 27,911 of record CAZTJC010000005.1, read on the forward strand.
ACGCGCTGGAACCCGGCATTCTGCTCCTGGCCAAAGGCCATGTCGTCGCCGATTGTCGCGATGCGCTTGTAGTTCAGCTCCTTGCGCGCATAGTCGGCCAGCACCTGTGCGCATTGCGCCGACGACGATGTGACCCGGCAGAACCACGGATCGGGGTGCCGCTGGGTGATGTCCTCCGCTGCCGCGACGCTGAACACCGGGATGTTCTTTTCCTTGGTGTAGTCGTCGATCGCCAACGCCTCGAACGCCGCCAATGGCCCGATGATGGCGGAAACGTTGTTTCGCTCCACCAGTTCCTGCGTCTTGGAGCGAGTATTGGCCGGCACCCCGCCGGTGTCGGCAGTGAACAGTTCGATTGCGCGCCCGGCCATCTTGTTGCCGTTCTGCTTGAGCCATAGCTGCAGGCCCTGCTCCATCTGGATTCCGCCTGCGGCGAGCGGCCCGGTCTTGACCGTCAGAAAGCCGAGCCGGATCGGGCCCGCCTCCTGAGCGCGGGCGCGGCTGGCCAGCGAGAGAGCGAGACTACTGCCGAGGAATGTGCGTCGGCCGATGGTCGTCATGATGCCTCCAGTGCGATGCGGGACGGGATGATGGGCAGCAGCAGCATCGGTCGTTGCCCCGCCGTTGCGTGCAGCGTGGTCCGGCCGGCGAACAACGCCGGTGGTCGATCGGTTGGGTCGTCGTGCAGGAAAGGCCCGCATCCGCGCAGCACGTTCTTGAAGTTGGACAACTTGCCGCCGTCCACGGCCGCCTCGTAGTCGCGCCCGCGCACGCTGAGCCCGATACGGTGACCCGGCGGCACAACGATGCTGGTCGGCCATATCTCGATGTCGAGCTGAACGATCTCGCCGGGCGTGAGCGGCTCGGGGTCAGTGTGGGTGTGATACGGGCGGTAGGGCAGCGACAAGGCTGGGTCGAGCGCCCGATGCGAGGCGCGCAGCCAGCCTTGACCGATCGGCGTGTGCGGATCGATCGCGCCCTGGAACGTGATCTCGTGCAGGTCGGGCGTGAACACGCGCAGCACCACGAATAGGTCGGCATCGGCAGTGCTGGACGACACGAACAGCCGCACGGCGGACGGGCCGGTGATCTCCGTCTCCTGCTCGACCGGCGGCGTCAGGAACGTCACGCCGTCACCCATGGCGTCGAAATCGAGCGTGCCGTTGGTCGATGCCGGTCCGAGCACCTGAGCGTTCAAGTCTAGGCCGTACTCGATCCATTGCGTGTCGGCGAGCGGCCATGCGGTCTCCGAGCGCGCCTCGAAGCGGTCGGGATGGCG